>NZ_JALQCK010000041.1:0-89319 GCF_030464835.1 Paraburkholderia sp. WS6
CATGATCGCACCAGACGGTGACGATCCGCAGACCGGGGAAGTCCTTACTAATTCATCTGTTAGAGAGTGTCGGGCGTTTCAGGAACACATCGGAAATCGCACCATGACCAAAACCACTAAGAAGACTCAAACGGCATCACGACCGCCCTTTGATGCGCTCCAGTACGAAAAGCTCGCACTGTCGGCTTTTGGAGCGTGCGACCGACAAATCCGACAGCTTCGAACACTGATTGATCTCGCGGCGAGCATCACCCGATGCCCAGCGACGACGGTTGAGGAAAGACGCAGTGAGCGCAACCTGCTGGAACACCTGCTCTATACCGTCGAGCAATACCAGCAGGAAGTTGAATGCGACCGTGACCTATACCAAGTGATCGCGCTCGATGCAAAGGGAGTTGCTCACAGTCGCATCACGGCCAAGCTTGCGACGAAGCTTCTCTCGGATGCTGCAGAGGCGGGACGGGAAGCAGGGGAAGCTGCACTCGAAGCCGAAGGTGCGTCAGACAAAGCGGTGACGCGTAAGCAGGAGCGCGTAAAGGCAGCCGCGTGTGCGCGGGCGGATGCGCAGCAGACAGCAGTGAAACACTAACGTGAAGTTGCGGCCATCGCGCCGCGACAAAGAATGAGGCGCGAATCGTTCGCGCCTTTTCTATTCGTACCGGTTTAACGGAACCGGCGTCCGTTGAAGTTCAAGCAGCGCCACTTTACTCTCGACGTGCATCAGCCCACATGTCGTTGTGTTCGACGCCCAACAATCGAATGAGAAGCTAATGTGATCGGACTAGTTATCTGGTACGTTGCCAGGTTCACAAAGGTTCATCGATTTCATGGGTACTGCCCCTGGAATATTTTCCTTCGGTACGAGAGAAAACGCAGACCAATCGGCTGCATTCACATAGACCACGCCAGCCTTGCATCGCATATGCGCTTGCTTCGGGTTTGTATCGCACCACGCACCGTCGACCGTACATCGTTGCCACTGGGGTATGACGCTCAACGGCTTCACCTCTCCGTCCGACGCCTTCGTATAAGTCTGCACGTCACGCGTTGCTATCGACATGTACATGAAATCAAAATCAGCGCTTACGGGGCATGCAGCCTCGGCATCCGCATAGTGTCTGCGAAGGTCCACGACGTAGAAGCATCCTGCCGCAAACAATACCGTTGTCACCAATCCAGCGGAGACAATAGACCCTCGTTTGAGCGTCAATCGTGCTCCGCGCGTGAACACATGTCCCAATAAAGGGAACCCGACAAGGCACGCGACGGTCATGAAGAACCAGATTCCGGTAGCGTGATTCTCACAGTCGTAGCCGCATACCGGTGAGAAGGCGAGCACTATGCAAGCGGCAGCGGTGCCGGTAATTGCCCCGATAACAGCGAGCATCACGAGCACCGCGAGCCTTTTCATTTTATTGCCAAAATAACATTTGGTTTGATTGGCGAGAAAATACCCACGGCTGCTACGCGCCTCATTTCAGAAGGCTCGTCTGATACGCGTATGCCATCCAGGT
The DNA here is from genome assembly GCF_030464835.1 of Paraburkholderia sp. WS6. Lineage (NCBI taxonomy): Bacteria > Pseudomonadati > Pseudomonadota > Betaproteobacteria > Burkholderiales > Burkholderiaceae > Paraburkholderia > Paraburkholderia sp. WS6. The sequence continues at coordinate 1,515 of NZ_JALQCK010000041.1, forward strand.
CACGAGCAAAATTAGCGTCAACGATACAGCCAACGCCATCGTTCCGAAACAGGCCCGCCTGATTGATCGTCGAAAAAACAAAACCGATAGCACACCCCACGTAAGTGGCATTGCGCCATATACCAGCATTGAACCTAACCGAAACCATGAAGGACATGACTCTCTGCATAAGTCGATACGCATCGTGAACTGTATGGCATGCGGGATTAGGTCTATCAAAAGACCCCCTATGCAACCCATCAAGAAGATGCCAAATGACGCAATCACTTAATTTCCCAGAACAGAATTGCCTTGGATCTTCTAAGGTCAGAATAGACAGGAATCCACGGATCGTTGATGCGAAGCGTAAAGCGCATAAACGTTTCTGTAGCCCCCACCACACCATTGTTTGTTAGCCGCTTGCCATTCCAAAGGTCGATGTGGCCGCCGCTTGCTTCCGATGCACTTTCTCCTGCGCGGGACCAGTATCGCGAAAACTGGATGATACCCGTACGCCCTTTAACCTTTTCTTCCCAGTCTGCCCCGGTAATATTCTCTGCCTTTGGCAGACCGGCAAACGGACGCAGGTTCAGCCATTCGCCCAGTTCATCAGCCCGCGTGGCGGTGGCCTTGCCATCAAGCAATATTCGCCCAATCGTCGGCGCACCGGAAAGCGGCTTCACGAGTTTTTCTGAAAATGACTTCATTTCAACACCGACCCGGTGGAGCATCACGCTCATACGGATTGCACACTGATCCTTGTATTTCGGATTGTCGTAGGGATTGCCCGTCGGATAGTTGTCCCATAGTTCCTGAAACGTTAGTACCTTCAACTCCACCACCTTGATCGAGCCGGGTGTCGAGTTCGTTCTAACTACGGTTTTCTTGTTCGGCATTGCTTAGACTCCGGCCCGTCTTGCAAGGGCATCGTCGCCGCAATGAACCTTATGGTTGTAGGCTTCCTGATCCCCGATGCGGTGTAGGCCGCCTTCGACATTGGTACAACGCAAGCAAGCGATAGTCGAATCGCCGGTTGCAGTCGTAATCCGCTCCAGACCTGCCGTTTTGTTGGTTGTGGTATTTGCCACGAGTCCGTCTCCTACGGAGTTGAACAAACTTATCCGTAGAGACTCGCACTTTCTTGCGGCAGGAGAAATCGGTCACACTTGAAAAATGCGTGCGGTGATTCTGAAGATACGTAGGGTCTTAACGCCCTAGCGTCAGAAACGTTTGATGCCATCAAGCTATTGCGCCTTGAGACATCGAGCGTGGATGTTGTCTGCAAAACGGGACGTGGACTCGCGGTCTGCCACGATGGTGCGGGACGCTGTGCGCGCCAACGCCGCATACGCGCAACCCGTTAGCCCAGCGCAGACAAACGAGTCACCTCGCGGTATAACCCCCATCAATCGGCAAACAAACCCCACTAATCATCGAAGCCGCGTCGCTCAACAAAAACATAATCGGCGCAGCCACCTCTGCGGACTCCGCGAAGCGGTGCAGAGGAATCGCCTTCAACGCGGGATCACGCTTCGCGGGATCACTCCACGACTGCACCGCCATCGGTGTTAGCGTCACCGTAGGATTAACGCTATTTACTCGAATGCCGTATGGCCCCAACTCGATACACAAAGCCCGCGTAACAGCATCGAGCGCCGCCTTGGAAGCCGAATAGCTCAAATGATCATCCAGCGCCACGAGCGCAGCCTGACTGGAAACATTCACGATACTGCCAGCGCGCTTCGCATCGATCATCCCGCGAGCCACGTGCTTGGCAACCAACACCGCCCCACGCGCATTCACCCCCATCACGCGATCGAAACTCGCGCCGGTCGTATCCACCGCACGCTCAAGCAAAGCAATCCCTGCACAGTTCACGAGCCCATCAAACGCCTCGAGCGAACCCAATACCTCATCAATAGCGGACTCATCGCTCACATCGAGCATCATCGGCTCGCAGCCCGTTTCCTCAGCCAACCGCGCAAGCTCATTCACATTCCGTGCCGCCGCGACCACATTCGCGCCGGAACCGCACAACGCTTCCACCGTCGCACGCCCAATCCCACTCGACGCGCCCGTCACGAGAATCGAGCGACCAGAAAAATCAAAAGTAGCATTCATGACGTCTGCAACCGATGCATGAGCGGCTTCAACGCCGGATACAAATCCGTATAAACGCCGAACCGCTGCTCATACAGCGCCATCCGTTGCGCATTCGGTTCTGCACGTTCAATCAGCGTGACCCATCCGTTCTGCGCTTCTTCACGCGATACCAGACCAACGCCGACACCAGCCAGCAACGCCGCCCCCATCGCTGCCTCTACGTCCTGCTCGATCGTATAGACCGGATAGCCGGTAATGTCCGCAATGATCTGCATCCACAAATCCGAATGCGCGGCGCCGCCCACGACGATCAACTTGTCATCCAGCGATTGCGCGCCTTTACGTCCCGCTTCGATGTTGTGCTTCAACGCGAACGACACGCCCTCCAGCACCGCGCGATACAGATGTGCCCGCGTGTGAAACAGGCTCAGACCAACAAACGCCCCACTCGCCTTCGCATCCCACACGGGGCTTCGTTCCCCCATCAAATACGGCAAGAACATCACCCCGTCAGAGCCTGCGGGAATCTGAGAAGCACTCTCTTCAAGCAAGCGATGCGGATCCCCATTCGCCATCGCACGCGCCGCCTCGGTCTCCGCATGACAGAACTGCTCCCGATACCACGTCACCGAAGCACCCGCTGTGATCGCACCACCAAAAACATAAATATCGCGTTGACCGTTGAACACATGCGGCATGCTGATCAGCCCATGCCGAGCATCGACGGTCTGATTGATATACCCCCAGCACATACTCGTACCGATCATCGCAACGTGCTGCCCCGCACGCGTCACACCCGCGGCAAACGTCGCCACGGCGGCATCCACGCCACCCGCAACGATCGCCGTGCCCGCCTCCAATCCAAGCTGCTCGGTCCACTGCGACAACAACCCGCCCACCACGTCCGACGATTCCACCAGCCGCTCCGGCATCATCGTCGCAGGGATGCCAAGCATGTCGAGCGCTTCATCCGACCAGTCGCGTTTCGCAATATCGTAGATGCCGCCAATATTGCCCGCCGAGCTATGATCAACGGCGACCTCGCCGGACAACATATAAATCACGTAAGCATTCGGCGGCAGGAAGTAACGCGTATGCGCCCAGATTTCCGGCTCGTGATCGCGCAACCACATCATCTTCGTGTAACCGTAGTAGCTGTCCACGCCGTTGCCCGTGATCGCATACAACCGCTCCAGGTCAATGTTTTTACGCACCCACTCGACCTGATCGGTCGCACGCCGGTCCATCCAGATCAGACACGGATAAAGCGGCCGCATATCGCTATCGACGGGAATCCCCGAGCCACCATACAGACTGCTCACGCACACCGCCTTGATCGACTTCGCCGCAACGCCCGCCTCCTTCGCCTTGCGCACGCAAGCCGCAATACACTCCACAACCGCCTTCAACCACATCGCCGGCCATTGCTCGGCCCATAGCGGCTTGGGCGTATCCGGTTGATAGCTCGACGCATGCTGCGCGACGATCGCGCCGTGCTGATCGACCAGCAAAGCCTTGGTGCTCTGCGTGCCGATATCGACGCCGATGACGTAGTCCATACAGTCTCCGTTTATATGCCGCTCGTCCTTGCCTCACGCCGCGCCAAGCACTCAGGCACGCGGCTTCATCAATACCTTGATCGAATCGAGCGAGTTAGCGACCTTGATCGCTTCGTCCCATTCTTCCAGCGAAAAACCGTGCGTGACAATACCCTTCGACGTCACGAGCCCGCGAGCCAGCAAATCGATCGCAATCGGATAACAGTATGGACCCAGATGCGCACCGCGCACATCGAGTTCCTTGCGGTCGCCGATCACCGACCAGTCCAGCGTCGTATCCGCACCGAACACGGAAAACTCGACGAAGCGACCAAGCTTGCGAATCATCTCCATGCCCTGATTGACGCCGATCGGCGCGCCGGTCGTTTCGATGTAGACGTCGCAACCATAGCCATCTGTCAGCGAATGAATGATCGCCAGCGCGTCTTCCTGTTTCGGATTGATCGTCACGTCCGCGCCGTATTCACGCGCAAGTACCAGACGCTCTTCAACCAGATCGATCACGACGAGCTTCTTCGGCGTTTTCAGATGCGCGACTTGCGTCATCATCAAGCCAAGCGGACCTGCTCCGGCAATCACCACCACATCATCGAGTTGCAGATCACCGCGGTTCACAGTGTGGATCGCGCAAGCAAGCGGTTCGATGATCGCCGCGTCTTCGAGCGAGATGCCGTCGGGAATCTTGTGGACGATCGCCGTCGGCGGAATGCGCATGTACTCGGCCATGCCGCCGTCCGCGACTTCGCGCTGAAAACCGAAGATGTTGTGCACCTCACACATCCAGTACTGGCCGGATTTGCAATAGCGACACTTGCCGCACGGCACAATCTGTTCGGCGATCACGCGGTCGCCGATCTTCACGCCAAAATGATCCACCGCGCCCTCGCCGATTTCTTCGACGAAACCGAAGAACTCGTGCCCCGGAATCACCGGCGCTTTGACCCACGGGCTCGGGCCGCCCCAAAACATCTTCGCACCCGAATGACATTTACAGTCGCTCGCACAAATGCCGCACGCGGCGATGCGGATCACCAACTCATGCGCGCGAGCCTTAGGCTTGGACACCTGTTCGACGCGATAGTCTTTCGGAGCGTGGCAGACGATCGCCGTCATGTTTTGCTTATCGGATTGCGTGGATTGAGTCATTGCATGGTCCTGCTAAAAGGAGGTCGTTTAAGAGTTACTTTCTACGGTCGCGGCTGATGTAGATCGCCAGCAAAATAATTCCGCCCTTGATCACGTTCTGTACATAAGGATTCACGCCGACCATGTTCAGGCCGTTGTTCAGCACGCCCAGCAGCAACGCACCGATCAAGGTGCCGATGATCGAGCCGCGTCCGCCGGAGATCGAGGTACCGCCCATCACCACGGCAGCGATGGCATCGAGTTCGAAGCCGACGCCTGCGTTCGGCTGGCCACTCATCAAACGAGCAGTCAATACGATGGCGGCAAAGGAGGACGTCAATCCAGCAATCGAGTAGACGATCAGCTTCACGCGAGCCACGCGCACGCCGGACAGACGTGTCGCCTGTTCGTTGCCACCGATCGCATAGACATAGCGGCCAAACGGCATGCGTTCGAGCAACACCCAGGCAATCGCATAGATCACCACCATGATCACAACCGGCGCCTGAATGCCGAGAATCTTGCCGCTGCCGAAGAAACTGACCCACTCAGGCAGACCGTCGATTGGATAACCACCCGTGTAGATCAGCGCGAGGCCACGAGCGATCCCCATCGTCGCAAGCGTGACAATGATCGGCGGCATACCGGCAAACGCGACGAAGAACCCGTTCGCAGCACCGAAGCCCAAACCGACCGCGATGCCGACTGCCAAGGCAGCCACCGCATTCATCCCGGCCACCATCAAGCCCGCGGCGAGCGTGCCCGCCAAAGCCATCACGGAGCCCACCGACAGATCGATACCACCGGTCAGAATCACGCACGTCATCCCCACAGCAATGATCGCGTTGATCGACACCTGGCGCAGGACGTTCTCCAAATTCGCAGCGGAGAGAAAACTGTCGCTCGCGAATACCATCACGATGCACACCACCAGCAAGCCGATGAACGGATAGAAGAGCGTCGAGCGTTTCAACGCGGCCCAAGTAAAACGCACCGGTGCGCCCGGCGTGTCACTAGTGACAGTCGACGTTTTCGGCGATGAAGAAGGATTAGGCGTGTTCATGAACTGCTCCACGGGTGCCGGCTGTTGCATAGGTCATCACGGCGTTCGAGTCGATCTCGCCGCCTTCGAGCATCGCTTCGATGCGGCCCTGACGGAACACGGCGACGCGGTCGCACATGCCAACGATCTCTGGCAATTCGGATGAGATCATGATGATCGAGTAGCCGCGCGCGGTGAGCTCGCGCATCAGCAGATAGATTTCGGCTTTGGCGCCGACGTCGATGCCGCGCGTCGGTTCGTCGAAGATGAGAATGTTGGTGTGGTGATTCAGCCAACGCGCGATCACCACCTTTTGTTGATTGCCGCCTGAAAGGGTTGCGACTTCGGTGTGCATCGTCGGGGCTTTGACGCCGACGCGCTTCATGATGTCGGCGGTGGCGCGCGCTTCGCTGCGCTGATCGATGAAGAAACGCAGCGAGCGGTATTTGCCGAGGTTGTTGATCGAGATGTTCTGCTTGATCGAGAAATCGGTGATCAGACCTTCGGTCTTGCGGCTCTCGGGCAGAATGCCGACGCCGGCGCGCAACGCGTCAGCGGGATCGGACAGTTTTGCGGCCGCGCCGTTGATACGGATTTCCTTCACATAGGCCGGATCCGCACCGATCACGGCCAGCGCGGTTTCCGTACGGCCCGAACCAACCAGTCCAGCAAAGCCGAGGATTTCGCCTTCACGCAAATTGAAGCTCAGCACCGGGCTGTCTTTCAGCAACTGCAGCTTTTCGACGTCGAGCACGATCTTCGCGTCGGTACGCAGTGGCGGCTTCGGCGGAAAGCTGTTTTCGATGCGGCGCCCCACCATCATTTCCACGAGGCGGTTCACATCGGATTGCGCGACCTGCGTCATGCCGACGTACTGGCCGTCGCGCAGCACCGTAATGCGATCGCACACCTCGAAGATCTCTTCCAGGTGATGCGAGATGAAGATCATCGCGACGCCCTGCGTCTTCAGGTCACGCATGATCGCGAACAGGTGTTCCGCTTCAGCGGGTGTGAGCGTCGCGGTCGGTTCATCCAGAATCAGAATGCGCGCTTCCAAAGACAACGCCTTGCCGATTTCAACAAACTGCTGCTGCGCGACCGACAGCTCACGAATCGGCACCGACAAGTCAATCGTCACGCCCAGCCGCTGAAAAATCGCGGCCGCCGCACGCCGCATCTTGCCGCGTTCGAGCAGACCCAAACCGTTCTTCAACTCACGGCCGAGAAACATGTTCTCCACCGCGTTCAGATACGGAATCAGGCTGAACTCCTGAAACACGATACCCACGCCCGCGGCGACCGCATCGTGGTAGTTAGTGAAGTGCCGCACTTCGCCCGCGATCGTGATCGTACCTTCATCCGGCTGATAGATGCCGCACAGAATTTTCATCAGCGTGGATTTGCCCGCGCCGTTTTCGCCGAGCAACGCGTGAATCTCACCCCGAGCGATTTCCAGGTGAATGCCTTGCAGCGCCTTCACGCCTGGAAAGCTTTTGGTGATGTTGTCGAGCTTGAGTATCGTGTCCATCGGGTCCTCCTCTGCTGCTCGTCGCCATGCTCATCGAAGAAGCACATGCACCTGGCAACGAGCATTCGGCTTACCAACTGAAGCCCTTGGCATTGCTCTTGTCGATCATCTTCACGTCGACCGGAATGGCTTTCGGTACATTGGCGCCCCACTTCTTCGCGAGTGCAGTGCCGAGCGCGATACGCACCTGGTCGGCCGGGAACTGCGCGGACGTTTCGATGAACTTCGAATTCGGTTTCTGGATCGCGGCAATCGCTTCCGGCGCACCGTCGACGCTGGTCAGCTTGATATCCTTGCCCGATGATTCGATCGCCGAGAGCGCGCCCATCGAGCCACCGTCGTTCACGCTGAACACACCCTTCAGATTCGGATGCGCCTGAATCATGTTCTCGGTAACGGACAACGCAGTCGCGCGTTCCTGCTTACCGTTCTGCATATCCACGAGTTTGATGCCCGGCACTTTCGCGAGCGCTGCCTTGCAGCCGCGTACGCGTTCGAGAATCGGCACCACCGGAATGCCGTCGAGAATCGCCACTTCGCCGCTGCCGCCAATCGACTTCGCCAGATACTCACAGGCCATCTCGCCCGCGTCGAAATTCTTGGAGCCAACGAATGAATCGACCGGACCGTTCGCGTTCGCATCGACCGCAACCACCACCACGCCCGCCTTCTTCGCCGACGTGACCGCCGATTGAATGCCGGTCGAATCGGTCGGATTCACGAGCAGGATGTCGATCTTCTTTTGCAGCATGTCTTCGACGTCACTGACCTGCTTGCTGACGTCATGATGCGCGTCGGTGACGACCACCGTCGCGCCAATCGACGCAGCCGCATCGTTCAGCGCCTTTTGCATCGTCACAAAGTACGGGTTGTTCAACTCCTGAAACGTCATGCCGATCTTCAGCGGCGCGGCAAGTGCTGCCGGCGCGGCAAGTGCTGCCGGCGCGGCGATAAACGAAAGACCGAATGCAAGCGTCGCCAACGCAGCCGTGCTGCGCGCGAAGGTCTTCAACGATGTTTGCTTCGAAGTGGATTGCGTCATGGTTGTCTCCGTTATTAAAACTGTTCGATGAGATGAGCACGTCCCTCACGCTGTCTTTGGACAGCGCGATAGGTATTGAAACGCGGATGAGTTAGAACGCTTCGGCTTTTAGCGTGGCGTAGGAGGACTACGTCGGTGGATAGGCAGCGGCAGCACTGCGTGGCAAACCTGGCGCGAGCACGATCGCGGGTGCATTGTCGATGCCGGCGCCGCGCGCGGCAGCTTCTTCGGAAGCGTCGCGGCTCGCATCGTTCAGTTGCTGATAGCGGCGGAATTTCGAAGGCGCCATGCCTTTGACCGCGAGGAACTGCCGGTTGAAATTCGACAGGTTGTTAAAGCCCGCCTTGAAGCAGATATCGGTGACGCTCAGTTCTTCGTCCGTGAGCAGTTGACACGCGAGGTTGATACGCATGCGGTTCACGTACTGCACGAACGGCAGCCCGGTATGACGGCGGAAGTAACGCGAAAATGCACTCACGCTTTGCCCGGCAAGTTGCGCGAGATCCGATTCGCGCAGATCGTTGGACAGATTCTTGCCGATATACGAGAGCGCGTGATTGATGCGCGTCGACGCAAAACCGGTCGGGTCGGCCTGATAGGCGGGACTGGCAAGCATCTCGCGGTCCTCGGCGTTCATCAGGATCTCGAGCATCGACATGAACAGCACGAGACGGCGCAGTCCGCGCGCCGCCAGCAATTCGAGGAACAACGGCTGGATCGCCGCACTCGTTTCTGTACCGAACGACACGCCGCGGCGCGAATCGGCAAGCAATGTTTCGACCTGGCGCCACTCCGGAAAACTGCCCATGCAACTCGACACGAACTCCTGCCCGAACTGAACGACCAGATTGCGCTGCGCAATCGTCTCGCCTTCCGGCACATCGCTGACCCAGTTGTGCGGCAGGTTTGGCCCCATCAACACAAGGTTGCCAGGCGTAAAGCTGCTGATGTGATCGCCGACGAACATCTTGCCGGTCGTCGCCACGATCAGATGGATTTCGTATTCCGGATGAAAGTGCCAGCGCACCGTGCGGTACGGATAGCCGTGCGACCACACTTTGAAGGATTCGTCGCGCCGTACGGCGACGACTTCCAGATCGGGTTGCATTCGCGTCTTCCTCCATGAAGCGGCGTGTTGCGGGTGCCGCTGAACTTCGTCTTGTATAGCGAAAAGTAGCCCTCTAGAGCCTGATCCACCACTAAAAATCAAACCGCAGACCGATACTTTTTTGCATTGGGGTTAGTCCTGGCGCGGTGAAAGTCAAATTTGATGCAATGCAATACGCACCGCGAGACACGTCCCATAACGCGCGGGCGTCACGCGAGTCGCGCCGGAAGTCCCGCCACGCCGCGCTGCGCCACGAAAAGCCCTCTACGTCGCCTTGACATTCGTTCCGCCGGGTACGATCATTCGCTCACAGACAGAGCAAATGCTCCACCCCAAGAAAAACGCACGCGCCGAGCCGTGCGATCAAGGACATTCAGGAGACGCACATGAACAGCGGGCAAGGCAGCGGCGCGGCCGCACACGTGATCCTGCACATCGGCGCGGGATCGTTTCATCGCGCGCATCAGGCGTGGTATCTCCATCGGTTGAACGAGGCGAAGGTGGCGGGCGAGCCGCACTGGTCGCTGACAGTCGGCAATATCCGCAGCGACATGAACGCGGTGCTCGACGCACTCGCCGCGCAAAACGGCGTCTATACGCTCGAGACCGTCACGCCGCAGGGCGAGCGCGCGTACGAGACGATTCGTTCGATCGAGCGCGTGGTGCCGTGGACCGAGAGTCTCGATGCGCTGATCGAAGCGGGCGCCGATCCGGCCTGCAAGATCATTGCGTTCACGGTCACCGAAGGCGGCTATTACCTCGACGAACAGGACGAACTCGACACGGCCAATGCCGATCTCGCGGCTGATCTGAAAGGCGGCCACACCACGATTTACGGCGCGCTCGCGGCGATTCTCGACGCACGCATGAAGCGCGGCGCCGGCCCGGTCACGCTGCAGACCTGCGATAACCTGCGCAGCAACGGCGAGCGTTTTCATGCGGGCATGAGCGAGTTTCTCGAACGGCGCGGCGCGGAGGACCTGGCGCAATGGTTCGACGACAACACCGCGTGCCCGAGTTCGATGGTCGATCGCATCACGCCGCGTCCGACACCCGACGTGCGCGAGCGCGTGAAAGCCGCTACCGGCGTCGACGATATCTGCCCGGTGATGGGCGAATCCTTTATCCAATGGGTGATCGAGGACCGCTTCATTGCCGGACGCCCCGCGTGGGAAAAGGTCGGCGCGGAACTGGTCGACTCGGTGCTGCCGTACGAGGAAGCGAAGATCCGCATTCTCAACGCGACGCATAGCTGCATTGCGTGGGCGGGCACGCTGGTCGGACTGACCTACATCCACGAAGGGACGCTCGATCCGGACATCAACAAATTCGCCTTCGACTATGTGACCGAAGACGTGATTCCGTGCCTCACGCCGAGCCCGCTCGATCTCGAACGCTATCGCGACGTGGTGCTCGAACGCTTCGGCAATCCCTACATCCAGGACACCAACCAGCGCGTCGCGGCCGATGGCTTTTCGAAGCTGCCCGGCTTTATCGCGCCGACGCTCGCCGAATGCTTCGAACGTGGCGTCACGCCTTCGGCGACGGCGATGTTGCCGGCGCTGTTCTTCCGCTTCCTCGAGCGCTGGAACGCCGGCACGCTGCCGTATGCGTATCAGGACGGCGTGATGGACGAACGCATCGCCCGCGGCTTCTTTAGCGCGCCCGATCCGCTGCAAGCGTTCGCCGCTGACCGCCTGCTCTGGGGCAGCATGGCGCAGACGCCGGAACTGGAATCGGCGTTGGCGGGCGCGTTGGCGCGAGTCGACGTGTGGCTGGCCAAACGCGGCGCAGCTTGACTCGCGCTATAGCGAACCACGCGAAACACGCCGGTGCCAGGCTTAATGCGCATGGCACCGCGCGCCATGTGCGGCTAAAGTAGCGCATTCCTAACGACGAAGGTTTCGCGCCCATGTATCTCGGCATCGACCTCGGCACGTCCGAAGTGAAAGTCCTGCTGCTCGCCTCCGATGGACGCGTGATCGGCACCGCAGGCTCACCCTTTACGGTTTCGCGTCCGCATCAGCGCTGGGCCGAACAGAATCCTGAAGACTGGTGGGCCGGCACGCGCGCGGCGCTGGCCGCGTTGCGCGCCAAACATCCGGACGAGTTCGCGCAGATTCGCGGCATCGGCCTCTCGGGGCAGATGCACGGGGCCGTGCTGCTGGATGCGCAAGACCGCGTATTGCGGCCCGCGATCCTGTGGAACGACATGCGCAGCGACAAGGAGTGCGCGGAGCTCACCGAGCGCGCGCCGGAGTTGCACACCGTGGCCGGCAATCTCGCGATGCCCGGATTCACCGCGCCGAAGCTGCTATGGGTGGCGCACCACGAACCGGAAATCTTCGCGCAGACCGCCTGCGTGCTGCTGCCAAAGGACTACCTGCGCCTGCAACTGACCGGCGGCAAGGTGTCCGATCCATCGGATGCAGCAGGCACGCTGTGGCTCGACGTCGCCAAACGCGACTGGTCCGATTCATTGCTCGCCGCCTGCAACATGACGCGCGCGCAGATGCCGGCCTTGTGCGAAGGCAGTGAACCGTCCGGCACCCTGCTTCCCGCGGTGGCGCGCGAGTTCGGTTTGAGCGACGGCGTGATCGTCGCGGCCGGCGGTGGTGACAATGCCACGAGCGCGATCGGCATCGGCGCGACGCAACCGGGCGACGGCTTCGTCTCGCTCGGCACCTCAGGTGTGTTGTGCGTGGTCGGCGACAGCTTCCGGCCGAATCCCGCTTCGGCGGTGCACGCGTTCTGCCATGCGATTCCGGATCGCTGGCATCAGATGAGCGTGGTGTTGTCGGCGGCAAGCTGTTTGCGCTGGGTCTGCAAGCTCACCTCCACCGACGAGCCGACCCTGCTCGCCGAAATCGAGGCGCTCCCAGCGGAAGCGTTGACCACTGCCCCGCTCTTTCTGCCCTATCTATCCGGTGAACGCACGCCGCACAACGACCCGTATGCGCAGGGCGTGTTCTTCGGCATGAATCACGCGACCGATCGCGCGTTGCTCGGCTACGCGGTGCTCGAAGGCGTGACGCTCGCGCTCACCGACGGCCTCGACGCGTTGCGCGCGGCCGGCACCGAAGCAAAGGCACTGTCCCTGCTCGGCGGCGGTGCGCGCAGCGACTACTGGGCACAACTGCTCGCCGACGCGCTCGACACCGCCACCCGCAAGCACGGCGGCGGCGAAACCGGCGCGGCGCTCGGCGCGGCACGCCTCGGCTGGCTGGCGGCGGGCGGCGACCCGGCCAAGGTGCTGAGCAAGCCGCCGATCGAAAAGGAGTTCACGCCGAACCCGCGACGGCACGCCGAACTGCGCAACCGGCTCGAAGCGTATCGCGCGCTCTACCGCCACGTGCGGCCGCTGTTCGACCCCGCGCGACAACCGCTCGCCTGACCGGCAAAGCACAGCCGGTTGCCGTTGAGACGCGGGAACCGGCTGCTATCATCGGCGCACTTCAAGCGAACCGTCACCGTGCCCAAGTCCACAGAAAAATTAGACCTTGCTACCCGCGCCGCGTGGCTTTACTACGTCGCAGGCAACACCCAGAACGAGATCGCCGAGAAGCTGCAGGTGTCGCGCCCGGTCGCGCAGCGGCTGGTTGCCTTCGCGGTCGAAAAGAACCTGATTCGCGTACGCGTCGATCACAAACTGGCCGATTGCCTCGCGCTCGCCGATCAACTCTCGAAGCGCTACGGCCTGAGCATGTGCGAAGTCGTACCGATCGACAGCGATACCTCGGAAGAAGTCGACCGCAAGCTGGCGGTGGCCGGCGCGCAAGTCATGGAACGCTATCTCGGCGAAGAAAAGCCGATGGTGGTCGCCGTGAGCAGCGGCCGTACGCTGAAGGCCGCGGTCGATCAGATCGCCCAACTGGAGCGTCCGCAGCATCGCCTGGTATCGATGGTCGGGGCGATCGCCTCGGACGGCTCCTCGAACCGCTACGACGTCGCGCTGCACATTTCGGAGAAGACCGGCGGCAAGCATTTTCTGCTGCCCGCGCCATTGCTCGCCGATAGCGAAGCCGAACGCGCACAGTGGTGCAATCACCGGCTGTACCGGATCGTCGAATCGCTGTCGGCGCAAGCGGATGTCGCGTTCGTCGGCATCGGCAATATCGGGCCGAAATGTCCGTTGCACGAAGACGGCTTTATCACGTCCGCGGAAGTGAAGGAGTTGGTGCAGAACGGTGCGGTGGCCGAAATGCTCGGCCTGCCGATCGATGCCGCCGGCGCGCACGTCGAATCGCCGACCGGCCGGCGCGTCACCAGCATCGCGCTCGACTCGCCACCGCGGCGCCCCACCATCGGCTTTGCCGGCGGCGAGCGCAAGCGCGAAGCGCTGATCGCGGTGCTTAAAGGCGGCTGGCTGTCGGGACTGGTGACCGACGAGTTGTGTGCGCGAGCGGCGCTCGAAGCGGCGGCTTAAAAGGCTTACAGGCGGCACACCGCCGCTCTACAACACTGGCAGCCCTTCCGTGATGATGATGCGGTACTCGCCGCCCTGCAGGCGCGTCTCGCTGACCGCCTGATACGCTGGGCTGCGATACCACGCGATCGCTTCGTCGTAACTGGGGAACTCGAGGATCAGGATTTCGTCGATCGGCGGCCCCTCCACCACTTCTTTCCGCCCGTGGCTCGCGAGCACCATGACCGCATGCTTCTCGAAGACTGCGGGCGCGTCCTGTTTGTATTCTTCCAGTTTGGCGGGGTCGAGCGTTTTCTCGCGCGTGATGACGACGTAGGCGGGCATGAACGTTTCCTGAGCGTGAATAAACGTGACCGGACGGAAAGCGGCGCGCCCGCCGCTTTCCCAATCACATACTCACGCGGCCAGCACTTCTACGATCTTACGCTGGAAGGCTTTCCCTTCGCTGTCGAACAAATGGCAGTGCTCAGGCGTGGCGCCGACCCTTTGCGTGTCGCCCTTGCTGTGGCGTTCGAGCGGCGGAATCCGCGCGATCAAACCATCCGGCGCGACACTAGATTCCGCATACAGATACGCCGCATCGCCAAGCGATTCGACCGCCATGGTTTGTGCCGACACGCCGTCGTCAGCCATTCCGAAGTGCAGATGCTCCGGACGAATGCCGACGGTGACCTTGTCGCCCTGCTTCACCGCGCCCGGCTCCACCGCAACGCGCTGCGTCTCGCCGGTTTCGTAGCGTACCGTGACGCCGTCGTGCGTCACCGACTGCACGATCCCTTCCATAAAGTTCATCTTCGGCGAGCCGATAAAGCCGGCGACGAAGCGATTGGCCGGCGCGTGATAAAGCATGGTCGGGCTGCCGACCTGCTCCACATTGCCCGCCGACAGTACGACGATCTTGTCGGCCAGCGTCATGGCCTCGACCTGATCGTGCGTCACGTAGATCATCGTGGTCTTCAGCTCGTCGTGCAGGCGCGCGAATTCGAGGCGCATCTTCACTCGCAGCGCGGCGTCGAGATTCGACAGCGGTTCGTCGAACAGGAACACCTTCGGCTTGCGCGTAATTGCGCGGCCGATTGCAACACGCTGGCGCTGGCCGCCTGAAAGCTGCTTCGGCTTGCGGTCGAGCAAATGGTCGATGTGCAGGATCTTCGCCGCATTGCGCACGGCGGAGTCGATTTCCGGCTTCTTGGTGCCGGCGAGTTTCAGGCCGAACGCCATGTTGTCGTACAGCGTCATGTGCGGATACAGCGCGTATGACTGGAACACCATCGCGATGCCGCGCTTGGCGGGCGGCACGTCGTTCACGCGCGTGCCGTCGATGGTCAGATCGCCGCCACTGATGTCTTCGAGGCCGGCGATCATCCGCATCAGCGTCGATTTACCGCAACCGCTCGGACCCACGAACACGACGAATTCGCCGTCCAGGATGTCGAGGTTGATGTCGCGCATCACTTCGTTGTCGTCGTAGGCTTTTCGGATGTTGCGCAGAGTTACGCTTGCCATGATGTGTCTCCGTGTATTGCTCTTGCTGCGTTAATTCATTTATCCAGGTGCTGCGCCAACGCGGCTGCCCTTACGGTATCGCTGCCGTCGCGCTCAGCGTCCATTGCGCGACCAGGTCCGGCAACTGCAGCATGTCGTCGAACACAGTACGCGCACCCGCCGCATGCAACGCGTCGATCTGCGCGTCACTCGCATGACCGCCGCCGATAAAGCCCAGCACCGTCATGCCCGCCGCGGTTGCCGCCGTCACGCCCGTCACGCTGTCTTCCACCACGAGGCAGGCGGACGGCGCGAGGCCGAGACCAAGCGCGGCAGCGAGATAGACATCGGGCGCGGGCTTCGGATTCGGCACCGCATCGGCGCAAAAGAGCCGGTCGCCGAAGAACTTCACGAGGCCCGTGCGCGCCAGCACGTTCTCCACATACGGCCGGAAACTGTTGCTCGCACATGCCTTGGTGAGCGGCACCTGCGCGAGCGCGGACTCGATGCCAACGACCGCCGACGCCTGCATCGCCGCCGCTTCCACCGCCTGGCGGATCGACTCGATATCCTCGACGCTCAGGCTCTTGCCAAGTTGCGCCGCCGTGCCCTGCAGCACCTTTTCGATGCGCAAGCCGAGCAGCGGCAACACCACCGGCTCGACATCGGCATCGGGCCAGCGCGCCTCGAGTTCGTGCACCAGCATGCTCGCCGCCACGGCTTCGCTGTCGATCAGCACGCCGTCGCAATCGCAGATCAGCGCGAAATGACCTACCGTCGTACCTGCGGTCATTTGACCGCCCCAAAAGTAAGACCGCGCACCAGTTGCTTCTGCGACAGCCAGCCGACAATCAGGATCGGCGCAACCGCAAGCAGTGAAGCAGCGGAGAGCTTGGCCCAGAACAAGCCTTCAGGACTCGAATACGACGCAATGAACACAGTCAGCGGCGCGGCGTTCGAACTCGACAGGTTGATGCTCCAGAACGCTTCGTTCCACGACAGGATTACCAGCAGCAGCGCGGTGGAGGCAAGCCCCGGCAGCGACATCGGCATCAGCAGATAGACGATTTCCTGCCACGTTGCCGCGCCGTCGATCCGGCCTGCTTCGAGAATGTCGCGCGGAATTTCGGCGAAGTACGTGAACGACATCCACACCGCAATCGGCAGATTGATCAGCGTGTAGACAATCACCAGACCGGACACCGAATCGAGCAGACCACTGTTCTTCCACAACAGATAGATCGGCACCAGCACGCCAACCGACGGCATCATCTTGGTCGACAACATCCACAGCAGGACTTTCTGCGTGCGGCGCGTCGGAAAGAAGGCCATCGCGTACGCGGCCGGCACGGCGAGAATCAGGCACAGCAGCGTGACGCCCGCCGAGATCAGGATTGAATTCCACGCGAACGAAAAGTAGTTGCTGCGCGCGAACACCTCGCGGAAGCTATCGAGCGTCGGGATGAAAAACAGCGACGACGAATACGCCTGCTGCTCCGTCTTGAACGCGGTGATCGTCATCCAGAAGATCGGGAAAAACAGCAGCAACGCGACGAGCCAGGCGATCACGCCAGGAAGGCCGCGGCGAATTGCGGCGAACGGCGACTTGGCCGGCACGGTCATCGGCGCCGTGCCCGACGCAGAGGTAGAGGCAACGTGGCTCATTTTTCGTACTCCCCTTTCAGGTTCTTCGCGAGCATCCGCACAAGGAAGAACGACACGATGTTAGCCAGCACGACAGCCAGAATGCCGCCCGCCGAAGCGAGACCGACGTCGAACTGTTGCAGGCCCAGCGAATAGATCAGGTACGACAGATTGGTGGTCGCGGTGCCCGGACCGCCGCCCGTGGTCGTATAGATTTCGGCGAAGATCGACAGCAGGAAAATCGTCTCCATCATCACCACCACCGCGATCGCCCGTTTCAGGTGAGGCAGCGTGATGTAGAAGAACATCGAGAACGGACCCGCACCGTCGATCCGCGCCGCTTCCTTCTGCTCCTGATCGAGCGACTGGATCGCGGTGAACAGAATCAGGAACGCGAACGGTAACCACTGCCACGCGACGATCATGATCACGGCCGTGAGCGGGTATTCGGCGAACCAGTCGATCGGCTGCAGACCGATCGCGCGCATGCCCTGTGCGATCAGGCCATACACCGGATGCAGGATCATGTTCTTCCAGATCAACGCGCTGACGGTCGGCATCACGAAGAACGGTGCGATCGCCAGTAGCCGCGCGATGCCCTGACCGTAGAACTTACGATCGAACAGGATCGCCATCAGCACGCCGCCGACCACCGTGATCACCAGCACCGAGATGATCAACTCGAGCGTGTGCCCGATCGACGGTCCGAACGACGGATCGCTGGCGAGATACTTGTAGTTGTCGAAACCGGCGAAGCCTTTCAGATCCGGATTCAGCAGGTTATAGCGCGAGAACGAAAACCAGATCGTCATCGCCAGCGGAATCGCCATCCACAGCACGAGCACGGCGACTGAGGGCGTGACGAGCCAGCGGGCCGAATTGGCTTTGCGGGTTTCGCGTTCTTTTTCTGTTTGGGGATGGGCATGCATAAGAGGCAGGCGTAAAGGACGCATGATTGACCACCTGTTCGGTAATGCGCGGGCCGGCGCTTTATCCGCCGTGATCGCTTAAACCGCCTGGCTACCGCGACACAATGCGATGTCGCGGTGCCCACACGGAGGGGACGGCCCACTGTGCTGCGTGGGCCGGCTGACGGGCGTCAGCCGGCGCGTGCCACGTGACTCATGTGGCTGGCTTCCGCTTTACTTCTGATACCCGGCCTGTTGCACGGCGCGATTCGCCGTTGCCTGGCCGGCTGCCAGCGCCTGATCGACCGTCATCTGGCCGGCAATCGCGCCGGAGATGCTTTGACCGACTACGGTGCCGAACGACTGGAACTCAGGAATGCCGACGAACTGCACACCGGTATACGGCACCGGCTTCAACGTCGGATGATCCGGGTCAGCCGTTTCGATTGCCTTCAGCACGAAGTCGCCGAACGGTGCAGCCTCCTTGTATTCCGGACGTGCGTAGGTTGAGTGGCGTGTTCCCGGCGGCACCGAGGCCCAGCCCTCATCCTTCGCGACCAGTTCGATGTACTGCTTCGACGTGGCCCATGCGATGAACTTCTTCGCCGAGTCAGCCTGTTTCGACGACTTCGGAATGGCCAACGCCCACGCCCACAGCCAATGCGAACCCTTCGGCGTGACGGCAATCGGCGCCGCCGCAAAGCCCACCTTGTCGGCGATCTGCGACTGCTGCTTGTTGTAGAGCATGCCGGCCGCCACCGTTGCGTCGATCCACATCGCGCACTTGCCCGAGGACATCAGCGTCAGGTTTTCGTTGAAGCCGTTCGAGCTGGCTCCCGGAGGACCATCTTTCTTCAGCAGATCGACGTAGAAGGTGATCGCCTTCTTCCATTCCGGCGACGTCAACTGCGCCTGCCACTTGTCGTCGAACCAGCGGCCGCCGAAGGTGTTCACCACCGTCGTGCCATAGGCCATGTTCTCGCCCCAGCCGGCTTTGCCGCGCAGGCAGATGCCGTACATGCCGTTGGCTTTGTCGGTGAGCTTGTCGGCGAACTGCGCGATCTGGTCGTAGGTCGGCTGATCGGGCATTTTCAGGCCCTTCGCGGCGAACAGATCCTTGCGGTAATACGTCATCGAGCTTTCGACGTAGAACGGCAGCGCGTACAACTGGCCGCCGCTCGAGAGGCCGTCGCGAGCCGTCTTCACGACGTCGTTCAGATCGTAATCAGCGGGCAGATTGGTGAGCGGCGTGAGCCAGCCGCGCTTGCCCCATTGCGGCGTTTCGTACGCACCGATCGTCATCACGTCGAACTGGCCGCTGCCGGTCGTGATGTCGGTGGTGGCGCGTTGACGCAGCACGTTTTCTTCGAGAATCACCCAGTTGAGCTTGATGTCCGGATTCGCCTGCTCGAAAGCGGGCGAGAGCTTCTTCAGCTCGATCATGTCCGGATTGTTCAACGTGGCGATGGTCACCGTGGCCGCCTGAGCGTGCAACGCAAAGCATGCGATAGCGCCGGCACTGACCGCCTTCAGCGCGGATTTTGTAGCTGGTTTCATGTGATGTCTCCTTTCTCGTACGTTATGTGATGCTGCGTTTGTTCTACGAAAATAACGAAGGGTGAAACAGGTTCGGCTCATCCACTCTGCGATTCGCTCAGCTCATCCAGTTCCCGCCGTCGACGTTCAGGGTTTGCGCGGTGATGTAGTCGGCATCCGCCGACGCGAGAAACAGGGCCGCACCGGTCAGATCGTCCGGCACGCCCATACGGCCGAGCGGCACCGCTTCACCGACCAGGCGCTTCTTCTCGCCGAGCGGCCGGTTTTCATAGCGGGCGAAGAGCGCGTCGACCTCTTTCCACATCGGCGTATCGACGACGCCCGGCGCGATGCCGTTCACATTGATCTGGTGCGGCGCGAGGGCGAGCGCTGCGGATTGCGTGTAGCTGAGGACGGCGGCTTTGGTTGCGCAGTAGTGCGACACCAGCGCCTCGCCGCGCCGCCCGGCTTGCGACGACATATTGATGATCTTGCCGCCGTGGCCCTGCTCGACCATTTTCCGGGCGACGGTTTGCATCAGGAAGAACATGCCCTTCACGTTGACCGCAAAGAGGCGGTCGAACACGTCCCAGGATTCATCGAGGATCGGGCGCATATCGAAGAGCGCTGCGTTGTTGAACAGGATATCGACCTGGCCGAAACACTCCAGCGTACTCGCGAGGATGCGTTCGATATCCTCGCGGCGCGTGACATCGGCGCTGACGGTCAGCACGCGGTCGCCGTAAGCGGCGCGCAACGCGTCGCAGAAACTGTCCGCCGGTTTCACGTCGACCAGCACGCAACGCGCGCCTTCGTCCAGATACCGCCGCGCCACGGCTTCACCGATTCCGCTTGCCGCGCCCGTCAGAATGGCCACCTTGTCTTGCAATCGTGCCGCCACTGCCTGTCTCCGGTTCGTTTCGCTTCTTGAGGCGCAGTGAGCGAACGCTCGTTGCGCGAACAATTGCTCTGTTAGTGATCGAATGATCGGATACGGACCGGGCCATGTCAAGGCGCTCGACCAGATTTCGATGGTGCAGCGCGGCAGGACCATCGCGCACCCTCTTCCAGCTTCGACCGACACAAATACGAGAAATCGAAGATCCCTAATCTGCTTTCTGCGCAAGCCGCTGACAAAAATTCGAGATACGTTATATCATTGCGGCCTCGCTTCGCTCCGAAGCTTTGCAGGTTCGTCAGGGAGTCCGCTGATGGCTACATCGATTGCAGAACACCATGCCGTACGGCTCGCCCATGCCGAGGCGCACGCCGCCCTGCATGGGCTCGCGCTCACACCGCTGCGGCGACAGGTGTATGCGGCGATCGTCGCCAGCGACCGGCCGATCGGGGCCTATGAGTTGCTGGACGCGCTCGAGCCGCAACGCGGGCGCGTGCCGCCCACCACGATCTACCGGGCGCTGGACTTTCTGCTCGCGCACGGCTTCGTCCATCGGATCGAATCGAAGAACGCGTTTTTTGCCTGCTGCGAGGTCGGCGTGCCGCATCGCAGCCAGTTTTTGATGTGCGACGGGTGCGGCGCGACTGTGGAGATTCCCGGCGGCGATCTTGCCCAACAACTGTCGCATAGCGTGCCGGCACACGGTTTCGAGGTGCACCGCCAGGTGGTCGAGCTAAGCGGGCTGTGCGCGCGCTGCGCCCGCGCGGCGCGGCCCTCCGGTGCGTCCCTATGAAAGCCGGCCTGATCACCGGTATGAACGCCAAAACGCGCCGCTCCCAAGGTTCGTAGTTCATTCAACTCTCACGCAGCAGGAAACAACGATGAAGAAATTCGGCTCGATGTTGAACGGGGCGCGCCATGCGCTAAAGCTGTCGAAGACCATGGCTATGGGCGCGGCGACCGCTGCTGCTCTCACGCTCAGCCACGAGGCATTTGCCGCAGATGCGAAAATCCCTGTAGTGGCAGCGGAAAACTTTTACGGTGACGTCGTGCAGCAACTGGGCGGCGATCGCGTCGACGTGACCAGCATCCTCAGCAATCCGGATCAGGACCCGCATCTGTTCGAAGCCAGCCCGAAGACGGCGCGGGCCTTGCAGCATGCGAGCCTTGTGGTCTACAACGGCGCCGACTACGATCCGTGGATGGCGAAACTGCTGGCCGCTTCCAAGGGCTCGAATCGCGCGACGATCGTTACCGCCGAACTGACAGGCAAGAAGAGCGGCGATAATCCTCACCTCTGGTACGACCCGGCCACCATGCCGAAAGTGGCGCGCGCGGTAAGCGCGGCGCTCGTCGCGGCTGACCCGGCGCACAAGTCGGCGTACGATGCGAACCTCGCGAAGTTTCTCGATTCGCTGAAACCCATCGACGCCAAAGTCGCCGATCTGCATGGCCGCTACGCCGGCGTGCCGGTGACGGCAACCGAGCCGGTGTTCGGCTATATGTCGGACGCAGTCGGCCTCTCGATGCGCAATCTGCGCTTCCAGTTGGCGACGATGAACGACACTGAAGCAAGCGCGGCCGATATCGCCGCGTTCGAACGCGATCTGCGCGAAAAGCGCGTACGCGTTCTGATCTATAACAGCCAGGCAACCGAGGCCCTGACCAAACGCATGTTGAAGCTCGCGCAGCAATCGAAGGTGCCGACCATGAGCGTCACCGAAACCGAACCGGCCGGTAAGACCTATCAGACGTGGATGCTGACGCAGCTCGACGCGCTAGGCACGGCGCTGGCCGCGGGCGATGCAGGCGGAGCGAATGCGGCGGCGAGCACCGCCAAAGGAAAAACCCAATGAACGAAACTGGCCGCAGCACGCCAGCTAGTGCATCGACGGGCGCACGTAGCAACGCGCCCGTGCTTGAACTTGAGCGCGTCACGCTCGAACTCGGCGGCCGCACGATTCTGCGCGACGCCGGCTTCGTGGTGAACCAGGGCGAATTCATCGGCGTGCTCGGGCCGAACGGCGCGGGCAAGACCACGCTGATGCGCGCCGTGCTCGGTCTCGTGCCGGCGGCGAGCGGCGCGATCCGCGTGTTAGGGCAGCCGGTCGAGCGTGGTAACTCGTCGATCGGTTATATGCCGCAGACGCGCAGTGCGCTGGCCGGGCGCCGCGTGCGCGGCCGCGACTTCGTCGCCATGGCCGCCGATGGACACCGCTGGGGCCTGCCCCATGCGGACAGCAAAACCCGCGCGGATGTCGAGCGGGTGCTCGATCTGGTAGGCGGCCGCCAGCTAGCCGAGCGGCCGTTATCGGAGCTGTCGGGCGGCGAACGTCAGCGTCTGCTGCTCGCGCAATGCCTGCTCGGCAACCCCAAGCTGCTGCTGCTCGACGAACCGTTGATCAGCCTCGATCCGCATCATCAGAAGAGCGTGGTGGAACTGGTGCGGCGCGTGCAGCAGGAGCTCGGCATTGCCGTGCTGTTCTCCGCGCATGAACTGAATCCGCTTCTGCACGCGCTCGATCGCGTGCTGTATCTCGGCAGCGGCGTCGCCGCGCTCGGCACCGTCGATGAAGTCATTACGCGGCCGGTGCTGTCGCGTCTCTATGGCTCGCCGATCGATGTGATGCGCGTGAATGGCCGCATCTTCGTGATGTCGGGCGACGTCGAAGTCGAAAAACACGATCACGAGCACGAACACGACGAGAACGGCGGCCATAGCCACTCGCACGGGCATGCACATTCGCACGACCACGGTGGCGCACACGGCCACTCACACCAGCACGACTCACGCGACGGACACAAGCACGATGTTTGAATACGATTTCATGGTGAACGCGTTCGCGGCGTCGGGGATCGTCGCGGTGCTGGCAGGTGTGGTGGGCTATTTTCTGGTGATGCGTGGACAGACTTTCGCCGGTCACGCGCTCTCGCACGTCGGCTTTACCGGCGCGACCGGCGCGGTGCTGATCGGCATCTCGCCGATCTGGGGGATGATCGGCTTCACCCTCGCGGCAGGCGTCGGCATGGGCGCGCTCGGCGAGAAACTGGCCGGACGCGATGTCGCGATCGGTGTGATCCTGTCGCTGTCGCTCGGCTTCGGCTTGCTGTTCCTGCATTTCTTCACCGCATACGCGACTCAAGTTACCGCGCTGCTGTTCGGCAACGTGCTCGGCGTGAATGCGTCGACACTCGGCGTGCTGGCGGCGCTAGGCGTCATCAGTTTGCTGGCGCTCGCCGCGATCATGCGGCCCTTGTTGTTTGCTTCGTTGCAGCCGGAATTGGCGGAAGCCAAGGGCGTGTCGTTGCGCAGGGTGTCGGTGCTGTTCCTGTCGATCGCCGCGCTCGCCGTGGCGGCGTGCACGCAGATTGTCGGCGTGCTGCTGGTGTTCACGCTGATGGTCGGGCCGGCCGCCGCCGCGCAAAACGTGACGACGCGACTCTCGACCGGTCTCGTGCTTGCCGCCGTGTTCGCCCTGGTGCAGGCGTGGCTCGGTCTGACGCTGGCGTTCTATACCGACTGGCCGACGAGCTTCTGGATCACCGTGCTGTCGGCGGTGGTGTATGGCGGGAGTTTGTTGAGGCGGCGTTGAAGCGGCGTTGAAGCGGCGTTGAAGCGGCGCCTGGCGGCGACACACTGCGTGCCGCCGCCATCGTCCCGGTGAATATCAGCCGAGCAGCACCTTCGCGTGATGCGCGAGATGGTCCTCGATGAAAGTCGAGATGAAGTAATACCCGTGGTCGTAGCCAGCATGACGACGCAAGGTCAGCGGCTGTCCTGCGGCCTTGCAAGCGGCTTCGAACACATCCGGGTTCAACTGCTCGGCGAGGAACTGATCCGCCAGCCCCTGATCGACCAGAATCCCTTCAGCGAACTTGCGTGGTGCGTGAGCGACCAGCTCGCTCGAGTCATACTGCCTCCACGCTTCACGGTCCTCGCCCAGATACCCGCTGAACGCCTTCACGCCCCACGGGCACTGTGATGGCGCGGCGATCGGCGCGAACGCCGACACCGACCGATAGATCTCCGGGTTGCGCAGCGCCAGCATCAGCGCGCCATGGCCACCCATCGAATGCCCGAAGATGCCCAGACGCCCGCCGTCCACCGGCAGATTCGCGAGCACTGTTTCGCGCAGTTCATCGCGCACATACGAGTACATCCGATAGTGCTTCGCCCACGGCTGCTGCGTCGCGTTGACGTAAAAGCCCGCGCCGACGCCGAAGTCCCACGCCGCGCTTTCGCCCGGCACGCCCGCACCGCGCGGACTGGTGTCCGGCGCGATCAGCGCGATGCCGTGCTGCGCCGCGAAGCGCTGCGCGCCCGCCTTGACCGGGAAGGTTTCTTCCGTGCAAGTCAGGCCGGCGAGATAGAACAGCGCGGGCACGTTCGCGTTGGCCTGCAAAGCCTGCGGCGGCAGATACACCGAGAAGCGCATCGGCAGACCGACGGCCTGCGAGTCGTGCCGGTAGATCCGCTGCTCGCCGCCATGGCAGGCATGCGACGACAATAGTTCAAGCATCGACATGCTCCTTTCTGTGCCGGGTCGGTGACGTATTAGTACAGCACGACCGAGCGGATCGACTCGCCCTTCTTCATCAGATCGAAGCCTTCGTTGATGCGCTCGAGCGGCAGACGATGCGTGATCAGGTCGTCGATATTGATCTTGCCTTCCATGTACCAGTCGACGATCTTCGGCACATCCGTGCGGCCGCGCGCACCACCGAATGCCGAGCCCTTCCACTCGCGGCCCGTCACCAGTTGGAACGGGCGTGTGCTGATCTCTTCACCCGCCGCCGCCACGCCGATAATGAATGACTGACCCCAGCCCTTGTGCGTGCACTCCAGCGCCTGACGCATCACCTTCGTGTTGCCGATGCATTCGAACGAATAGTCTGCCCCGCCGTCGGTGAGTTGCACGATGTGGTCAACCACGTTCTCGACTTCGTTCGGGTTGATGAAGTGGGTCATGCCGAATTTCTTCGCCAACTCGATGCGGCCCGGGTTGATATCGACGCCGATGATCTTGTCCGCGCCGACCATCTTCGCACCCTGGATCACATTCAGGCCGATGCCGCCGAGACCAAACACCACCACGTTCGCGCCCGCTTCGACCTTCGCCGAATACACCACAGCGCCGACGCCCGTCGTCACGCCGCAGCCGATGTAGCAGATCTTGTCGAACGGCGCGTCTTCACGCACCTTCGCGACCGCGATTTCCGGCACGACGATGTAGTTCGAAAACGTGGACGTGCCCATGTAGTGAAACAGCGGCTTGCCGTCCAGCGAGAAGCGCGACGTGGCATCGGGCATCAGGCCCTTGCCTTGCGTCGAACGGATCGCCTGACAAAGATTGGTCTTGCGCGACAGACAGAATTTGCACTGACGGCATTCCGGGGTGTAAAGCGGAATGACGTGGTCGCCCTTCTTCAACGTGCCGACACCCGGACCCACATCGACGATCACACCCGCACCTTCGTGACCGAGAATCGCCGGGAAGATGCCTTCAGGATCCGCGCCCGAGAGCGTGTAGTAGTCGGTGTGGCAGATACCCGTCGCTTTCACTTCAATCAGGACTTCACCGGCGCGCGGGCCTTCCAGATCCACTTCTTCGATCGTCAACGGGGCGCCGGCTTTCCATGCGATTGCTGCTTTGGTTTTCATCGTGAATGCTCCTGTGAGTCGGTGAATGCCTGGCGCGTCGCGGTGAGATATCGCGCGGCGTGCCGGTGTCGCGGTTCGCGGTTCCGCAGTTAATTCGTGTGCCGGACTGGGGACGGACAGTGTCGTCGCCGCCCGGCATCAAGCGCCGGCCTATACCTTAGCGTGCGAAAGCCGTCATGGTATTGCAAAGTACGTCGCGGCATTGTCTGTAGCTGACATCGCGTTGCTCAGCGAAGCGGGGTTTTGCCGAACCATGATTCGACGCGGCCATACAGATCGAGAAAGCGCGCATAACGTTCGGCGAGCGCCGCATCGCCTTGCGGCCCGGCAACACGCGTCGCGCCTGGCGCAAGCGCGGCGAGGTCGCTTGCGTGCCAATGCCCGCTCGCCAATCCGCCGAGGATAGCCGCGCCACGCGGCGCTGCGTTGGGGCAGTCGACGGCATGGAGTTCGACGTTTAACGCGTCGGCGAGCAACTGCCGCCAGCGCGCATCGACGGAGCCGCCGCCCGCGAGCTTCAAGGTCGTCACCGTCGCGCCGCTCGCGCGGATCGCGTCGAGCCCGGCGCGCAACGAGAACGCGACGCCTTCGAATGCGGCGCGCATCATCGTGCCGCGCGTGTGGTCGAGCGCGAGGCCGAGCCAGCCGCCACGCGCGGCAGGGTTGAGCCACGGGGTGCGCTCGCCGGTGAGGTAGGGCAGGAAAGTCAGGCCTGCTGCGGCGCTTGAGATAGCGGCTGTTGTATCACCGAATGCATCACGATAAGCATCAACCCATTCATACGACAACCAACCCCGCACGCGTTCGAGCGCGACGCCGACGTTTTGCATCGCCGCCATCCGATACCAGTGATCGCTCGCGGCCCGATAGCGATGCAGGCCTTTTACCGCTTGCGGCGCGTGCTCGGCGAGTACGACGATTTGTCCTCCCGTGCCGGTGGTGAGCAATGCGTCGCCGTCGCTCGCGAGACCACTGCCAAGCGCAGCGCATGGCGTATCGGCGGCACCGATCGCCAGCACGATGCCGGCGCGCAGACCCAGTTCCTGCGCGGCCTCCCGCGACAAAATGCCGCCCGCCGCATAGGAAGGCGCAAGCGGTGCAAACCATTCATGCGGCAATTCGAGCCGCTCGAGCAGCGCCTGATCCCACACGCCAGCGGGATCGGCAAGCGCGGTCGCGCAGGCGTCGGAGGGATCGGTTGCGACCGCGCCGCCCAACGCGACGCGCAACCAATCCTTCGGTTGCAGCGCCCATCGTGTCTTACGTGCGGACTGCGGTTCGTTCTGCACGATCCAGCGCAGCAAAGGACCGGCCATGCCTGGCGCAACAGGATTCGGCTGCGGCTCGGGCCATTGATCGAGCAGACCCAACGCGCGCGTGTCGGGCCAGAGCATTGCCGGGCGCACGGCTTCACCATGGGCGTCGATCAACACGACACCGTGCATCTGCCCGGAGAAACCGATTGCTTGCACCTCACGACGCAAACCGGCAGGCAAACGCCCCGCCGCTTCGCATAGCGCGCGCCACCAGGTTTGCACCGAGATTTCGGCCCATCCGGAGTGCGGCGTTTCGAGTGCATACGCGACACTGGCCGCTGCCTGCTCGCGGCCGTTTTCGTCGACGATTGCGACTTTCAGGGAGCCGGTGCCAAGGTCGATGCCAAGAAAACTCATGGGCGATAGGACGTCAATTTGAGCTTAGGGACAAGCACGCGAAAGGTGCCTGGAACGGCGTATTTTCCATCACCGCTGCACGGCTTCGGAAGCGCGCCGGAATGCGCGCTGAAAACCCGGACTCGCGGGTTAACCCCGCCACGCCGCGAGCCGCACAAAAACAGCACTATGCGTCGAGCGAGATACACCTCATTGATTCTCACACATATCCCGTTAGCACGGGCGCGCGCGACGCGCGAGCGCCCATCGCCGCTGCATGGGGCTGACGGGCGATTTGTGCGGCGCACGCATTTCTTTTGCCTTTCAAACAGGCCTCATCCATATCGTCACCGGGAATGCCGGAATAGGCCCCAGTGGTCTTGTTGCAGCTTTTCGTTCCGCATACCTTGGAGCCATCCCAAAACGAGATGGTGGAGAGAGACAAAATGCAATCGAACACGGTTCACCCGTGCGACGAGCGACTGCCCGCGGGCCAGTTGCTGACGCTCGGCATTCAGCACGTTTTGGTGATGTACGCAGGCGCAGTTGCGGTGCCGCTGATCGTAGGCGCGGCACTGAAATTGCCGAAAGACCAGATCGCGTTCCTGATTAGCGCCGACCTGTTTTCCTGCGGCATCGCCACGCTGATTCAGACCCTCGGTCTGTGGATCTTCGGCATCCGTCTGCCGGTCATCATGGGCTGCACGTTCGCGGCTGTCGGCCCGATGGTCGCGATCGGCACCAACCCTTCGCTCGGCATCCTCGACATCTTCGGCTCGACGATCGCGGCCGGCGTCATCGGCATCCTTCTCGCACCGGCGGTCGGCAAGCTGCTGCGCTTTTTCCCGCCGGTGGTGATCGGCGTGGTGATCTCGGTGATCGGCCTCTCGCTGATGGAAGTGGGCATCAACTGGGCAGCCGGTGGTGTCGGCAACCCTGACTACGGCAATCCGGTCTATCTCGGCCTGTCGCTCCTCGTGTTGATGCTGATCCTGCTGATCAACAAATTCGCCAAGGGCTTCCTCGCCAATATCTCGGTGCTGCTCGGCATCGTTGCGGGTTTCCTCATCGCGCTGGTGCTCGGCCGCGTGAACATGGACGGCGTCACGCACGCACCGTGGGTCGGCATCGTGATGCCGTTCCACTTCGGCCTGCCGCATTTCGATCCGCTCGCGATTGCGACGATGGTCACCGTGATGTTCGTCACCTTCATCGAATCGACCGGCATGTTCCTCGCGGTCGGCGACATGGTCGATCGTCCCGTGGATCAGAAGACGCTGGTGCGCGGTCTGCGCGTCGACGGTCTGGGCACGCTGATCGGCGGCATCTTCAACTCGTTCCCGCATACCTCGTTCTCGCAGAACGTCGGCCTGATCGGCGTGACGGGTGTGAAGAGCCGCTTTGTCTGCGCGATGGGCGGCGTGATCCTGGTGCTGCTGGGCCTGTTCCCGAAGATGGCGCAAGTGGTGGCTTCGGTGCCGGCCTTCGTGCTCGGCGGTGCGGGCATCGTGATGTTCGGCATGGTCGCGGCGAACGGCATCAAGGTGCTGGCCAAGGTCGACTTCGTGAAGAACCATCACAACCTGTTCATCGTCGCGGTGAGCATCGGTATGGGCCTGGTGCCGGTGGTGTCGCCGCAATTTTTCTCGAAGCTGCCGCCGGCGCTGTCGCCGCTGTTGCATAGCGGGATCTTGCTGGCGTCGGTGTCGGCGGTCGTGCTGAACCTGATCTTCAACGGCGTGAAGAGCGAGAAGAAGGCGCAGTGCGAGATTCGCAAGGCCGGACATGATTTCGACGGACGCGGCGGTAATGAATCGCCACGCGACGAGATGCTGCGTGCGGCGGATTTGCACTGAGCGTCGGGCCGCAGGCAACGCTGCGCGAGAGAGATCGCGCTGAGCGTGAGTGATGGGTTGAGCCGGGTCGATCCGAGTTGGGTTGATCCGAGTTGGATTGTGATCCGAGCTGAGTTGATCTCAGCGCCAACAAAAACGCCACGGCATGCCGTGGCGTTTTTTTTTCTTACCAGTTGCGCAGGACGGCCTTCCTGACAAAGCCAAAAACCGCCCTACACGCCTGCGACTACAAGACTCAACTCGCAGTCGCCGCCGAAGCCGCCACCGGCGCACTTGCCGCACCGTAATCGACCGGTGCATCGGCCGGACGCGGCTGCTCGCCGGCCCGTTCGATCCAGCCGCCGCCGAGTGCCTGGTACAGCGTGACCAGGTTCTGCAGACGCTGCATGCGCGCGGTCACCAGCAACTGCTGCGATATATACAGATCGTTCTGCGCGGTCAGCACCGACAGATAGCTGTCGACACCGTTCTTATAACGCAGGTCCGACAGATCCAGCCGGCGCTGCTCGGCAAAGGTATTGCGCTCCAGCGCCTGGATCTGCTGATCGTACGTGCCGCGTGCCGCCAGTCCGTCCGCCACTTCGCGGAACGCCGTCTGGATCGCCTTCTCATACGTTGCGATCTGGATGTTCTTCTGCACGGTGGCGAGATCGAGATTGGCCTTGTTCTGGCCGCCTTCGAAGATCGGCAACGTGATCGACGGCGCGAAGCTCCATGCCGCCGAACCCGGCTTGAACAGACCGCCGAGCGTCGGGCTCAGCGTGCCGAAACTGCCGGTCAGCGAGACCTTCGGGAAGAACGCTGCACGCGCCGCGCCGATGTTCGCGTTGGCCGCAAGCAGATTCTCCTCGGCCTCCATGATGTCGGGACGACGTGTCAGCAGATCGGACGGCAGGCCCGCCGGAACATCCGTCAGCAGGTTCTGATTGTCCAATGTCATGCCCGGCGGCAGATCGTCCGGCAACGGCTCGCCGACCAGCAGCACGAGGGCGTTATCCGCCTGAGCCCGCAGACGCGCCTGCGACTGCAGGTTGGCGTTCGCCTGCTCGACCACCGTCTGCGCCTGCCGCAGATCCAGTTCCGAACCCGTGCCGTTGTCGAACTGCAGCTTGGTGATGCGGTACGACTCCTGCGCGGTCTTCAACGTGTTCTGCGTCACCTTCAGCAGATCGTCCAGCTCAAGCACCGTCATGTACTGATTCGCCACCTGCGAGACCAGCGCGATTTCCGCGGCCTTGCGCGCCTGAGCGGTGGCCAGGTATTGAGCCAACGCCTGATCCTTCAGGCTTTGAATCCGCCCGAAGAAGTCGATTTCCCAGGAAGCGTTCAGGCCCACCGAGTACGTGTTGCTGATCGTCAGACCAGTGGCCGTCAGATCTTTCGGCGTGCGCTGCTTGCTTTGCGACGCCGCGGCGTCCAGCGTCGGGAACAGCGCCGCGCGAGCGATCTGGTACTGCGCCTGCGATGCCTGGATATTCAGCACCGACACGCGCAGATCGCGGTTGTTCTTCAGCGCGATTTCGATCAGCCGCTGCAGACGCGCATCGGCGAAGAAATCACGCCAGCCGATATCGGCGGCCGCCTGGCCGTTCGCAGTCCGCGAGGCGCTCGCCGCGCCCGGCTGCGTGTCGTACACGCCGCCGGTCGGGAAGTTCGCCGTCACGGGCTCATCCGGGCGATGGTACTTCGGCGCCATCGTGCAACCCGCGGCGAACAGCGCAACCGCCACTGCAATCAAAGAGTGTTTTTGCATCTCAATGTCCGTCCTTGCCCGAGCCTTGATCAGTCGACCCGCCAGCCGACCCGCCACCTTGCGGATCATGCGGATGGTGCTGGTTGTAGTGTGCGAGCGCCTCATCCGGGTCTTCCTTCTCGCCGCCGAACTTCGCGCGGATCACGACGAAGAACATCGGGATCATGAAAATCGCGAGGAAGGTCGCCGTCAACATCCCGCCGATCACGCCAGTACCGATTGCGTGCTGGCTGGCCGAGCCCGCGCCGTTACTGATCGCGAGCGGCATCACGCCCAGAATGAACGCGAGCGAGGTCATCAGAATCGGACGCAACCGCAGACGCGCTGCTTCCAGCGCGGCCTCGATCGGCCCCATTCCTTCACCCTGCTGCAACTCGCGGGCGAATTCCACAATCAGAATCGCGTTCTTCGCCGACAGCCCCACCGTGGTCAACAGACCCACCTGGAAGAACACGTCGTTCTCGAGCCCGCGCAGCGTAGCGGCCAGCAGTGCGCCGATCACGCCGAGCGGCACCACCATGATCACCGAGAACGGGATCGACCAGCTTTCATACAGCGCCGCGAGACAGAGGAACACAACCAGGATCGAGATGCCGTACAGAATCGGCGCCTGCGAACCGGACTGGCGTTCCTGCAACGACAAGCCCGTCCATTCGTAGCCGATACCTGCCGGCAGCTTCGCCACGAGTGCTTCCATGGCCGTCATGGCTTGACCGGTCGACTTGCCCGGCGCAGCCGCGCCCTGGATTTCCACCGCCGAGATACCGTTGTAGCGCTCGAGCTTCGGCGAACCATAGGACCACGTACCGCTCGCGAACGATGAGAACGGCACCATGGTGCCGACCGTATTGCGCACGTACCAGGCGTTCAGGTCTTCCGGTTTCATCCGGAACGGTGCGTCGCCTTGCAGATACACCTTCTTGATCCGGCCATCGGTATCGAGGAAGTTGTTCACGTACTGCGACGCCCATGCGATCGAGAACGTCTGGTCGATCACCGACAGCGACACGCCGAGCGCAGCAGCCTTCTCGTGGTCGATGTTCACGGTGAACTGCGGCGTATCGTTCAGGCCGTTCGGACGCACCTGAGCCAGCGTCGGATCTTTCGCCGCCATGCCCAACAGCATGTTGCGAGCCTGCATCAGCTTCTCGTGGCCGATACCGGCGCGATCCTGCAACTCGAAGTCGAAGCCGGCAGCCGTGCCGAGTTCAGGAATCGACGGCGGATTCACCGGATACACCAGCGCGTTCTTGTAGCCCGAGAAGTGCATGAAGAGGCGGCCAACCAGCGCCTGCACCTTCTGATCCGAGTGCTGACGCACCGCGTAGTCCTTCATCCGCACGAACACGAGACCCGCGTTCTGACCGCGGCCGGCGAAGCTGAAGCCGTTCACCGTGAAGGTCGATTCGACGATGCTCTTCTCGGTGTTGAGCAGGTAGTCGGAAACGTCCTTCAGCGCATGCGCAGTGGTTTCCTGCGTCGAGCCGGACGGCGTTTGCACCAGCACGAACATCGTGCCCTGGTCTTCGTCAGGCAGGAACGACTTCGGCAACTTCACGAACAGCAGGCCAACCGCGAAGATCACCACCATGTAGATGATCAGCCAACGGCCCGAGCGCTTGATCACGTGGTTAACGCCCGAGTGATACTTGTCGCGGCTCTTGTTGAACGTGCGGTTGAACCAGCCGAAGAAACCGGTGGTTTTTTCCTGATGGCCCTTTTCGATCGGCTTCAAGATCGTCGCGCACAGCGCCGGCGTCAGAATCAACGCGACCAGCACGGACAGCACCATCGCCGCCACGATCGTCAACGAGAACTGCCGGTAAATAGCCCCGACCGAACCGCCCGAGAACGCCACCGGCACGAACACCGCCGACAGCACGAGCGCCACGCCGACCAGCGCGCCGGTAATCTGGTCCATCGCCTTGCGGGTCGCATCTCGAGGCGATAACCCCTCCTCCTGCATCACCCGCTCGACGTTTTCCACCACCACGATCGCATCGTCCACAAGCAAGCCGATCGCCAGCACGAGCCCGAACATGGACAGCGTGTTGATCGAGAAGCCCACGATACCCATGATCGCGAACGTGCCCAGCAGCACCACCGGCACGGCGATCGTCGGGATCAGCGTGGCGCGCAGGTTCTGCAGGAACAGGTACATGACCAGGAACACCAGCACGATACCTTCGAGCAGCGTCTTGACCACTTCTTCGATCGACAGACGCACGAACGGCGTGG
This sequence comes from Paraburkholderia sp. WS6, assembly GCF_030464835.1. Taxonomy (NCBI): domain Bacteria; kingdom Pseudomonadati; phylum Pseudomonadota; class Betaproteobacteria; order Burkholderiales; family Burkholderiaceae; genus Paraburkholderia; species Paraburkholderia sp. WS6. Next base: position 35,059 of record NZ_JALQCK010000041.1, read on the forward strand.
TGTCGTATGGATATTGCACGACGAGGCCGTGCGGGAAGTACTTCGACAGTTCGGCGACCTTCGCGCGCACTGCCTTGGCCGTAGCCAGCGCGTTCGCGCCGGTGGCGAGCTGAATACCGAAGCCTGCCGTCGGCGCACCGTTGTACTTGGTGTCGAAGTTGTAGTTTTCGCCGCCGAGCTCGATGTGGCCCACGTCCTTGATACGGACTTGCGAGCCGTCCGTATTCACCTTCAGCAGCACGTTGCCGAACTGTTCAGGCGTATTGAGCAGCGTGGCTTCCGTGATGGTGGCCTGCAGCACCTGGCCCGGCACCGACGGCGTGCCGCCGAGCGAACCGCCCGCGACCTGCACGTTCTGCGCTTGCAATGCCGTCTGCACGTCTACCGGCGTAAGGCCGAAGTTGGTCAGCTTGTTCGCATCCAGCCAGATCCGCATCGCATACTGCGAGCCGAACAGCGTCACCGTACCCACACCGTCGATCCGGCTGACCGGATCCTGGACGTTCGACGCGACGTAGTTCGCCAGGTCGTACTTGTTCATGCTGCCGTCTTCGGACACGAACGCCATCACCAGCAAGAAGCTGCTGCTCGACTTCGTGACCTTGGTACCCAACTGCTGCACGGCTTGCGGCAACAGCGGCGTGGCGAGCTGCAGCTTGTTCTGCACCTGCACCTGCGCGATGTCAGGATTGGTGCCGGCTGCGAACGTCAGCGTGATGGTTGCCGTACCCGAGTCGTCCGACGTGGACGACAGATACAGCAAGTGGTCGAGACCACTCATCTGTTGCTCGATCACCTGCGTGACGGTGTTTTCCACCGTCTTCGCCGATGCGCCCGGGTACGTTGCGCTGATCTGCACGGCCGGCGGCGCGATGGTCGGGTATTGCGCGATCGGCAACGTAAAGACCGACGCGATACCCGCGAGCATCAGAATAATGGCGATCACCCATGCAAAAATCGGGCGATCAATAAAGAACTTTGCCATGAGGCGGGCTCCCTGTTATTACGCGCCCGATGCAGCAGAAGCGGGTTTAGCCGTCTGCGTCGCACCGCTGGCGGCCGGCGCACCCTGAGCGGATGCGTCGGAAGCGGGTGTGGCGGGAAGTTGCGCGGCAACGGCCTTGACCTGTGCGCCCGGGCGGACCTTGTCGGTGCCCTGGACAATCACGCGGTCGCCGGCCTTCAGGCCGCTTTCCACCACCCAGTTCGAACCGTACGTGCCCGCAGTGACGAGCTGACGCAACGCGACCTTGTTGTCGTCGCCGACCACCAGCGCGGTCGGCTGACCCTTCTGGTCATGCGTGATGCCGACTTGCGGCACGACGAGCGCGCTGTCGTTGATGCCTTCCTCGATCTTCGCGCGCACGAACATGCCCGGCAGCAGCACCTTGTCCGCGTTCTTGAAGATCGCGCGCACGGTCACCGAGCCGGTGGTCTGGTCGACCGTCACGTCGGTGAACTGCAGCTTGCCCTTTTCCGAATAGGTGCGGCCGTCTTCGAGAATCAGCGAGACCTTGGCAGCGTCCGGGCCACTCGTCTTCAGGCGCCCTTCCTGCACTTCGCGGCGCAGCTTCAGGCCGTCGAGGCTGGATTGCGTCAGGTCCACATAGACCGGGTCGAGTTGCTGGACCGTTGCCAGCAGCGTGGCGGCGCTCGCCTGCACATACGCGCCCGGCGTGACTTGCGACACGCCGATCTGGCCGGTCACCGGCGAGGTCACGTCGGTATAGCCGAGGTTGATCTGCGCTGTGTCGACCGCTGCCTTGCCGGCGGCCACGTCAGCTGCGGCCTGGCCTGCAGAGGCCACCGCGTTGTCGTAGTCCTGCTTGCTGACCGCATTGGCGGCCACCAGCACCTTGAAGCGGTTGGCTTGCGCGGTGGTCGAGACGAGATTGGCCTGGGCCTTCGCCAGCGTTGCCTTCGCGTTGTTCAACGTCGCGATGTAGGGCGCCGGATCGATCTTGTACAGACGCTGACCAGCCTTGACCTCGCCGCCTTCCGTGAATTCGCGGCGCAGCACGATGCCGTCGACCCGTGCACGCACTTGCGCGACGAGGAAGGCACTGGTGCGGCCGGGCAATTCGGTGACGACGGGCACAGCCGTCGGCTGGACGGTGACGACACCCACTTCGGGCGTTTGTTGCGGCGGGGCAGATTGTTTTGGTCCGCACGCTGCCAGCAATACGGCAGCCGTCGCGGCACTGATTAAGCGGAATGGAACCCGTTCGACGCGCATGGAGCGACCTCTGTCAAAGACTGAGAATGAAAAAGTGCGCGCATCCCTACCCCGGGGACGACAGCGCACACATGCGTCTTGCGACGCGTGACCGGAAGCCCGTGGATGCAAACCGCACCTGCAGGGGCATCCTGAACAAAATGCGCCATACCGGGGAAATGCCGCACGGCGCCGCCCGTCGGGGCACGGCGCAAGAGCGTTTTGAAAGGCAACAGTGACGGATATTAACCGGTCGTCACGGCTTGGGCTATCCGATCGTGGGATGCTATTATATATACATCCACGAATGCATGTAAAAGTGCGTTTAGTTCTTTGCAGGCGGGGGGCCTGCAAGATCGCTTCGTAAATTGCTTAACGGCAGACAGATTGTCATCGAGCGTACTTAAAAGCGCCCGGGAAAACCCCACAATCAGGGCAGGTCACCACAATATGGTCAGAAGAACCAAGGAAGAGGCACAGGAGACGCGCAACAGCATTCTCGACGCGGCCGAACGGGTTTTCTTCGAGAAGGGTGTATCGCGCACGTCGCTCGCCGACATCGCGCAGGCCGCCGGCGTCACGCGCGGCGCAATCTATTGGCATTTCGCGCACAAAGGCGATCTGTTTACCGAAATGTTCGACCGCGTGCTGCTGCCGCTGGACGAACTCAAGGCCGCCTCGCAAGACCCCAATGAACCCGACCCGCTCGGGCGCCTGACGGAAATCTGCACGGTCTGCCTGCGCGATACCGCCAACGACCCGCGCCGCCGGCGCGTGTTCGACATCCTCTTTCTGAAGTGCGAGTTCGTCGAAGAGATGGGTCCGGTGATGATCCGTTATCAGACCAACATGCGCGAAGGGCTGTTGAAGATCGAAGGCGGTCTGCGCAATGCGATCTCCAAAGGGCAATTGCCGGCCGATCTCGACACCAGAATCGCGGCGACGATGGTGCATGCGTTCATCAGCGGCTCGCTGCGCGACATGCTGTTTTTGCAGGCGGCGACCGATTTCAGCAAGCATGCGGAGCAAATGGTCGCCGGGATGTTCGATGCGCTACGGCTGAGTCCGGCGCTGCGCATCGGGAATCGGACGGCAGCCGCCGCCCGGTTACCCGGTCAGACTAGCTAGATACTTACGCCGCGACCCGGCGCGCCCGCGCCTTCTGATTCGACGTGTAGATATCGCCGCGTTCGAGCGGCGCCTCACCCTGCACCGTGGCGATCCACTGCTCCGTACTCGCCACCGCCGCGAAGTTCGACTGTAGGACCACGCTGAAGACCCGGTGAATCTCCTCTGCGCTCGCAAAGCCCGCGCTGTTCTCATAGGGCAGCGAGCCGGCTGCGTCGTGCAGAAATTCGACGGCAAACCCCGCATGGTATGCGTGGTTGATCGTCGACGCGTCGCAGTTGTGCGTCATGTAACCGACGACCGTCAGCGTGTCGATCTGCTGCGCGGCCAGCCAGTCGGCGAGATCAGTACCGGTAAAGGCGCTCGCCCGCGACTTCTCAATGTAGTGATCGTGTGCCCGCGCACCCACCACCGGATGCAGCTCGGCGCTTTCGCTGCCGCGCGCGAACACCGGCGAGCCGGCCGGCGCGAGATGTTGCACGACCACCACCGGCACACCGGCGGCACGAGCCGCATCCATCGCCCGGCCGATGTTGGCGAGCGAGGTTTGCACATCCGGGTATTCGATCGGCAGATCGCCGGTAACGTATTCGTTCTGCACATCGATGACGATCAGCGCGCGGCGGGGTGCGGTCATAGCAAGACTCCTGTCAGTTGAGCAGTTAGGGCTCGCGCTGCGCGACCCGGGATGGGCGTTCTGCAGGCAGCGGCGATGAAGCATTGTTCGTCAGCCGCCATGTCCCCGATAGCGACCCGAATGACAATCTTCGCTAGAATCGGGCCATCGTTAAATGTCACGGGGCAATTGCGAATGACGGCTACATCCACCTCCTCTACCGCCGGGCGCGACGTCGCGCCCCGCCACGTCGTCGCGGTCGTCGCGTTCGACGGCATCAGCCCGTTCCATCTTTCGGTACCGTGCGTGGTGTTCGGCGAGGACCGCAGCAACGGTGGCTTGCCCGATTTCGACTTTCGCGTCTGCGCTGCCGAGCGCGGCGCCCTGACCACCACCGCCGGCTTCTCGATCGCGGTCACACATGGGCTCGAAGCACTCGCCGACGCGGATACGATCATCGTGCCGAGCTGGCGCGATCCGGACGAGACGCCGCCCGCCGCCCTGCTCGACGCACTGCGCGCCGCCCATGCACGCGGCGCCCAGTTGGTCGGGCTGTGTCTTGGCGCGTTCGTGCTGGCCGCCGCCGGCATTCTCGACGACCGACCGGCATCGACCCACTGGGCGTGGGCGGACGACTTCGCGCGCCGCTATCCGCGCGTGCGGCTCGATCCCGACGTGCTCTATGTCGACGACGGCAACGTACTGACTTCGGCCGGCACCGCTGCCGGTCTCGACTGCTGCCTGCATGTCCTGCGCAAGATGAGCGGCGCGCAGGCGGCGAACTATGTCGCGCGACGACTGGTGGTGCCGCCGCATCGGCAGGGTGGCCAGGCGCAATACATTCAGCAACCGGTCGCGCCGAACGTGCGCGGCGACCGCCTGTCCTGTCTGCTCGATTGGGTAAGCGGGAATCTGGATGCGCCGCATACGCTCGACACGCTCGCCGAACGCGCGTTGATGAGCCGCCGCACGTTTACGCGGCGCTTCCGGCTCGCCACCGGCACGACCGTCGGCGCATGGCTGCTGGCGCAGCGGCTCGGCCGTGCGCAGCAACTGTTGGAAAGCACGGATGAGTCCGTGGAAGCGATCGCGGGGATTGCGGGATTCGGCTCGACCGCCTCGCTACGGCAACATTTCGCGGAGGCGTTCCGCACCTCGCCATCCGCGTGGAGGCGGGAGTTCCGCGGCGTGTGAGCGCGGGTGAGACCGGCAAAAGCGGATAGCGCATTCAAGGACCGCAAATGCCGTGTGGTCGACGGTGTTTCGTAGTCGCCCACCAGGATTTCGTAGTCGCGCTGGCACGACAGCGGTGCGCCAAGCCACGTCGTCACTGCTCGCTAATCCAGCGCGCCACATACAACAGCAGCGCCACCAGAAAAATCATGACCGCCCACGCCCAGTTCGGCACGACATGCGGATTGGGTTCGCGATGCGAGACTCCATGCGACACACCGTGGGCCGCCCCATGCGATGCGCTCGCCGCCCGCCCGGTCAGCGCATTGCCATGATCCACGCGCGTGCGCCGGGCAATCCCGCCAAGCGTGATCGGCCGCAGAAACACGTGCTGCCGACGCGCCGCCGAACCGCGTGCACGGTTCGGCCCTTGCCCATGCTTGGCTCGAACGACCGCGCCGAACTCGTCGAAAAAATCGTCGGCCAGTTGATGCAACGCGTTTTCGAGCTGGCGCGTGGGCAGTTCGGCGAGCGGCCCGGACGAGGTCGCCCAGATCGTGTAATCGATCCGCGTGCCCCGCTCCCTGCCGACGCCGTGCGAGCCATCGTCGGCGCGCAATCTCACTTCGATCTGGCCGCGCAATGAGCCGATGCCCTCGGCGCGCGCCTTGAAGTTGATGGTGCGGCGCTGCGCGTCCGCCGGGCCGGAATCCTGGCCGGCGACATGGGCACGCGCTTCGTAACGCGCGCGCAGCGGCCCGAGCGGCACGGTCATGGTCAGTGCATATTCGCCGTCGCCGAGCCGTGTGAACGACTCGCAGTTGTCGAGGCTGGCACGCAACAAGGCGAGGTCCTGCAACGCGTCCCAAACGTCGGACGGCGCAAGCGGAATCCGTAACGCGTCGTTCAGTTCCATGGCAGCCTCCCCGATGAACGCGCGACAGCCGGTCAGGACGTCTGATCGATGCGGTCGACGCGCGATGCGTAAAACGCGAGATACCCTTTTATCTTTAGCGCCGGTTCAAGCGGCGTCTCATAGCTCCAGACGGCGTTTTCGATCAGACCGTCTTCGGTGCGCAAATGATAGTACGAGGCTTCGCCCTTGAACGGGCAGTGCGAAGTATGGGTGGAGCGTTCGAGGCGTGCCATGTTGACGTCGCCGCGCGGAAAATAGAACACGTCCGGCAGGCCGGTTTCGGTGAGCGTCAGGCCAGCCTGGGTGTCGGCCATCGTCACGCCGCCGTGGATCACCCGCACCCGATGGTTGTTGCCGCGGATGGCGATGGTGTGCCCGCCCGTGCTCGCGCCGGCGCCGGGGCTTCCGTGAGGTGTCAAGGCATCGCTCATGTCTCGGCTCCGTGATGGGATGTAACCCGGGATGCAACTCGGGATGCAACTCGGGATGCAACTCAGTATGCGGTCGTGCAACAAAAAAGCCACGGGGTGCACCCGTGGCTTCATTATCGGCCAAAGTTAAGCCGATTGCGCGGCCTTCCTGAATGCCGCTGGGGCTTCTCGCCCGGCGCCGCTCAGAGAGACGGGCCGTTTATTGGGTATTCCAGTAGAACGCCGCCTTGGCGGTGCCCTTGGCCGGAATCGTCACCGCCTTGGTCTGGTCGTTATCCTTGTACTGCGCATGCACGGTATAGCGGCCCGGGCGCAGCCTGACCAACATATACGGCCCACGCGAGGTGGCGGTCAGCACATTGCCATCGTGCGCGTCGACGATCCGCACGTGGATGTCGGCGAGAAAATCGGAGCCGGGGCCGGTGAAGCGCATCGACAGCGGCCACTGGCTTTGCGCCTGCTGCAATGCTTTCGATTCGTCGAGACCGACGCCGCCCGACACGAACGAGACGTCGCCCTGGTGCTGGATTTGCGGCAGGCCGCCACCGTTGGCGTTGCCCGCGCTGCTTTCGTCGGTGGTCGTGCCGCCCGTTACGTCACTCGCCTGCGCGTAAGCGCCGCCCGCCAGACCGAGCGTGAGCGCTGCGCAAACTGCGGCGGCTACGATCCTTCGCTGCTTGCGTTGGGTTTTCATCGGTTCGCTCCTTCTTTAGGTCCTTGTCGTCCGGAATCCCTCGGAGGGTCCAGATCAAGGAAGACGCAACCTGCGTGCCCGCCATCAGTTCGCGTCGTATGGAAACCGCTGCTGCGCCATGCCATGCGGCGCAGAGCGCCCTGCTTTACAGCTTTGATACAGCGTTGAATCACGGCTTTGAAACAGATAAAAAAATGCCGGTCCGTACGCAGTAAGTGCAAGGACCGGCAAGCATTACTTCAATGCGATCAATGTCCGCTTAGCCGAGATCGACCGGCACGAAGATCTGCGCGTTATCCCGCTGGATCAGCAACGCGATGCTGTTGCCCGCGCCGGCGATCATCTGCTTCAACTGATCGACGCTCGTGACCGGCCGGCCATTGACCGCCAGAATCACGTCGCCCGGCTGGATGCCGGCGCTTTCAGCCGCGCCGCCCGATTGCTGCACCAGCAGGCCGTGCGACACCGACGCGCCGCTCTTCTCCTCCGGCGTCAGCGGCCGCACCGCCACGCCGAGACGGCCTTGCAACTGGGTCGGCTGATCGGCCTTGTCCGAGGCCACCTTGGCATCCGACAGTGAACCGATCGTCACCTTCAGGTCTTTGGTGGCCTTGTCGCGCCACACCTGCACGGTGGCCGAACTGCCCGGCGCCAGACCCGCGACCTGCGACGGCAGATCGGACGAGTCGCTGACCGGCTCGCCATTCACCGACAGAATCACGTCGCCCGGTTGCAACCCACCCTTGGCGGCCGGGCCGCCCGGATCGACCGAGCTGACGAGCGCGCCTTGCGGCTTCTGCATGCCGAACGAATCCGCCAGCGTCTGGTTCATGCCCTGCACCGCGACGCCGAGACGTCCACGGCTCACATGGCCGGTCTTGACGATGTCGTCCTTGACCTTGATCGCCTCGTTGATCGGGATCGCGAACGAAAGGCCCTGGAAGCCGCCCGTCTGCGAATAGATCATCGAGTTGATGCCGATCACTTCGCCTTGCAGATTGAACAGCGGGCCGCCCGAATTACCCGGGTTCACCGGCACGTCGGTCTGGATGAACGGCGTGTAGTTTTCGTTCGGCAGCGAGCGCGATTTCGCGCTGATGATGCCCGAGGTCACCGTGTTGTCGAAACCGTAAGGCGAGCCGATCGCGACCACCCACTGGCCGACCTTGCTCTGACGCGGATCGCCGATCTTCACGGTCGGCAGACTGCTCGCATCGATCTTCAGCACGGCGACGTCGGACTGCTTGTCGGCGCCGACCACTTTTGCCCTGAATTCACGCTTGTCGGTGAGCTTAACGGTGACGACGTTCGCGCCGTCCACCACGTGGGCATTGGTCAGGATGTAGCCGTCATTGCTGACGATGAATCCCGAGCCGAGGCTCGCGCTCGGCTGATCGGGCGCATCGCCGCCGTCGCCGCCTTGCATGCCCGGCATGCCGCCGAAGAAGTGCTTGTAGAACTGATAGAAGGGGTCGCTCGGGTCGATCGGCAACTGGTTGCCGCCGTTGGCGCCATTACCGCCGTTACCACCGTTACCGCGCAATGCCGTCTGCTTGACCACGTGCTTCGCGCTGATGTTGACCACGGCCGGGCCGTAGGTTTCGACCAGACCTGAGAAATCGGGGATGCCGGTTTTCGCCGCGGCTTCAGCAGGCATCATCGCGGCTTGCGCCGGCGTGATCACCTGCGGCGCAGGCACGTCGCGATGCCCCGCCACATAGCCGGCGGAGAGCGCCACGGCGACAGCCACTGCAACAGCGCTGCGGGACAAGGTTTTCGCGTTCATCGTGTACTCCTGAATGGGAGAAAGAGGCTTTGGAATGAGATGAAGCGTACGTGGCATCGCTTAAAAGAGTCTTAAGCAGCGCCAGATCGCTTCAAGCCCATATTTAAGGCTTGTTTAAGCCTCGCTTAAGCCACATTCAAGCCACGTTCGAGCCACTTTACGAACAGAAAGCCTCACATTCAGAAGTGCACTTCGACCTGCAAACCACCCGCCGGCGATTCGTCGAGCTTCACCGCCGCATGGTGTTGCGTGGCGATGCGGCGCACGATCGCGAGGCCGAGGCCGCTGCCCGCCACATCAGTGCGCACGCGGTTCGCGCCGGCGCCGGCCCGGTAGAAGCGATCGAACACGCGCTCGCGTTCGGCCGGCTCGATGCCCGGCCCGCTGTCGGCAATCCGCACCACCGGATGACCTTCGTCGACATGCAGGCTGACGTCGACACGGCCGCCTCGCGGCGTGTATTTGGTTGCGTTATCAACGAGGTTGTTGAACATGACCCGCAGCGCGTCGGCGTCGCCGGTCACCGTGGCGGCTTCGCTCGCCTCGATACCGAGATCGACGCCGCGATTCTGCGCAAGCGGCGCGTACGCCGCCACGCAGTCCTGCAGCAGCGCGCGCAGATCGATCGCGTTCGTAGCGGCGACGCCGTCCGGCTCCGAACGCGCAAGCGCCAGCAATTGTTCGGCGAGACGTGTGGCGCGCGTGACGCCCGCCTGCAGATCGGCCAGCGCTTCGCTGCGCGCGGCGTCGTCTTTCGCGCGGGCCACCAGTTGCGACTGGATCTGCACGGCGGCAAGCGGCGTGCGCAATTCGTGCGCGGCATCGGCGACGAATGCTTTCTGAATATCAAGCGCAGTGGCGAGCCGTTCGAGCAGGCCGTTCAACGCGCGCACGAGCGGCTGCACTTCGAGCGGCAGACGCTGATCGGGCAAGGGATCGAGCGCCTCGGGGTGACGCGCGTCGAGCGCACTGGTCACGCGCCGCAACGGCCGCAACCCGCGCCCGACGATTACCCACACCGCGAGACCCAGAAACGGCAGCAAAACGATCAAGGGCCACAGGGTCCGCAACGCGACATTCGCCGCCAGCCGGTTGCGCACCGAAACCGGCTGCGCGAGCTGCACGACGTTATCGCCGACGATCGCGCCGTACACGCGCCAGTCGCCGCGCTCCGTATGCTCGGTCGAAAAGCCGATTTCGGCGCGCGGCGCGAGCGGCGCACGCGGGCGCGAGTAGTACATCAGCACTCCGTTGCGATTCCAGATCTGCAGCACGATGCCTTCGTCGCCGGTGTCGCGCGAACCGAGCACCTGGGAGAACGGTTCCGACGGCAGCGCCGCGGCGATCTGCTCCAACTGGTAATCGAACAGTTCGTTGGCTTCGGCAAGCGCTTGCCGGTAGATCAGCCAACCCGCAATGCCGACGCCGAGCAACACCAGCGCCAGCAGCCAGACCAACAATTGACGGCGAATCGAACGCATCGGCTCAGGCGTCCTTCGCGATCATGTAACCAAGACCGCGCACGTTGCGGATCAGGTCCGCGCCGAGCTTCTTGCGCAGAGCGTGGATGTAGACCTCGACCGTATTGCTGCCGATTTCCTCGCCCCAGCCGTACATTTTTTCTTCGAGCTGGCTCTTTGAAAGCACCGCGCCGGGCCGTGCGATCAACGCTTCGAGCAGGGCGAATTCACGCGCCGACAACGCGACCGGCGCGCCGTCGAGCGTGACCTGATGCGAAGCCGGATCGAGCGTCAGGTTGCCGTGGCGAATCGTCGAATCGCTGCGGCCCGATTGGCGGCGGATCAGCGCGCGCATGCGGGCGCCGAGTTCGTCGAGATCGAAAGGTTTGACGAGGTAGTCGTCCGCGCCGGCGTCGAGGCCTTTGACGCGATCGGCAACCGCGTCGCGCGCGGTGACGATCAGCACCGGAATGGCCTGGCCTTTGGCGCGCAGCGTGCGCAGCACGTCGAGCCCATCGCGTTTGGGCAGGCCGAGATCGAGCAGCACCAGATCGTAAGGTTGGCTGGCCGCAGCGCTGAGCGCCGCTTCGCCGTCTTCCACCCAGTCGACCGCGAAGCCTTCACCGCGTAGCGCCTTGCGTACACCTTCGGCGATCATCCGGTCGTCTTCGACTAGCAATATGCGCATGGTTGGTACGGTCCTGAAACATTTGACGATGCCGCATTCTAGCGCCCAGCCCCGACGTGCGCGCCGCACGACGCTTTTTCACCGCAGCGTGGCGGCATGTCTCTACAATGGGCGCTTTGCGTCGCGCCGCGGTTTTCCGCGCGCCACGCGACGCTTCGATACCCTCCGGATTGCCGCGCGCCACCGCGCCCCGAAATCTTGCTTCTTCGCCTGTCCATGACGCACGCTTTTTTGCCCGCTTTTTTGCACTCTCTCGCACGCCGTGTGGTGCTGCGTCCGCTGCCTTCTCCCGCTGCCGACTCTCTGCCTCGCCGGTTCGCACCGCGCTCGGCGGCGTTGCTGCTTACCTGCGCCGCGCTCGGCTGCGGCGGCGCGGCGTTGCCGCTCACTGCACAGGCGCGCGTCAAGGCCACGCATCCGAGCGTCAACGTCACCACGGTGTTGCCGCAGCCGGTGATGCTCGGCCTGCAGCGCGCGCACGTGCCTTTGTCGTCGATCAGCGTGGTGGTCGAGAAAGTGGGCGACCGCACGCCAATCCTCGCGCTGAACGCCGGCAAGCCGATGATGCCCGCCTCGACGATGAAACTCGTCACCACCTACTCCGGCCTGTCGATCCTCGGCCCGGACTATCGCTGGCGCACGAGCGCCTACGCGGACGGCACGCTCGACGCCAACGGCGTGCTGCACGGCAATCTGTACATCCAGGGCACCGGCGATCCGAAACTCGTGCCCGAAGAACTGATCGACCTCGTGCAGAAGATCCACAAGGCGGGGATCAACGGCATCGACGGCGCGCTGGTGCTCGACAAGCGCTATTTCGACGCCTCCACGCGCGATCTGCCGCCGTTCGACGACGACACCACCGCGCCGTACAACGTCGGCCCCGATCCGCTGCTGTACGCCTTCAAATCGCTGTCGTTCACACTGACGCCTTCGCCGGACGGCAGCGTCGCCATCGACGTGCTGCCCGCGCTCTCGCAGCTACAGATCAACAATCAGATGCACGCTGTCAACGGCCCGTGCCGCGGCGAAGCCGCCTCCGTCTCGCCCACCGTCACGCCGCAGCCGAACGGCACCGTGGTGGCGTCGTTCGACGGCGATTACTCGGTGCGCTGCGGCCCGCGCACGATCAACGTCGCGGTGCTCGATCACTCCGCGTTCTTCGCGGGCGGATTCCTCGCCCTGTGGCAGCAAACCGGCGGCACGTTCAGCGGCGCGACCCGCGAAGGCCCGGTGCCGGTCGGCGCACGCCTCGTCGCCACGCACCAGGGGCCGATGCTGTCCGACATCGTGCGCGACATCAACAAGTTCAGTAACAACACGATGGCGCGCAACCTGTTCCTGACGATCGGCGCAACGGAAGAAAAAGCGCCCGCCACGCCCGCGAAATCGGCGCGCGCCATCGAGGAATTTCTGCGCCGCGACAGCGTCGACATGCAATACCTGACGCTCGACAACGGCTCGGGCCTGTCGCGCGACGAGCACGTTACCGCGCTCTCGCTCGCCGATCTGCTGCAGCGGGCCAATGCGAGCCCGGTCGCCCAGGTGTTCGTGGAGTCGCTGCCGATTGCGGGCGTCGACGGTACGATGCGCAACCGCTTGACCAACCAGGGTGCGGGCGGCAACGCGCACATCAAGACCGGCACCCTGCGCGACGTGCGTGCGATCGCCGGTTACGTGGCCTCGTCGGATGGCAACAGCTACGTGGTGGTGAGCCTGATCAACGACCCGCATTCGGAGGCCGCGCGCGCCGCGCACGACGCCTTGCTCGAATGGGTGTATCAGGGACCCTCCCAGGGATTCACGAAGGTCTCAGACTCCGTCGCCGAACCGCGCGGCAGCAAGCCCAGGAAAAACCCGCACAAGCGCGGCGCCCATTGAGGATTCATTCTATAGAACCCACGCGCCGCAATGCGCCCAAGCGTGTACGCTGTCGGGCAGTGTTTGAGGCGCGCGTAAAACGTTATGCGTAGCGCACGAGCCACGCAGCCGTTACGAAAAGCGTGGCCCAATCAAACGATAACGACAACGTCCGCTGCGGCAAGCGCAGCGGCCAGGGACCACGGAGGAAGACACGATGCAATTCGATGCCGAATTGCTGCTGCTCGCCATGGCGCCAGTCTTTCTCGCATGCATTGGCTGGGAGGCGTGGCACCTGCGGCGCACGCGCCCCGGCGCGCAGCTCTATAGCTGGCGCGACACGTTCTGCAACGCCGCGCTCGCGCTGATGCAGCAAGCCGCCGACAAGCTCGCGTGGCTCGCGATCATCCCCGTCTATGCATTTTTCTACGATCAATATCGCGTCTATACGTGGCAGGCGAGCTGGGTGTCGTTCGTCGTGCTGTTCGTCGCTCAGGATCTGCTCTATTACTGGTTTCACCGGTGCAGCCACCGCGTGCGCTGGCTGTGGGCCGCGCATGTCGTGCATCACTCGTCGGAGCGGATGAATTTTTCGACCGCATTCCGCCAGAGCCTGATGTATCCGATTGCCGGCATGTGGTTGTTCTGGATTCCGCTCGCCGTGTTCGGCTTTCCGCCGAAGCAGATCGTCGCGATCGTACTGATCAATCTCGGCTTCCAGTTCTTCGTGCACACGCAAGCGATCGGCAAACTCGGCTGGATCGAATACGTGTTCAACACGCCGTCGATTCACCGCGTGCATCACGCACGCAACGACCGCTATATCGACCGCAACTATGCCGGCGTGCTGGTGATCTGGGATCGCCTGTTCGGCAGCTATGTCGAGGAAGATCCGCACGACGCACCGGTGTACGGCATCGTCGAACCGCTTCACACCTATAACCCGCTGAAGGCGACGTTTCATGAATGGGCGTCGATGGCCGCCGATTTCGTGAGTGTGCGAGGCTGGCGCAACAAGTTGCGCGCGCTGTTCGCACCGCCCGCATGGGCCGCGGCCTATCACGCGCGCCGCGCCGCGGGCGTGAGTGCCGGTGCCGCGGCATCCGGCGGCGCTACGGGCATTGAAGAGAACCATACAGCCGCGTTTCAAGCACCGCGCAGGCCGTAGAAGATTCTGTAAGCTGTCGTCATGCCGCCGACGCGGTGGGCGCTGCCTGCAATACATGGCATAAGGGCCACACATACGAGGAGATGTAGTCAACATGAAACAAACAGCATCGAAGCAACGTAATTTCGTCCGCGTCACGCAGATCGCCATCGCCAGTGCGGCGTTTGCGCTGCTCGCGGCTTGCGGCGGCAGCGATAACAACAACAGCTCGAGCAGCACGCCGGCAGGCGGCGTGAAATTGCAGGTCGTTTCGTTTGGCGACAGCTTGTCGGATGTCGGCACGTACGCACCGGTGATTCAGTCGAGCTTCGGCGGCGGCCGCTTCACGACCAACCCGGGCGAAGTGTGGACCCAGAAGGTCGCGGAGTACTACGGCGGCACGTTGACCGCCGCGTATGTGGGCGGCTTCGGTCAACCGCTGGTTGCGACGGGCGGATTGGGCTACGCGCAAGGCGGCTCGGACGTCGTCAACGCCCAAGGCGAAGGTTGGGCACCGAACAGCATGGCGGCGACGACCGTGCCGGTGGTGACTCAGGTGGCGAACTACCTGGGCGCGCATACGAGCTTCAACGCGAACCAGCTTGTGCTGGTGAACGGCGGCGCGAACGACATCTTCCAGTTCTCGACCGCCGCCAATCTGACGGCGCTCGGCACCGCGCTACAGACGCAATACCCTCTGCTCGTACAGGCCGGCAAACTGCCGAACTCGCAGGCAGGCCAGGTACAGTTCATCGCCGGCTACCTGCAGCAACTGGCCAACCCCCAGATCGCGACGGCCGCCACGCAGCTCGCCGCGCAAATCCAGACCATCGTCAACTCGGGTGCGACCCACGTGGCGGTGTCGACGGTGCCGGACATCGGCAATACGCCGCAAGGCGTTCAGGCCAACGCAGCCGCGCCTGGCACGGCTGCACTCCTGTCGGGGATTACCGCGGCGTATAACGGCATCCTGGTCCAGAGCCTGACGGCCCTCGGCCTGCTGGGCACGGGCAAGGTCATCGTGGCCGATGCGTTCACGTGGATCGATCAGCAGTTGCCGAACTACCAGGCGCTGGGCTTCACGGTGCCCAACACCGGTACGGCGTGTAACCTGACGTCGATGGTGGCCAACGCAACCGCGTTCGCCACCGCCAATCCGAGCGCAACGAACGGGCTGACCCCAGCACAGTACGGCGCCCAGTTCGGTTCGTCGCTGTTCTGCTCACCGCAGACTTACACGGTGGCTGGCGCTGACCAGACCTACATGTTCGCGGATCTGGTCCATCCGAGCACGCACTTGCACGCTTTGTTCGCGCAGTTCGTTCAGCAGCAGGTCGCGGCCACCGGGTTGGGGAAATAAGTTGAGGGTGGCCGCGTAGCGGCAGCAGGATGCGAATTCTGCGAACGCCCGGCTTGCTGGTCAAGCCGGGCGTTTTTTATTACCTGCGCGGCGCTTCGGATCAGGCGCCTGCAGCGTTAGCGTGCTGTGATTTGTTCGCCGAAGCGGCGCGCGATGTGTATTCGCCTGCTACGTGCCACGTTAGGGCCACACAGGCAAGAAGATCAAACCTTAACCTTGCGCTTCAAAGGCCGCTGCGGCCCTGCCCAGTCGATCGTTCACAGCGATCCACTCGATCGTGTCCGGCAACTTCTCGATGAGAATCCGGCTCACATCCGCGCGATCGAGTGCCCTTAGCAGGCCATACAGCTCGCGCGCATAAACGTGCGGATCTTCAGGCGCGGCAATGAAATGCACGCCCTCGGCATGAGCCCACTCCCCTGCGCGGGAAGCACGCGCTACCAAGGCCACGCGTTCATCGCCCTGGCGCGTCGCGAGCAAAATCTGCAACGCATCAAAAGGCAGCAAGGCCAACGGCGTGCGCGGCGCATAGTGCGCCTTCAACGTCCCCGAAGCGCGCGGTGCCGTTGCATCCGAACCGTCGGGCAGGCGTGGCGCCTCGCCGAGTACGTCGGCGATATCCTGCGGCGTTACGCGACCGGGCCTCAACAGCGCCGGAAATCCGCGCGACAAATCCAGAATCGTCGATTCGATCCCGACATCAGATGCGCCGCCGTCCAACACATGAATCGCGCTGCCGAACTCGTCGCGCACGTGTTGCGCCGTCGTTGGGCTCACATGACCAAAACGATTCGCCGATGGCGCAGCCACGCCGCCATGTCCGCCGCGCAACGCACTGAACGCTTCGAGCAAAGCCTGGGCAACCGGGTGTGACGGGCAGCGCAAACCCACTGAGTCCTGGCCACCGCTCACGGCTGCATTGATCCGCTCGGCACGCTTCAGGATCAACGTGAGCGGCCCCGGCCAGAACGCATCGATCAAGCGCTGCGCTTCCGCCGGCAAATGCTCGACCCAGTAGTTCGGATCGCCCTGCGGCGCCAGATGCACGATCACCGGATGATTCGCCGGCCTGCCCTTCGCCGCGTAAATACGCGCGACCGCTTCCGGATTTTCAGCGTCGCCGCCGAGTCCGTAGACCGTCTCCGTGGGGAACGCGACGAGGCCGCCCGCGTCGAGCAGCGCGGCAGCGTGTTCGATCTGCTCGGCGCTCACAGGCAAGGCGCTTGCGGCGCCCCCTTCGGCAGGTTTGCTTTGATCCGGCATGGCGCTCGCGTCAGCTCGTGATGATATGCAGGAGCCGCGCGCAATCGCGCGCCGACGTGCGGGCTTCTTCGAGTGTCGCGGCCGTGAAGTTCACGTGGCCCATCTTGCGGCCGCAACGTGCTTCTTCCTTGCCGTACAGATGCAAACGCGCCGCCGGCATCGCGGCGACTTCGTGCCACGGCGGCGTGACTGCCGCGCCCTTCGGGCCGCTTGGGAACCAGACGTCGCCGAGGATGTTCAGCATCACCGCCGGCGAATGCTGGCGCGTGTCGCCGAGCGGCATGCCGGTCATGGCGCGGACCTGCTGTTCGAACTGGCTGGTCGCACAGGCGTCCACGGTGTAATGGCCGGAGTTATGCGGGCGCGGCGCCATTTCGTTGGCAACCAGCGACCCGTCTTCGAGAATGAAGAACTCGACGCACAGCACGCCGACATAGCCGAGCTTGTCCGCGATTTGCAGCGCGGCCTGCTGTGCTTGCTGGACCAGCGTCGGGCTTGCATCCGGCGCGGGCACGATGGTGTGCGACAGCACGCCGTCGCGATGCGTGTTCTGCGCCAGCGGATACACCACCGACGCGCCGCTCGCCGCGCGCGCGATCAGCGCGGACACTTCGAACTTCAGCGGCAAGCGCTTTTCCAGCACGCACGGAACACCCGCGAGCGACGCATGCGCCTCGCGCACCTCCTCGGCGTTGCGCACGCGGATTTGACCTTTGCCGTCGTAGCCCATGCGTGCAGTCTTCAGAATGCCGGGCAGCACGGCTTCGAGCTTCGCGTCGTCGAGCGCGGCCAGCGCGTCCGACGATTCGATCACCACGTGCGGCGCGACCGTCACGCCTGACGACGCGATAAAACGCTTCTCGGCGATCCGGTCCTGGGCCACGGCGACGCAACGGCCGGCCGGGCTCACGAAGGTGGTTTTCGCCATGAAATCGAGGCTCGCCGCCGGCACATTCTCGAATTCGGTCGACACCGCCGCGCACAGCCGCGCGAGTTCGGTGAGCGACGCTTCGTCGTCGTAAGCCGCACGGATATGGCGGTCGGCGACCGCGCCCGCGGGACTGTTTTCGTCCGGGTCGAGCACGGCAACGCGATAGCCCATTGCCTGAGCGGCAAAACAGAACATGCGGCCGAGCTGGCCGCCACCGACCATGCCAAGCCATGCGCCGGGCAGAATCGGTGAAACCGGTGTGTTGTCTGGGTTCATCTTAGTGGTCGGTCGCGGCCGGGTGCTGCATTCATACAGCAGCATCCAGCCGGGGGTCAGACAGTAGGGACGTCTTAAAAGCAATCAGCCTTGGCGCTTACAGCGCCGGCAGCACCATTGCGTGGGCCGCTTCGTTCTGGCGCACGCGGAACGAAGCCAGCTTTTCCGCATACTCGGCGCTCGTGCCGCTCAGAATCGACACTGCGAACAGCGCCGCATTCGCCGCGCCCGCTTCGCCGATTGCAAAAGTAGCGACCGGCACGCCTTTGGGCATCTGCACGATCGAATGCAACGAATCGACGCCCTTCAGATACTTGCTCGCCACCGGCACGCCGAGCACCGGCACCGTGGTCTTGGCGGCCAGCATGCCCGGCAGATGCGCCGCGCCGCCCGCACCCGCGATGATCGCGCGAATGCCGCGCTCGCGCGCGCTCTCGGCATACGCAAACATCTCGTCGGGCATGCGGTGCGCGGATACGACTTTGGCCTCATACGGCACGCCGAATTCTTGCAGAATCGCGACGGCGTTCTTCATCACTTCCCAGTCGGAACTGGAACCCATCAGCACGCCGACAACCGGCGCGCCATGCGTATGGGCAGTTTGAGCTTCACTCATGGTACGGCTTCCTTGTTTCTTGAGAGCGCCCCCGACCTGTCGCTTCGCGCCAGGCCCCCCGAGGGGGGTGAGCAAACTTGGGGCGGCCCGGCGTTTTCTCACGCAGTGCAGATATAACCAGGTAAGCGTACTTAAGCGAGCTTGTGTCCGGTCAGGCGTTCGAGCGCTTCCTGGTACTTCTCGCCCGTTTTCGTGACCACGTCGTCCGGCAGCTTCGGTGCGGGCGGCTCTTTCTTCCACGGTTGGGTTTCGAGCCAGTCGCGCACGAACTGCTTGTCGAACGACGGCGGGTTGGTGCCGACCTGATACTGATCAGCCGGCCAGAAGCGCGACGAATCGGCAGTCAGCGCCTCGTCCATCAGATACAGTTGGCCGTGGTTATCCAGACCGAATTCGAACTTCGTATCCGCGATGATGATGCCGCGCGTTGCAGCATAGTCAGCGGCTTCCTTGTACAGCTTGATCGAGATGTCGCGGATCGTGGCCGACAGTTCGGTGCCGATACGGCGTTCCATCTCGTTGTAAGTGATGTTCTCGTCGTGGTGGCCCATTTCGGCCTTGGCTGCCGGCGTGAAAATCGGCTCAGGCAGCTTTTGTGCGTTCTGCAGGCCCGGCGGCAGTTCCACGCCGCACACCGACCCGGTTGCCTGGTAGTCTTTCCAGCCGCTGCCGGCCAGATAGCCGCGCACCACCGCTTCGACGAGGATCGGCTCGAGGCGCTTCACCACTACCGCACGGCCCTTGACCTGCTCGACTTCGTCAGCCGCCACCACGGATTCGGGCGCCACGCCCGTGAGGTGATTCGGCACCACATGCTTCAGTTTCTCGAACCAGAAGTTCGCCATTTCGTTGAGCACGCGGCCCTTATTCGGAATCGGCTCGCCCATGATGACGTCGAACGCCGACAGACGGTCGGTCGTGACGATCAGCAACTGGTCGTTGCCCACCGCATAGTTGTCGCGGACTTTACCGCGGCCGAGCAGCGGCAGCGAGTGGAGCGTGGATTCGTAAAGGGTAGACATCGTCGTGGTTCGCTAAAAGTGGGGCAAAAAGTGTGACCGGAACAAAAGGGAAACGCCGTTCCCCGGATGATGCGGGAACGGCGATCGAACGACAACCTGGCCAATCAGCCAGATGTAGGGCCTGCTTATAGCTTAGCGGACGACTTGCGCGAGCTCGCCCGATTTGTACTTCTCCGCGATTTTATCAAGCGAAACCGGTTTGATCTTGCCGGCCTGGCCTTCGCAGCCGAATTGCGTAAAGCGCTCGAGACAGATCTTCATCGCGGCTTCGCGCGCCGGCTTCAGGTAGTCGCGCGGATCGAACTTGCCCGGATTGGTCGCCATGTAGCGGCGGATCGCACCAGTGATCGCCAGACGCAGGTCGGTGTCGATATTGACCTTGCGCACACCGTTCCTGATACCTTCCTGAATCTCTGAAACCGGCACGCCGTAGGTTTCCTTCATGTCGCCGCCGAATTCGCGGATTTCCGCGAGCAGCTCCTGCGGCACCGACGACGAACCGTGCATTACCAGGTGCGTATTCGGAATGCGCTGGTGAATTTCCTTGATGCGCTGGATCGACAGGATGTCGCCCGTGGGCTTCTTGCTGAACTTGTACGCGCCGTGCGACGTACCGATCGCGATCGCCAGCGCGTCGCATTGCGTCAGCTTGACGAAGTCGGCAGCCTGCTCCGGATCGGTCAGCAGTTGCTCGCGGGTCATCGTGCCTTCCGCGCCGTGGCCGTCTTCCTTGTCGCCCTTCATGGTTTCCAGCGAACCGAGCACGCCCAGTTCCGCTTCCACCGTGATGCCGATCGAATGCGCCGCTTCAACCACCTTGCGCGAGACTTCGACATTGTATTCGTACGATGCGACCGTCTTGCCGTCGGCTTCGAGCGAACCGTCCATCATCACGCTGGTGAAACCGCTGCGGATCGCCGCCATACAGACCGCCGGCGACTGGCCGTGATCCTGGTGCATCACGACCGGAATATGCGGGTACGACTCGACCGCTGCTTCGATCAGGTGGCGCAGGAACGGCTCGCCCGCGTACTTACGCGCGCCGGCCGACGCCTGCATGATGACCGGGGCGTTGACCTTGTCGGCCGCGGCCATGATCGCCTGCACCTGCTCCAGGTTGTTCACGTTGAATGCCGGAATGCCATAACCGTTTTCGGCGGCATGGTCCAGCAGTTGACGCATTGATACGAGAGGCATGCTTAACTCCTTAGATTGAAACGAATTCTGTGCCGTCGGCATCTTTTTTGGCGATTTTATCGCGAAGCAAGCTGCATACCCGTTCACACATTCCCTAAAGCGCGTCACCTGCGGACCTTTACCGCACGCGCGATTGGAGTCTGTGCGCCGCCTCTCGCGGGGCATGACAGCCTGCTTCACTCAATCAAGCCTGCGTGCCGATCGAGCATTCTCCAACTTAAACAGTCTTCGGCTTAAACCGAATCAATACGGCTCACCGACGCGCACGATCTTCAGCGTATTCGTACCGCCTGCCTGGCCCATCGGCTCGCCGACAGTCAGCACCACCATGTCACCGTGCGACGCGTAGCCCTTGCTGACCACGGTTTCCAGCGCCTGCTGCAACGCGGTGTCGCGATCGGTGCTGGTATCCAGATGCAGCGACGTGACGTTGCGGTAGATCGCCATCGCCCGTTCGCTGCCGACCCGCGGCGTGAGCGCGAAAATCGGCACGTGCGTCCAGTGCCGTGACATCCACAGCGCGGTCGAACCCGATTCGGTCAACGCGACGATTGCCTTCGCGCCCAGGTGGTACGCCGTAAACAGCGCGCCCATCGCGATGGACTGGTCGATGCGCGTGAACGTGCGGTCGAGGAAATCCTTGTCCAACTCCGACTGCTCCGACTTCTCAGCTTCGAGGCAGATCGCGGCCATCGTCTCGATGGTCTGCACCGGGTACTTGCCCGCTGCGGATTCGGCCGACAGCATCACCGCGTCCGTGCCGTCCAGCACCGCGTTGGCGACGTCCGACACTTCGGCGCGGGTCGGCACCGGCGCGTAGATCATCGATTCCATCATCTGGGTCGCAGTGATCACGAACTTGTTCGATTCGCGGGCCATACGAATCATGCGCTTTTGCAGCGCGGGAACTGCGGCATTGCCCACTTCCACGGCCAGGTCGCCGCGCGCAACCATGATGCCGTCCGATGCGTCGAGAATGCCTTGCAGTGCCGGAATCGCTTCCGCCCGCTCGATCTTCGCGATCATCTTCGGCTTGATGCCGTAGGGCGCACCCGCAATATTCGCGAGCTGGCGGGCCATTTCCATGTCGGTGGCGTTCTTGGGGAACGATACCGCGACGTAATCCACGCCAAGCGACATGGCCGTGCGGATGTCTTCCATGTCTTTGGCCGTCAGAGCCGGCGCCGTCAGGCCACCGCCCTGACGATTGATGCCCTTGTTGTTCGACAGCTCGCCGCCGACCTTCACGGTGGTGTGGATCTCGCTGCCGAGCACGCGCACGACGTCCAGCACGATCAGGCCGTCGTTGAGCAACAGCACGTCGCCCGGTTTCAGGTCGCGCGGCAGGTCTTTGTAGTCGAGGCCGACGCGATCGTCGTTGCCGAGTTCACATTCGGCGTCGAGGACGAAGGGGTTGCCGGGGACCAGCGTGGTCTTGCCGTTTTCGAATTTGCCGACGCGAATCTTCGGACCTTGCAGGTCGGCCATGATGCCGACTTCGCGGCCGGCCTGGCGGGCCGCCTCGCGCACGAATTCGGCGCGCTGGCGGTGGTCGTCGGCGGTGCCGTGCGAGAAATTGAGCCGCACCACGTCGGCCCCTGCCCGAATCATTTGCAGCAGGATTTCCGGCGTACTGGAAGCCGGTCCGATGGTAGCGACAATCTTGGTGGCGCGATGCATGAGTCTCCTCGTCTGGGTGGGATCGCTGGAATGAGCGCTGCGAGTCGGATGCGGAGGCTGCGCACCGAAGGGTGCTGCTGGGGGCTGCGCGCCGGTTGAAACCAGCGTCGCTTTATGGGGTGAAGCGGTGTTCGATACCGGCACGGGGGGCGCCGGAGGGGGTGCGAGCGTAATCTCGTCGTCCGGGAGTTCTGCGGGCGAGGGGGCGGCTTGTCCGGTGGACAATTCCGCTGCCTCGCTGGCAGTGGTCAACTCCGCGAGCGCGAGGGACAACTCGGATTCCTGCTGCTGCGGGGCCGCGGCTTCAGCCACGGCCGTTGTGGCGGCGGAGCGCGCTTCGCGCTCCCCTGCCGTTGCTGCTGCGGTGTTGCGCGGCTTGCCGCCGCGCGCTTTTGCAGACTTCGCTGAGGGGGAGCGCGTCACCACGTTAAGCCCGCGATTCCAGAACTGCGACAGCGGGTAGTGTCTTGCCCTCGAGGAACTCGAGGAAGGCGCCGCCGCCCGTCGAAATGTAGCTGACCTTGTCGTGGATGCCGTACTTGGCAATCGCCGCGAGCGTATCGCCGCCGCCTGCAATCGAGAACGCCGACGATTTGGCGATCGCGTCAGCCAGCGTCTTCGTACCGTTGCCGAACTGATCGAATTCGAACACGCCGACCGGACCGTTCCACACGATCGTGCCGGCTTTTTCCAGTTGTGCGGCGAGCACCTTGGCGGTTTCCGGTCCGATGTCGAGGATCATGTCGTCGTCTTCTACATCGGCGACAGCCTTCACTTCAGCCTTGGCAGTCGGCGAGAATTCTTTCGCCGTCACCACGTCGGTCGGGATCGGCACCGAGGCGCCGCGGGCTTTCGCTGCGTCGATGATGGCCTTGGCTTCGGCGACCAGATCGGCTTCGGCGAGCGACTTGCCGATCTTCAGGCCGGCCGCCAGCATGAACGTATTGGCGATGCCGCCGCCGACGATCAGCTGATCGACCTTGTCGGCCAGCGACTTCAGAATGGTCAGCTTGGTGGACACCTTCGAGCCGGCGACGATCGCCACCAGCGGACGCTTCGGCGCGCCCAGCGCCTTGCCGAGCGCTTCGAGCTCTGCCGCCAGCAGCGGGCCGGCGCAAGCGATCGGCGCGTATTTGGCGATGCCGTGCGTGGTGGCTTCGGCGCGGTGCGCAGTGCCGAATGCGTCGTTCACGTAGACGTCGCAGAGCTTCGCCATTTTCTGCGCGAGCTCGTCGGAATCCTTCTTTTCGCCCTTGTTGACGCGGCAGTTTTCCAGCAGCACGAGCTGGCCCGGCGCGACGTTCACGCCGTTTTCGACCCAGTTGGCGACCAGCGGCACATCACGGCCAAGCAGCTCGGCCAGGCGCTTCGCGACCGGCGCAAGCGAATCTTCCGGCTTGAACTCGCCTTCGATCGGGCGGCCCAGGTGCGACGTGACCATCACGGCGGCGCCTGCGTCCAGCGCGGCCTTGATCGCCGGCACGGAAGCGCGGATGCGGGTGTCTTCGGTGATGTTGCCTTGATCGTCCTGCGGCACGTTCAGATCGGCGCGGATGAACACGCGTTTGCCGGACAGCTTGCCTTCGGCGATCAGATCGGAGAGACGCAATACCTTGTTCATGGGCGTGTATGTGCGAGTTGATGGGAAGGCGGTGGCGGACGACGCGCTGGACCTCAAGCGCGGCAAACTCCAGCGCTTCGGCACGGCAGCGGCTCCACTGAGTCGGGCGCCGGCGGCAAAGCCGCGGCTGTCGCGCCATGCAGCGGCGCGCTTATCCCGGAAAGAGCCATTTTAACTGATCCACACGGCCTTCTGACCCGCAACCAGGCGAATGTCCCGTATTTGAAGAATGCGCCGCGCATGTCGCGGTGCAGCATTTTCGATCCAATCAATTACATGAAGAGGCGCAAGAGCGTGAACACGGCCATTCCCACCACAATCGTGCCGAGCATGGTGCGCCGCCACATAAACCACGCCAGACCGGACAGCGTCGCGTAAAACTCGTGATTCGAGGGCGCGAACGAGAGCCCCTCCGGCGTCGCCAGCACATCGGGCAGCACGACGGCGGCAAGCGCCGCAGCCGGCGCATAGCGCAGCATCCGCTGCACGCGCTCCGGCAAAACCGTGCGCTCGCCGCCGATTAGAAACATCGCGCGCGTCACCGCGGTGACGAAGGTCATGCCGATAATGGCCAGCCAGATCTGCGTGGATGTCATTGGGAATCTCCGGCGCTGTTACGGATGCGGCGCAAGTCGGCGCGCTCGACCATCAGATCGGCCGCGCTGCCCGCGACAATCGCCGCAATCACCGCGAGCGGCAGCGCGAGCCGGTACGGCAGGTCGAAAGCAAGCAGAGACACCAGGCCGGCGATGCTGACCGCGACCAGCGTGGAGCGCGTGGCGATCGCCGACACCATGATGGGCAGCAGCGCCAGCGTGCCTGCCAGCGCGAGGCCCCAGTTGTCCGGGATCAGGCTTGCCAGCAGAATGCCGACGATCGACGAGACCTGCCACGACAACCAACTGCACATCGCCATGCCCCAGAAGTACGCCTCCTTGCCCGGCACGTAACCGGTCTGGAAGCTCTTCTTCTGGAACAGCAGATAGATCACGTCGCCGTTGAAGTAGCCGAGCACGATGCGGCGCCACATCGGCAGATAGGAAAAATGCGGCGCGAGACCAGCGCTGAATATCACGAAACGCGTATTGACCATCGCGGCGGTGAGCAGCACGGTCCAGATCGGCAGCTTGGCGGCCAGCAACGGCAGCACGGCCAGTTGCGACGACCCGGCGTAGCAAAGCAGCGACATGGTGAGCGCCTGCGGCAGCGTGAGCACGGACTTGCTCATTGCGATGCCGGTGACGAGACCCCAGGAGAAGATCGCCATCAGCGTGGGCGAATAGTCGCGCGCGCCCTCACGGAAGGAACGGCGATCGGTATCTGACAAGCGAGCGAGCATGAGGCGAAACGCGGGCGCCAAGCGGCGGCGCAACGAAGGGAGGTCGGCGCCAGGTCGTCAAGCACCCGCTGGCGCATCCGGATTTGAATTATGCGTGCGCCGAATTATAGCGCCCGGCATGCGGCCAAATGCCCGTTCCTTGTGCAAAAGACGCTAAAATAACGCTCTTTCACCGCACCGCTGGAGAATCGTATGTCAATGGCCGATCGCGACGGCAAGATCTGGATGGATGGCAAGCTCATCGACTGGCGCGACGCCAAGATCCACGTGCTTACCCACACGTTGCATTACGGCATGGGCGTTTTCGAAGGCGTACGCGCCTACAAGACGGCGGACGGCGGCACGGCGATTTTCCGCCTCCAGGAACACACCAAGCGCCTCTTGAATTCGGCCAAGATCTTCCAGATGGACGTGCCGTTCGACCACGAAACGCTGGCCGCGGCACAATGCGAAGTGGTCCGCGAAAACAAGCTGGAATCCTGCTACCTGCGCCCGATCATCTGGGTCGGCTCCGAAAAGCTCGGTGTGTCGGCCAAGGGCAACACGATCCACGTGGCGATCGCCGCCTGGCCGTGGGGCGCTTACCTCGGCGAAGACGGTATCGCCAAGGGCATCCGCGTGAAGACCTCGTCGTTCACGCGCCATCACGTGAACGTGTCGATGGTCCGCGCCAAGGCGTCGGGCTGGTACGTGAACTCGATCCTCGCCAACCAGGAAGCGATTGCCGACGGTTACGACGAAGCGCTGCTGCTGGACGTGGACGGCTATGTGTCGGAAGGCTCCGGCGAGAACTTCTTCCTCGTGAACAACGGCAAGCTGTACACACCGGACCTGGCGTCGTGCCTCGACGGCATCACGCGCGACACGGTCATCACGCTGGCGCGCGACGCGGGCATCCAGGTGATCGAAAAGCGCATCACGCGCGACGAGGTCTATACCTGCGACGAAGCGTTCTTCACCGGCACCGCCGCGGAAGTCACGCCGATCCGCGAGCTCGACAACCGCACGATCGGCTCGGGCGCACGCGGCCCGATCACCGAGAAGCTGCAATCCGGCTTCTTCGATATCGTGAACGGCAAGAGCGACAAGTACGCGCACTGGCTCACCAAGATCTAACGCGCGCTGCGCCGGCCCAAGGCCCTCGGCCTTTTGCCGGCACAACGCACGCACCCTGCATACAACGAGAAAGTCCCCATGAGCGAAATCAAGGAAATGCCGCTGGTCGAATTGTCGGCAAAGGATCTGCCGGCGTACTGCCCGAACCCGGCCATGCCGCGCTGGAGCGCGCATCCGCGTGTCTTTATCGACGTCACGCACGGCGAAGCGAAATGCCCATATTGCAGCACGCGTTACAAGCTGCGCGACGGCGAAGTGGTCAAGGGTCACTGATCTTGAGCACTGCGCACTGAGCGCTGATCGTTTGCGGCGCTGCTTGCGGCGGTTTTTGCCCGCGCACCTGCTGGCTGGTTCGTCATGTGACGGACCGGCTGAGCTTTTGCAGCAGGTGGCGGCAACGCAATCGCTTCGCAGCAACGCCGCAGCCGCGGCGGGACCAGTCATGCCGGATCCGCGCCGCAAGGCTCGCGGCTTTTCCCCTTTTACCCAATCGAAGGCCACGCGCATGGTTCGCGCGGCGCTTCGTTTCGACACCGGACACCCACTCTGATGCGTCGCGCGTTGGTTATCGCACCGAACTGGATCGGTGACGCATTGATGGCGCAGCCGCTGTTTGCGCGCCTCGTGAAATTGCATCCGCGCATCGTGATCGACGCGGTCGCACCCTCGTGGGTCGCGCCCGTACTCGAACGCATGCCCGAGATCCGCGACGTCTACGCAACCGACCTCGCGCACGGCAAGCTGCAGATGCTGCGCCGCTGGCAACTGGCGAGCGACTTGCGCGATGTCGGCTACGACGCGGCCTATGTCTTGCCGAATTCGCTCAAGTCGGCGCTGATTCCGTGGATGGCGGGCATTCCGCTGCGCATCGGCTACACCGGCGAGAGCCGCTACGGCTTGCTGAACGTGCGCCACGGGAATCCGCGCAAAGATGAACGCCCGCCGATGGTCGGCCACTACGCCGCCCTCGCCTACGCGCAAGGCGCCAAGGTCCCCGACGACCTGCCGATGCCGCGGCTCGACGCGGATCTGAACGAAGCGTCGCGGGTCTCGGCGCGCTTCAATCTGGATACCCGTGTGCCGCTGCTAGTGTTCTGCCCGGGTGCCGAGTACGGTCCGGCCAAGCGATGGCCGCCCGAGCATTTCGCATCGCTCGCGCAGATCGTCGGCCAGTCGTTCCCCTACACGCAGATCGTCGCGCTCGGCTCGCCGAAAGACGCGCCGCTTGCCCAGGCCATCGCCGAAAAAGCGCCGAACGTGCGTAACCTGTGCGGCCAGACCGCGCTGAGCGAGGCCTGCGCGCTGATCTCGCGGGCCAACGCCGTCGTCACCAACGATTCCGGCCTGATGCACGTGGCCGCCGCGTTGCGCCGGCCGCTGGTGGCCGTGTACGGTTCGACCGATCCGCGCCACACGCCGCCCTTGTCCGAGCTCGCGAAGGTACAATGGCTTCATCTCGAATGCAGCCCCTGTTTTCAGCGCGAGTGTCCGCTCGGGCATCTGAACTGCCTGAAGCAGTTGAGTGCCGAGCAGGTGTTCGGCGATTTGCGCGGCATGTTGCTTGCGCAACGTTGAACCAAACTGATTCGGCTGATACTTGCACGCAACACCGCACGCCCTGAGCGCGTCGCGTCATGTTCGCGCCTTGCGGCGCGGGCATCCTCGCGCTTGGGTGCGATTGTCCGGTGCTCCGGACTGTCCCGCTGACCGCTGCCCCGCAACCGCGCGCCGCGCACAAGAGACTGACGAGCCATGCCACGTTTTGCCCATATCTTCGAAGCCGCCGCCGATACGCTGAACGCCTATTACCAGGCCATCGCCGAGGTGAATATCGACAGCTTGATGGGCCTGTGGATCGATGAGGAATTCGTCAGTTGCATCTGCGCCGACGGCTCCCATCTGCACGGCCTCGACAGCATTCGGGCCGGCTTGCAAATCCAGCTCGAAACCTCGCCCGTTTCGATTGAACCGCTCGATATTCGCGTCTACGACAGCCTTGGCACCGTCGTCTACGCCATTGCCGAAGCGCACCGCCCGGCCGATCCGAAGGCGGCGCCCACGATGGTGTTCACCACTTACGTGATGGTCCACGAGCGCGGCGAATGGCGAATTGCGCATATTCACGCGAGTCCGATGCCGAACGAGGCCGCCAGTCAGTTCGCGACCAAGATGCGGCATGGCCAGGGGTCGCTGCACTGACGCCCGACGGGCGTTTCGCCTGTTCGGCCCGTTTCACCGGTTCTACCTTTTTGCTTTGACGCTGGTATGAGCACGCCCCGCAGGAAGTCACCCGTCCCGAACGAAGTCTCCCTGGGGGATTGGGAGACGACGCTCCATCACTCCGCCTCTACCGGCGCAGCACGCGCCACGGCCGCTGTCGAGGCCGCCGTCGAGATGCTCTACCGCGCACCGCTCTGGCTGCCGAACCGGCATGTGCAAACCATTGTCCCGGCGCTGTTTGCGCGCCGCCCGGCGATCGCGTTCCGGCGCGAACGCTGGGATACGCCGGATGGCGATTTCATCGATCTCGATTGGGTGGTGCATGACGGCACGCCTGCCTCAGCGCTCGCCCCTGCCACGCCCGCCAGGATTCCTGCAGACGACGCACCGCTGTTCGTGCTGTTTCACGGCCTCGAAGGCAGTTCCATGTCGCACTACGCCGCCACGTTGATGGCGGCCGCGCGCGAGTACGGCTGGCACGGCGTGGTGCCGCACTTTCGTAGCTGCAGCGGGCCATTGAACCGCTTGCCGCGTTTCTATCATCTCGCCGACAGCAACGAAGTCGACTGGATCCTGCGGCGCTTGCGCGCCACGCATCGCGGGCCAATCGTGGCGGCGGGCGTGTCGCTCGGCGGCAATGTGCTGTTGCGCTGGCTCGGCGAGCGGCGCGAAGATGCGTCGCCGGTGCTCGCGGCCGCCGCGGCGATTTCGACGCCGATCGACGTGCACGCCGGCGGCCGTGCGTTGTCGCAGGGCTTCGGCATGATCTACACGCGCAGTTTCCTGAAGACGCTGAAGCAGAAGGCCGAGCAGAAGCTGACGCAATTTCCGGGACTGTTCGACCGCGACACCATGCTGGCGAGCCGCACAATGTACGACTTCGACAACGTGGTGACAGCGCCGCTGCACGGCTTTCGCGATACTAACGACTACTGGAGCCGCGCGACCACACGACCGTTGCTGCCTGGCATCGCCGTGCCGACCCTGGTGTTGAATGCACGCAACGACCCGTTCCTGCCGGCCGAAGCTTTACCGGCGCGGAATGAGGTGTCGGCATCGGTAGAACTCGATCAACCCGAACACGGCGGTCACGCCGGCTTTATGACCGGGCCGTTTCCGGGCCGCATCGACTGGTTGTCGCGGCGCGTGCTCGGCTATCTGGAGCAGTACGTCGATCATGGATGACATCGTCAAGCAGGCCTTGGCCAAATGGCCGAACGTGCCGAGTTGCACGGGATGGTTGATGTTGGACCGGCGCGGTAACTGGCGCATGCGGGATGAGGCCGCCCAGGCCAGCGGTACGCCAGGTACGGCGATCCGGCACGAGGCGTTGCTCGGGTTTATCAACCGGAATTACGACGCCGACGAACGCGGGCAGTGGTTTTTCCAGAACGGCCCGCAGCGGGTGTATATCGAGTTGGGCTATACGCCGTGGGTGGTGAGGTTGTCGGCCGATGCCGCTGGCGTGCTTTCCTTGACGGACCAGGCCGGCGGGGGTTTCGAGCCAACGGCCGTGTTTGTCGACGATGAAGGTGGGATTCTGTTCGTCGATGGCTCGACGCCGCCGAGAGTCGCGGTTTTGCACGATCATGACCTCGAGGTTTTTTCCGACCACGCAGCGTTGGGCGATGACTCGATGAGCGGGGCGTTTCGCTGGAACAATGGGGTTGTGTTGCCCTTGCAGGGCGTGCAGCGAAGTGAGGTTGCCGCGCGGTTTGGGTTTGTCGATAGTCCGGCGGCACACGTCTAGGTCGTTTGCCTGCCTATTTATCGCCTGGTTCTTTTTCATACCTCGCGTTCCGATCGGATAGCGCAAGCC
Source organism: Paraburkholderia sp. WS6 (assembly GCF_030464835.1). NCBI lineage: Bacteria > Pseudomonadati > Pseudomonadota > Betaproteobacteria > Burkholderiales > Burkholderiaceae > Paraburkholderia > Paraburkholderia sp. WS6. Next base: position 65,633 of record NZ_JALQCK010000041.1, read on the forward strand.
CGCAACCCCTAACTCTTCTCGTCAAGCCGCTCCTCTTTATAGCGGCTCTCCATTTCATGTAACCGGGCGTCGACGGTCGCAAGATCGTAGTAGCCGATCGTCTTCAGATCCCGCGCTTCCTTCAGTTGCCGGATGGCCGACGGCCACGCCCCCTCGAGCGCGAATTTTTCGGCGAGCGCCCGATGTTGTGTCAACGCATCGCCGCTGCCGGCGCTTGCCTGCGCGAGATACATCCACCAGGCAGGCTGATCGGGCTGTGCATGCGTTTCCTTCCGGGCCAAAGCCTGCGCGTCGGCGAATCGCTTCAAGGTCAGCAAGGTCTGGATATGCATGTCGATTGCGGCGTTCGACTGCGGCCAGCGCTTCTGCGCAAACTCGGCCAGACGTGCCGCCTCGTCATCACGCCCGGCGCGGCGTGCGACGTCGGCCGCCAGCACGTCGAGGCTCGGCGAACTGCGCATGGGCTCGCCTTCACCGCGTTCGCCTGCGACAAATGCCGCACGCGACGAAGCCAGCGACGCCACCGCATCGTCGTAACGCTCGAGCAGCATCTGCCCATACGCAATCCCGTACCAGTTCGCGGCGACGTTCACCGCGGTACGTTCCTCGATTTCGGAGCGCAGGCGCGAAACCTCGTCCGCGTATTCACTGCGCGAGCGGTCCTGCAGCAAGCGCGCCCGAGCCCGCACGAAGCCGTATTCGGAGGTCTGATGCGGTTGCCGGTAAGGCGCGCGGCGCGCACGGTCCTCCATGTCGGCGATCCGCTCGCCGGTCAGCGGGTGGGTACGCGCATAAGCCGGCATGCCGGTGTCGCTCATCGCCGCGCGATCGAGGCGGCCGAAAAACGTCGTCATCGCGTAGGGGTCGTAGCCGGCGCCGGCCAGCAGCAGAAAGCCGACGCGGTCCGCTTCATGCTCGGCGGAGCGCGAGAAACGCAACTGGTTGTCGACCGCATAGGCCTGGCCGCCGATCGCAATCGCGCTGCCGAGGTCGCCGCTGTGGGCGAGCACGCCCGCCAGAACGCCGAACAACAGGCCGGCGAGCGCGGCATAGCCGCCGCGCTCGCCGGTGGTGATCATCCGCGAAATGTGCCGCTGCAAGACGTGCCCCATCTCGTGGCCGAGCACGGAGGCAAGTTCGGACTCGGTTTGCGTCGTCACGATCAAACCGGTGTTCACGCCGATAAAACCGCCTGGCAGCGAGAAGGCGTTGATTTGCGTGTCGCGGACCGCGAACAGCTCGAAGTCCGGACGATAGCCGCCAATGTAGAGCGCGCTCGCCGCCGCGGAGAGTTTCGCGGCGACCGAGTTCAGATAGTCGCGCACGAGCCAGTCCTCGAGATAGTCGGGGTCGCGACGCAACTCGCGCATCACGCGTTCGCCGAGCTTGCGCTCGGCTTGCGGCGTCAGCGAGCCGGAGCCGCCATTGCCGAGGTCGGGCAGTTGCTGCGTGACGATCGGGGTGCGCCAGTTGGTGGTCGCGCCTGGGTTGCCGGAGAAGCGGTTCTGCGCGCCGCCATAGACGCCGAATACGCCTTGGGCGATGTCGGGCGGCACGATGGGGTCGGCGAAAGTTTCGACCGGGCCGCTTTCCAACGGCGGTTCCGAGGGCTGCATGTTGAGCGCGAGGGTCGTGCCCGTGTTGGTGTTCGCATTCGATGCGCCACGCGATTGTGGGTACACGCCCGGCGGCGCCGCGAGCGCGACAGACAACAACGCAGCAAGAAACCGTTTCGAACGCATCGCGAGCTCGATATGACGAAATCGAAAAGCGGCGCCCGCCGCTCGGACTAAGATAGCGGGCATACGGTGATTGTAATCATCTCGACCCGTCCAATCACGCTGCTATGATAGGCGCCCTCTGAAGGAGCCCAACCATGCCTGAACTCACTCATTTCGACGCTGCCGGCCAGGCGCATATGGTGGACGTCGGCAGCAAGCAGGAGACCAAGCGCATCGCGATCGCGCGCGGCTCGATTCGCATGCTGCCGGAGACGTACGCGCTGATCCGTGACGGCAACGCCAAAAAAGGCGACGTGATCGGAATCGCGCGCATCGCCGCGATTCAAGGTTCGAAGCGCACCGCCGATCTGATCCCACTATGTCACCCGCTCGCGCTGACCCGCGTGAAAGTGGACTTCGAGCTCGATGAAACGTTGCCTGGCGTGCATTGCACGGTGCAAGTGGAAACGCTGGGACGCACGGGCGTGGAGATGGAAGCGCTAACCGCCGTGCAGGTCGGGCTGCTGACCGTGTACGACATGTGCAAGGCGGTGGATCGCGGGATGACGATCACCGATGTGAAAGTGCTGGAGAAGCACGGCGGGAAGTCGGGGGATTGGGTGGCGGGTTGATGACTGCGAACGTCATCGCCCCGCTCCATCGTTACAGCTAAAGCTAATGCCACAGAACGACAGCGCGGCTCAATCGTCTTCGCTGTCGTCGTCCTGATTGACGTCGCCCGGCGGCATGCCATAGCGCTTGACCAGTTCCGCCTTGAAGCCGGTCAGCGTCTTCTGCTCGTCGCACAGCTCATACACGTAGGCCAACTGCGACGGCCAGTCATTCAACTCCTGAGCAAAGATCTTCAGACGCTCGACGGTATCGAACGCCCCCGCCGTATCGCCGCTCAGTGCCTGCAGCACCGCATACCGGCGCAGCACGGTTTCGCCTGGCAGCAGCGCAATCGCCTGCTTGTGCATGGCGAGCTTGTGTTGCAAGTTCATCGAATTCATGGGCTCCAACGTCGCAAGGCCGTACTCGCCCCACGCCTGGAACAGGAACGACGGATCCGCACGATACTGCTCGGCAGGCCGCGAACCGTAGTACAACACCTCGGCGCGCGCGTAGTCGCGATACACCGGATACAGCGCGGCGATCCCGCCGAACACGATCACCACGAACGCGCCGAACGACAGGCGGCCAGGCACGAGCCGCAGCGGCCGTGTCTCGAGCAAGCCGAACACGAACATCGCCGGCAGCAGGAAGAACATGTACTGCTGCGGATACTCGACCAGCGCATGCATGACCAGCACGCCGATCAGCGCAATGCCGAACACGCGCGCAGCGCTCTGCGGCGCGCGGACCACGCGCACCAGCCACGTGATCAGGCCGAACAGCACGATCGCGAGGCCGATCAAGCCGGTTTTCGCGAGCAGGTCGATGAAGATGTCGTGCGAATTATTGGCGATCTCGACACCACCCAGCGACCTCACATACTCGAACTGGTAGCTCGGAAACTCGCCCCAGCCGACACCCAGCAGCGGATGCGCCTTGAACATCGTCCAGCCGTACTTCCAGAGCGCCAAGCGCGGCGCGATCTGGCCGGCGTCCTTGAAGCGCTCGGCCGCTGACTGCCCAAGCTCCAGGTGATAGCGCACATTGGCCCAGCGGATCAATGCATTGATGACGAAGAACAGCACCGCCAACGCGATCGGAATCAGCCATTCGCGATTGCTGCGGCGAAGATGCGGCTGACTGCGCGTCTGCGCGAAGGCCATCCAGAAACCCGCCACCACGATCACGCCCATCTGCAGCCAGGGGCCACGCGACACGGTCAGCGCAAGCCCAATGGCGAAGATCGTCGATACGAGCAGCCAGATGCTGACGGCAATGCGGCGCGTTTGCACGAGGAACAGCGCACTCGCCGTCGCGAATGCGATATAGGTGGCAAGGTGGTTCGCCTGCGCCATATTGCCGAACGGCCGGCGCTCGACGGTCACGTTGTAGGCGACGACCAGCGGCGACACGCGCACCTCGAGGTGAAACAATTGGATCACCTGGCAAAACACCGCAAACAGACCACCGACGATCAATGCCCCCGCTGCCCAGCGCAGTGCTGTCTCATTCAGCTTGGCGCGTGTGAAACCGTAGCCGGCGTGCGTCGCCATGAATGCGGCGAGCAGGTAACCGCCGCCGAGCCAGTTCATCGACGGCTGCGAAACCGGCAGTAGCACCGACTGCGCCACCAGCACGAGCCCGAACAGCAACGGCACCAGCGCGACAACGGGCGACGCAAACGTCACGCGCGGCCTCGCCGTCCACACCAGCAGCACGACGCCCGCGCCCGTCAGCAGATACAGCGCGAGCGCCGTGAATTCAGCGTAGAAGGTCGGAATCGGATACGTGTGGTTGGCGACTGCGTAAGGCAGCACCAACGCGAGAGCCAACAGAATGAGAGACAGGTAGCGCGCAAATGGGGTGGGCATCGAGTAACCGGAGGCGTCAGGTAGGGTAGCCCCCCTTCCTTGCGGAAGAGGGGCCCCCTAAGAACCGTACGTGCGAGTTTCCCCGCATACGGCTCAAGCCTACATATTTCTTTTACAAAGCCCCGTCAGTGCAAAGACGGAGCCGGCTTAGTTACCACAAGTTTACCAACGTGTACCTGCCGGTGGCAGTCGGGGTGCAGCAAAACCCTGTTGGACAGAGCGTCGGTCCCGCCATGCATCCGATATTCCAGATGATGGTCGTGCCAACTGGTCTCGTTCGTCAGAGCCCAACCACAGTGCGCGCACAACCCGCCCTGTGATTTGTACAGCGCCACCCATTGCTTGCGATAGCGCATTGAATACTCCATGCGATCCTGCCGCAATTGCTCGCTGTACGGCTCCCACAATGGATCAAAAGGATTGAATTCCCCTTTGACCTTCCTGTGGCGCCTGATGTCCGTACCGCTGATCTGGTACAGCTCAAGCAAACCCTTGCTGCCGTCCTCTTGAACTACGGGAGCGGCGAACACCCAATGCCGATTGCCGACCGAGTGAAAGTACTTCCGTTTCACCCACTCCGCGTTCTTGTTTGGATGCCTCCGCTTCGACCACCGCCAGAGCCTGTAAAACACCAACGACTCCATGCGGCTATACGCCTGCTTGGCTACTACAGGGCTGTGATATTGCGCCCAGCCTCGTAGCATCGGATTCAGCAATCGGATCAACTCCTCCTGCTTTACCGCTTTGTGACCGCTGATCGTATCCGCCACCTTGCGATAGAACGTCTGCACGTTCTTCCTGCTCGGCTTGATGAGCAGCGTTCCCGAATACTTCCGGAAATTCCACCCAAGGAAATCAAAGCCTTCGTCAATGTGAACGATCCGGGTCTTTTCCTCCGATAGTTGTAATCCCCGTACTTCAAGGAAAGTTTCTATCCAAGGCCTGACTTCGTGTTCCAGCATCTCTTTCGAGTCGCCGGTGATGACGAAGTCGTCCGCGTATCGCACCACATTTACTTTCAGCTTCTTCGCTTTCCCGATCCCAAATTTCGCACCGAGGTGCGCAATCAGTTCACGTTCCAGCGCGTTCAGCGTCACGTTTGCCAGCGTCGGGGAAATGATGCCTCCCTGCGGCGTACCGGCCTCCGTCGCCTGTAGCTGCCCTTTGTAAATCAGGCCAGCCTTCAACCATTTGCGAAGGATCACCCTGTCCATCGGGACATTGTTTTCCAGCCACTTGTGGTTGATGTGGTCAAAGCATCCCTTGATGTCCGCTTCAAGCACCCATTGCGCTGAACTGCGACGGGCCATGACAACGAAAATCTGAGACATGGCGTCAGCCGTCGAACGGTTGAGCCTGAACCCATAAGAGTTCGGGTCACTCGTCGACTCTGCTACCGGCTCCAAGGCCAGCAGATACAAGGCTTGCATCGCCCTGTCCCGCATGGTCGGAATGCCCAGAGGGCGCTCCTTCCCATTGGCCTTGGGGATAAAGACTCTCCGTAAAGGCAGAGGCTTATATCCGTGCCGCTTCAACCTGCCGACAGCCAGCCACCGGCTTTCAGGCGAATCCCATAGCTCGCGATCGACTCCAGCCGTTCGCGCACCCTGGTTCTGCGTAACACGTCGCACCGCATACAGCTTTGCGGACAACGTGCGGGTCAGCATCCGTTGCAGGGCTTTCACCCTCCGCCAGTCGCCTTCCCGCGTCGCCTTCGCAATTCGAATCTGCATCCCTCGCACGTTCCTCTCAACTCGACGCCAATCTACGGCGTGCCAGTCGTTCGGCGCGTGGGAAAGCGCAGATCCGGTCTTTCGACCAGATACTTTCATGCTGCTCTCCTACCTGGAAAAGTCCCCAGACAGAAGGCGCATCTCCCCCAGCGGGGTAGATACACCCCGCTGGGGAACAACAAAACTCAATGCAGGCGCATGCGCCTGCATCTGACCAAGTTACAGAGGGTAGTCAGCCGTCTTGCGACGGTAGACCAGACGGAAGTCTGCCCGCTTTCGCGTGGGGTGATGTTCCAACCCCTATCCGAACCATTACAGCCCGGCTTTCGCTTTTTCCGCCCTCCCATACCTGCACAATCAACAGCGTCCCTTGCGGTTCGCCTGCCAGCCTTACTGCGCTGGCAACCATACAGGCTTACCACGTTCCCGGCATGTCACACGACTGACGTAGGTTCTGCCTCTTCCCCGGTGGCTAAGTGACGACGTAATCCGACGGTTGAGCGGAGTAACCAGCCACGTACCTTTTGGTTAGAGCCCAATGTTCAAGCAGCTTTGGCTCCTCAGTGCTTACGAGGTTTATCAGCAGTTCACTTACGTTAACCTTATCAGCCAGCCTAGCTCCTCAACCCCCTTGCTGCTGGGAGTCTCCAGACCGTTCCTCACGGAACCGATCTGCCCGAAACGTCCGGGGGCTACATTGTCAGAAGAGCTTCACACCCCACCGTTACCAGTGACGCATGTCTTCCTAGGCTACTGCTGGTCGTACAGCAGGTTCACTTCCTCACCCGGACATCAGGCGAGGCAAAACAATGACACACCGAGCTTTCGCTCGTATCGGTTTGCGAATCCGTTGCCGTTGAAAGCACAGGAATTGCACACGACATCCCGCCTTGTCGGCGGGGATGAAGCCGCTGACTGGGCGGGACCTGACGGTAATCAGGTCAATACAATGCGATCCTCCGGCTGGAAAAGCCCGGGTCACGCTTCACAAATATGGGGCGTAGTCCCGAAGGACCACACACTCAGCTACTAGAAATTGCCCCTAGGGGCCTAAAGCACATCTACTGCAGTCGATGCTCGTAACGTGAGCGAACGGACACGAGCGTGCGTGTCGCACCAACCGGCGCACTATACAAAAAAATTCTCCTGCTGTGCGCCGGCTGGGCTGAAATATCCCGAAAATCAGCGTTTTACGTTCGGATAACAACCCCCCCGATCTTTCACCCCATTGCTTACGCGCGGCACTCCGGCGGGGCAAGATTCGACGGCAAAGACGGCGTATCGGCTGGTGCGGGCCCGGCGCCTGGCGCAGGCAACGAAGAGGCTGTTTTGCCGCCGGCGAAGCATTCCCAGGTGACCGCCCCCGACTGCACCGCGCCCTTGCTCAAGGCGATTCGCGCAGTCGGCGCGTCGGCATTGTCCGGCACCGATGGCACCAGGGTCAGCGTGTTGGACCCGGCAGGTGCGACGCGCGTCGTGAAGGCGACGGTGATTTGCCCGGTATCGTCGTCGACGTGAACGGATTCGACATTGCGGGTGGCAGGCGGCGATGCATACCCGCCGCCAAACGCATTGCCGCTCGCGGCGTTTTCGGACACCGCAAGCCGCGCGGAGGTAGCCAGCGAGAGGCCCTCACCGACGCGGCTGCGGGCCAGATAGTCCTGATACGCCGGAATCGCATACGCCGCGATCACGCCGACAATTGCCAGCACGATCATCAGCTCGATCAGCGTAAAGCCGAAACCGGAACCGAAACGGCGGCAGGCACGTGCGAGCGGCACGCTCCAGCGTGCTCGTTCGAACGCGTTCCGTGGCGAAGGCGTGGACTGTGAAAAAGGGGAATACGGCAAAGTAACGGTCATCGGCAGGCTCCTGAAACGAAAAACGCCTGCCCCTCGAATCGGGGACAGGCGTTTCAATCGTAGCCAGCGGCGCGCGTTCGACACAGTCAGCCGAATGGCTAACGTTGCGCTGACGCGGTGGTGTTCAGGTCAGCTCGGGGCGGCGTGCGGTTCGCATTGCGCGGGTCCGCTCATGCCTCAGGTTCGGGTCCAGCCCGCTACGCGGCGTGTGCCGCGACGCTCGACTGAGACTCAGACTCAGGCTCGGAGTCAAGCCGCCGCACGATTCGCGTTGCGGCGCTTGAGCAGATACCCGAGGATCACAACGAACAGCGCACCGGCGATGCTCATACCGTATTCGGCCACCGGCGAATCCAGAACCGGCCAGCGATCGCCGGCCGGGTCGTTGATGATCAGACCACCCGCGATCCAGCCCAGCAAAGCAGCGCCGAGCGTGATGACGATCGGAAAGCGGTCGAGCAGCTTCAGCACCAACTGACTGCCCCACACGATCAGCGGAATACTCACCACCAGCCCGAAAATCACCAGCGCAAGGCGATGCTCGGGGTCGGCCGCTTCGGCCGCGCCGGCAATCGCGATCACATTGTCGAGACTCATCACGGCATCCGCGATGATGATGGTCTTGATCGCCGACATCAGCTTGTCGGCCGGTTTGACGTTCTCGTGGACATCATGCGCGGGCGCCATCAGACGCACGCCGATCCACAGCAGCAACAGGCCGCCGGCGAATTTCAGCAACGGCACGTCGAGCAGTGCCACGGCGAACGCAATCAGCGCGACGCGCAGCACGATGGCGCCGGCCGTACCCCACAGCACGCCTTTCGTACGCTGCGCAGGCGGCAGGTTGCGGCAGGCGAGCGCTATCACGACAGCATTGTCACCACCCAGCAGGATGTCGATGACGATGATCTGGATGACTGCGCCCCAATGGAGCGTGGCGAAGAACTCGAGCATGAGCAAAAGAATAAGAAGGAATCGGACGCGCGGGCAATAAAAAAGCGGAGGAGTCTAGACTCCCCCGCTTTTTAGGACTGCCTGCTCACGAAAGGGTTTCGTAAGCGTATCAAAAACGCGCCATGACTGCGCGCGAATTTTGTTTTTACAGCATCGCCTTCAGAAGACGCGCCATTTCCGACGGGTTCTTCGTAACCTTGATACCGCATGCGTCCATGATTTCCAGCTTGGCTTCGGCCGTGTCCGCACCGCCCGAGATCAGCGCGCCGGCGTGGCCCATGCGCTTGCCCGGAGGCGCCGTAACACCAGCGATAAAGCCAACCACCGGCTTCTTCATGTTGTCCTTGATCCACTCAGCAGCATTCGCCTCGTCCGGACCGCCGATTTCGCCGATCATGATGACGGCGTCCGTTTCCGGATCGTCGTTGAACATCTTCATCACGTCGATGTGCTTCAGACCGTTGATCGGGTCGCCGCCGATACCGACTGCCGACGATTGGCCGAGGCCGATTGCCGTCAATTGGCCGACTGCTTCGTACGTCAGCGTGCCCGAACGCGACACGACGCCGATGCGGCCCTTGCGGTGGATGTGACCCGGCATGATGCCGATCTTCAGTTCGTCCGGCGTGATCGTGCCCGGGCAGTTCGGTCCGAGCAGCAGCGTCTTGCTGTTCTTTGCGCGCATGCGTGCCTTGAGCTCGATCATGTCACGGACAGGAATGCCTTCCGTAATACAGATTGCGAGATCCAGGTCGGCTTCGACGGCTTCCCAGATGGCAGCAGCAGCGCCTGCCGGCGGAACGTAAATCACCGACACGGTCGCGCCCGTTTCAGCCTTGGCTTCAGCGACGCTAGCGTAGATAGGAATGCCTTCGAAATCTTCGCCGGCCTTCTTCGGGTTCACGCCTGCAACGTACGCTTCGCGGCCGTTTGCATATTCACGGCAAGCACGCGTATGGAACTGACCGGTCTTGCCGGTAATGCCCTGCGTGATGACCTTGGTGTCTTTGTTAATCAGAATCGACATGTATTGACCTCTGTTCGTTTGGCGTCACGCGGTGGCGCCGCGAAGCGGAATGTTCTCGCCCGCGTCGCTGTTGCGCCACTCACGCGCCGCCATTCGTAATCCTGGTAAACGCGCTTGGGGTTTGGCTTACGCCTTGCCCGCAGCAGCCGCGACGACCTTCTGAGCCGCTTCTTCCATGCTGTCAGCCGCGATGATCGGCAGACCGGATTCAGCGAGCATCTTCTTGCCGAGGTCTTCGTTCGTGCCCTTCATGCGGACGACGAGCGGCACCTTCAGCGACACGGCCTTCGACGCCGCGATCACGCCTTCCGCGATCACGTCGCAGCGCATGATGCCGCCGAAAATGTTGACCAGAATCGCGGTCAGGTTCGGGTTCTTCAGCATGATCTTGAACGCTTCCGTGACCTTCTCGGTCGTGGCACCACCGCCCACGTCCAGGAAGTTCGCCGGTTCGCCGCCGAACAGCTTGATGGTGTCCATCGTTGCCATTGCGAGGCCAGCGCCGTTCACGAGGCAGCCGATGTTGCCGTCGAGCGAAATGTAGGCGAGGTCGAACTTCGACGCTTCGACTTCAGCCGGATCTTCTTCGTCCAGATCGCGATACGCTACGATTTCCGGATGACGGAACAGTGCGTTCGAATCGAAGTTGAATTTCGCGTCCAACGCGATGACCTTGCCGTCGCCGGTCAGGATCAGCGGGTTGATTTCGGCCAGCGATGCGTCGGTTTCCCAGAATGCCTTGTACAGGCCTTGCAGGATCGCGCGTGCTTGCGGCAGCGAAGCGGCGGGCACGCCGATCTTCGTTGCGAGCTCGTCGGCTTCGGCGTCTTTCAGACCGGTCGACGGGTCGACGGCGATCTTGTGGATCAGCTCAGGCGTCTTTTCCGCGACTTCTTCGACGTCCATGCCGCCTTCGCTCGATGCCATCACGACGATCTTCTGCGAAACGCGATCGATCACGAGGCCGACATACAGTTCCTTCTTGATGTCAGCGCCTTCTTCGATCAGCAGACGATTCACCTTCTGGCCTTCCGGACCGGTCTGGTGCGTGACGAGCTGCATGCCGAGGATCTGGTTCGAGAATTCACGAACCTGCTCCAGCGACTTGGCGACTTTCACGCCGCCGCCCTTGCCACGGCCACCCGCGTGGATCTGAGCCTTCACGACCCATACCGGGCCGCCGAGCTCTTCCGCGGCCTTGACCGCATCATCCACCGAGAAGACCGGCTTGCCGCGCGGTACCGCGACGCCGAATTTCCGCAGGATTTCCTTACCCTGGTACTCGTGAATCTTCATGCGTGATTCCCTTCAGTCTGAGAGTTGGATTGAACTTCGTTTCCGCTGCCGTCGTTCATGCCGGACGCGTTGCCGCCCTCACCTGTCTGGCGGGCTGCCCCGTCGCCTGACGATGCCGCGCGATCCGCTGTATACGGAGCGCGGCCATACCAGCGCGGATAAAACTGTTGCACCGCCTCGCCGTCGAAACGCAGCGCGTGGCAGCGTCCCAACTGGAATGGCGGTTTGTTGTTGGAATGCTCGTCTGTGCTGTCTTTGCTTCTGGACTGCTCGGTCCCGGAACTCGCCGCTGCGCCCGGCGTGTCTTCATTGGTGTTCCACACGTCGCCGGCGAACGCCTGGATTGCGGCGGTCGGCAGGAGCGCGCACAACTCGGTGAGATGCGTGCAGCCAGCCGTGCCGGCCAGCAAACGGGCAGCATCGCGACGGAAGTTGTGGAACAGATTGAGCCCGATGAGGGCACGGTAGGCGGGATTGCTGGCTTGGCACAAGCCTGGATAGGGCACCCAGTCGGACGACGCTTCGGCGTCGACGACGTTGAGCTTGCGATCGATGGTGATGCGAAGCCAGAGTTCATGGATCGGCTGACCATTGGGCCGGACGCCCGACGCAAGCACCACATCGCGCGGTTTTTCGTCGGTCAAGCACGCTTCCACATCCCACAGGCCATCGGCTCGCTCATAGGCTTCCGCTCTGATTGCGCGACGATGGCGCAACTGACGGGATACTGGCGGGGAGAGCGGCATGCGGGAAGGAAAGGCCGGATTGGAAAACCCACGAATTTTAGCATACTGGGTATTTGAGACAGGCCGGAATGCGCAGGGCCGCCCAGCAGGCCGGAGAGCGCGGCAGGTGCTATCTCAAAGTGGGAACCGCACAGGTATCCGGCACGCGCTGTGCGTCAAACGGGATAGCGCAGCTAGTCGCCGCTTCACTCCTCGTCGAACCCTTTGAGAATTTTGCCAATCGTGGCGCCCGAGAAACCGCGCGATGCCAGAAAGCGCGCCTGCTTGGCCCGCTCGGCGGCAGTTTCGGGAAGCCGGTCGAATTTCTTCCGCCAAACGGCTTGAGCGCGCGCCAGCTCGGTTTCGCGCAGTTGCGCACTGGCTTCTTCGACCAGCGTTTGGTCCACAGCATGCTGCTTCAATTCGCCGACGATCCGGCTCGCGCCCAAGCGCGACGAGCGCCGATGGATCAGGCTTTCGGCAAAACGCGAATCGGACAGCCAGTTTTCGGCTTCCAGCGAATCGAGCAAGGTATCGAGCGAATCGGTTTCCTCGACAAACGGCTTCAGCTTGCGCGCCAGTTCGGAGCGGCTGTATTCACGCCGGGACAAATAGCCGAGCGCACGTCCTTTTAGCGAACGGGCCGGGCGTTGGGATTTTTTTGCATCGTCCTGCTCCGGCTTCGCCTCGCCAGGCGTGCGGCGCGAGCGGGTATAGGTGGTTTCGGACGGGTCCGCTTCAGACTGCGCGGATGGGTCAGACTGCGGCTGGCGACCTGCGGCGCGATCGTGCGCGTCGAACGATTCGAAGGGATCGGCTTCGCCGGCTGCGGCAAAGGGATCGGGATCTGATGCGTATGAGCGCCTGGGGGCAGCGTTGCCGGCAGGATCGCGTGGCGAACGTGAAGTGGAACGCCCAAAAGAGCTTCCAGAAGATTTGCCGAACGATGAACCGGATGAACGACTGAACGAACTACCGGACGAACTGCTAGACGACTTTCCCGACGACCGCCCAAACGACCGGGTGGACCGGGAAGTCGATGAGGAGGAAGGTAGCGATGAAGAGGGTGACGACGATTCGAACGAATCGTCGCCACCGTCACGCGGGCCGTCCGCGTTGTGTCCAGCGTTGGACGGCGGCCGGCCCTTGCGTATCACGTGCTGGTTACTCTTCTTCGCCCGCGACTTCAGCGGCCGCACCGGTCGCCACTTCCGCCATGGCATTCACGCCCAGCGATTCGCGGATGCGGTTTTCGATCTCACGAGCGATGTCCGGATTTTCGCGCAGGAATTCGCGCGCGTTGTCCTTACCCTGACCAATACGTTCGCCGTTGTAGCTGTACCAGGCGCCGGCCTTGTCGACGATCTTGGCCTGCACGCCGAGGTCGATGACTTCGCCCTGACGGGAAATGCCCTCGCCATACAGAATGTCGAAAATCGCTTCGCGGAACGGCGGCGCAACCTTGTTCTTCACCACCTTCACGCGCGTTTCGTTACCGATCACTTCGTCGTTCTTCTTGATCGAACCGATCCGGCGAATGTCCAGACGCACCGACGCGTAGAACTTCAGCGCGTTACCACCCGTGGTGGTTTCCGGGTTGCCGAACATCACACCGATCTTCATACGGATCTGGTTGATGAAGATCACGAGGCAGTTGGTACGCTTGATCGTGCCGGTGAGCTTGCGCAGCGCTTGCGACATCAGACGCGCTTGCAGACCCGGCAGCGAGTCGCCCATTTCGCCTTCGATTTCAGCCTTCGGCACGAGTGCCGCGACCGAGTCGATCACGATCATGTCGATCGAGCCTGAGCGCACGAGTGCGTCGGCGATTTCGAGCGCCTGTTCACCGGTGTCCGGTTGCGAAACCAGCAGGTCGTTGACGTTCACGCCGAGCTTGCCCGCGTACTGGATATCCAGCGCGTGCTCCGCGTCGATAAACGCTGCCGTGCCGCCGAGCTTTTGCATTTCAGCGACGACTTGCAGCGTCAGCGTGGTTTTACCGGACGACTCCGGACCGTAAATTTCGACCACCCGGCCACGCGGCAAACCGCCGACGCCCAGCGCGATATCGAGGCCGAGTGATCCCGTTGAGACCACCTGGATATCTTCGACCGCCTCACCTGCGCCGAGCCGCATGACCGACCCTTTGCCGAACTGCTTTTCGATCTGCGCAAGCGCGGCAGCGAGTGCCTTGCTCTTTTCAGCAGTCAGTCCAGCCGAGCCTTTCTTGCTTTCTTCCATGAATCGTCCTTTGCTATGATGAACGGCGTCTGAGGCAGATGTGCAGCCTAGTTTTGGAGGACAGCACACGAAACTCAGACACTGTATAAAAAAACAGTAGTTTTGGCAAGCGCGATTCTCATGCGAACGCGCATTTTTACCGTCGCGCTGCCCAACTACCCACAATAATTTTCGGAGACCGCTGTGCGCCGGGGGGACACCCCACGGTGCCGGCAAGGCCAGGCTTGCGCACCATGCGAATTCTGATTGCCGAAGACGACAGCATACTCGCGGACGGTCTGGTTCGATCACTCCGCCAATCGGCCTATGCCGTCGATCATGTGAAGAACGGCGTCGAGGCCGACACCGCCCTGTCGATGCAAACTTTCGACCTGCTGATCCTCGATCTGGGCCTGCCGCGCATGTCCGGGCTCGAGGTGCTGCGCCGCCTGCGCGCCCGCAACTCGACCGTGCCGGTACTCATCCTCACAGCGGCGGACAGCGTGGACGAACGCGTCAAAGGCCTCGATCTCGGCGCCGATGACTACATGGCCAAACCTTTCGCGCTGAACGAACTCGAGGCGCGCGTGCGCGCCCTGACCCGGCGCGGCGCGGGCGGCGGCCCGACGGTGGTGCGGCACGGTTCGCTGTCGTTCGACCAGGTCGGCCGGATCGCCTATGTCAACGAGCAGGTGATCGACCTGTCGGCGCGCGAACTTGGTTTGCTCGAAGTGCTGCTGCAGCGGATCGGCCGGCTGGTGTCGAAGGAACAGCTCGTCGACCATCTGTGCGAATGGGGCGAAGAAGTCAGCAATAACGCGATCGAAGTCTACGTGCACCGGCTGCGCAAGAAGATCGAGCCGAGCGGCGTACGCATCATTACTGTGCGGGGCCTCGGGTACTGCCTCGAGAAAGCCGCCCTGCCGCCAAACGTGAACATGAACGCGAACCAGAGCGCCAACCCGCCCGCCGAATCCGAGCCGCCCTCCTCGCCCTCTTCGTCCCCCTCGGCCGCGATGCCCGCGAGCCATCACTTCAAATAGAGGGCCTCCATGTCCGCACGCGCAGATCGCGCCACGGCGCACGCGGCGGACCTCGACGAGGTGCGCGACGAGCGCTACGCCAATCCGTTCGCCCCGCCCGACGAGACCGAAGCCGCCGCCGAAGCGCGCCCACGCTCGCTGTTCGGCGAAATTCTGGACTGGATGCTGGCGCCGCTTCTGCTGCTTTGGCCGATGAGCCTCGCGGTCACCTACCTGGTCGCCAAGTCGATCGCCAATGGCCCGTTCGACCGCGCGCTCGAAACCGACGCCTACGTGCTCGCCCGCCAGATCCATCCGATCAACGGCGTGGCGGAGCTGTCGCTGCCCGACTCCACCCGCGACTTTCTGCGCACCGACAATGTCGACAGCGTGTTCTATCAGGTGCTCGGCACGCGCGGCGAACTGGTGGGCGGCGAGCGCGACATGCCGTTGCCGCACGAGGAAGACCGGCCGCCGCCTGGCCTCGTGGAATTCCGCGACGACGTGCTGCGCGGCAACGATATCCGCGTCGCCTATACGACCGTCGAGTTTCCGCAGACGCCCGGCGCCCAGCCGGTGCTGGTGCAGGTCGCCGAGACACTCGACAAACGCAGCCAGCTTGCCAACGACATCATCAAAGGCGTGATCCTGCCGCAGTTCGTGATCTTGCCGCTGGCGATCCTGCTGGTGTGGTTCGGCCTGTCGCGCGGACTCGCGCCGCTGCACGCCCTGCAGGCGCATATTCGCGCGCGCCGCCCAGACGATCTGTCGCCGCTCGAAGCCCGCCGCGCGCCGCCGGAAATCGAGCCGCTGGTGACGTCGTTCAACGATCTGCTGACGCGCCTCGAACAGAACATGGAGTTGCAGAAGCGCTTTATCGCCGACGCCGCGCATCAGATGAAAACGCCGCTTGCCGGTCTGCGCACCCAGGCCGAGCTTGCGCTGCGCCAGGACGCCTCCGAGGAAGTCCACCGCTCGCTCGAACAGATCGCCACCAGTTCGGAGCATGCGGCGCGTCTCGTTACCCAGTTGCTGGCGCTGGCGCGCGCGGAAAATCGCATGTCGGGCCAGATTTTCACGCCGGTTGAGGTGACCGAGGTGGCGCGCAGCGCGGTGCGCGACTGGGTTCAGGCTGCGCTCGCCAAGCAGATGGACCTTGGCTACGAAGCCCCCGAAGAGCCAGTCGAAGTCGACGGCAATCCGGTCATGCTGCGGGAAATGCTGTCGAATCTGATCGACAACGCGATCCGCTACACGCCGGCTGGCGGACGGATCACCGTGCGGGTGCGGCACGACGTGACCGCGCGACTCGTGCATCTGGAAGTAGAAGACACCGGGCTCGGCATTCCGGCGGCCGAGCGCCCGCGGGTGGTCGAGCGTTTTTATCGGATTCTCGGCCGCGAAGGCGACGGCAGCGGCCTTGGGCTCGCGATCGTCCGCGAGATCACGACGATGCACGGCGGGGAGATGACCATCGACGATAACGTCTACCAAACCTCCCCGCGGCTTGCCGGAACCCTCGTGCGCGTCAGCTTGCACGTGCTCGAACGGGCACGGGACTTACCCTAAGAACGCAAAAATCCACGCTTGGGCCGGCGCCATATTGAGATACGTTTGTCAAAAATTATAAGAACTTAGGCGTCAATTGCCGCGTTTTGATGGAATTTCCCTCCACACACCTGAAACTGCCATTTCACCCCTCCACGTCAGTACGCCGTAAGTTTCCACTCCAATAATCGGTTCCACGGGAACGCCTTTGCCGGCGGACCGCGTGCACATATCAATATTGGAGACGACATATGGCTACCGTTGGCGGGCAAATCTCGCACGTGCCGATGACGCGCGATGAGAAGCGGGTGATCTTCGCATCGTCGCTGGGTACGGTTTTCGAGTGGTACGACTTCTATCTGGCCGGCTCACTCGCCATCTTCATCAGCAAGAGCTTCTTCTCCGGCGTCAATCCGACTGCCGCTTTCATCTTTACGCTTCTGAGCTTCGCCGCGGGCTTCGCGGTACGGCCGTTCGGCGCGATCGTATTCGGCCGCCTCGGCGATATGGTCGGGCGCAAATACACGTTCCTCATCACAATCGTGATCATGGGCCTGTCGACCTTCCTGGTCGGCTTCCTGCCCGGTTATGCGTCGATCGGCATTGCGTCGCCGGTGATCTTCATCGCGATGCGCTTGCTGCAAGGTCTTGCACTCGGCGGCGAATACGGCGGTGCGGCCACGTACGTCGCGGAACATGCGCCGGCGGGACGCCGCGGTTTCTACACCGCGTGGATCCAGACCACCGCCACGCTCGGCCTGTTCCTCTCGCTACTGGTGATTCTCGGCGCACGCACGGCCATGGGCGAAGACGCGTTCGGCGCCTGGGGCTGGCGCATTCCGTTCCTCGCGTCGATCTTCCTGCTCGGCGTGTCGGTATGGATTCGCCTGCAACTGAATGAATCGCCGGTGTTCGCGCGCATCAAGGCTGAAGGCAAAACCTCGAAGGCGCCGCTGACTGAAGCATTTGGCCAGTGGAAGAACCTGAAGATCGTGATCCTCGCGCTGATCGGCCTGACCGCCGGCCAGGCCGTGGTCTGGTACACAGGTCAGTTCTACACGCTGTTCTTCCTGACGCAGACGCTGAAAGTCGACGGCGCGACGTCCAACATCCTGATCGCGATCGCGCTCCTGATCGGCACGCCGTTCTTCCTGTTCTTCGGCTCGCTGTCGGACCGCATCGGCCGCAAGCCGATCATCATGGCCGGCCTGCTGATTGCTGCCTGCACGTACTTCCCGCTGTTCAAGGCGCTGACTCACTACACGAACCCGGCGCTGGAAACCGCAACGGCAAAAGCACCGATCGTCGTGATTGCGAACCCGGACGAGTGTTCGTTCCAGTTCAATCCGGTCGGCACGGCGAAGTTCACGAGTTCCTGCGACATCGCCAAGAGCGCGCTCTCGAAGGCCGGCTTGAACTACGAGAACGTCGCGGCGCCGGCGGGCTCGCTGGCGGAGATCAAGGTGGGCGATACGGTGATCAACACGTATGACGGCAAGGCCGCCGACGCCAAGGACCAGGGCAAGGTGTTCGACAAGACTCTCGCGACCACGCTGAAGACCGCCGGCTATCCGCCGAAGGCCGATCCGTCGCAGATCAACTGGCCAATGAGCGTGGTGATCCTGACGATCATGATGATCTACGTGACGATGGTCTACGGGCCGATTGCGGCGATGCTGGTGGAAATGTTCCCGACGCGCATCCGCTATACCTCGATGTCGCTGCCGTATCACATCGGCAATGGCTGGTTCGGCGGCTTCCTGCCGGCGACCGCCTTCGCGATCGTGGCGGCCAAGGGCAACATCTATTCGGGGCTGTGGTACCCGATTGTGGTCGCGCTCGTCACGCTCGTGATCGGCATGCTGTTCGTCAAGGAAACCAAGGACTCGGATATTTACGCGAGGGACTGAAACGCCTGACGGAAGGGGCACTTTAAAAAAGTTGCGCGCCGGGGGTTGACAGCCCCCGACCCTATCCTCATAATCTCGCTTCTTTCGGCGAATTAGCTCAGTTGGTTAGAGCGACGGAATCATAATCCGCAGGTCCGGGGTTCGAGTCCCTGATTCGCCACCAGTTGCAAGAAAAAGCCGCTGATCCACAAGGTCAGCGGCTTTTTTGTTTCCGAACTGGAAAATGCTCCTAAAACGGCGCATAACATGCGTCCATTTTAGATTCAGCGCGTTACACCCTTGACGCTGGGCGACTACTAAAGCGTCTGTATAGCCAGTAGTCCAATGACCATTTGCCGGCACCCCGACACAGTAAGACCAGCAGCATCGCAGCCCATTGAATGTGCGTGGGCCATGCCTGCGGATACACGAACACCTCAATTACGGTTGTCATGCCGAGCAGGACCACTGCTACGGGTCGCGTCGCCAGGCCGAGCACAAGTAGAACAGGTGTCGTTAGTTCGATTGACACCGCCAGGTAGGCTGCAACCTCGGGAGGAAGCAACGGTAGTCGATAGTCTTCCCTGAATAACTCGAGCGCGGCATTCCAGTCGGCCAGTTTGGTCATCGCCGAGTTCCAGAAGACCGTTGCAACAGCGAGCCTCAGTGGAAGCGCGAGAAGTGTATGCGGCACTCGCTCCAACCGCCCAACGGCGCGCAGTGCGCGGTCAATCAGTATTGAACTGCGATGAGCGGATTGAGATTCCGGCATCACGTGACTTGCCTCCCAATAGTTTGGCTGGATGCCTCATTTGATAGGCGGATGTCGACAAAGCATCCTGATGCAAGAAGGTGTGCGAGCCAGACGGATGTCTCCGCGTCCGGCACGTCGACAAGGGCATCATGCAAGGGGCGCCCCGCAATCAAGGCAGCCGTGAACCGGCATTGGCCCTCCGCCATGCGGTTCACCTCCACACCCGAAGGCCCTCGGTGGATATACAAACAGACCGGGTCAGCAGTCAGATTGATGTTTGCCAGTGCGCTGTCGTCCCGTGACAACACTGCGTGCCAGATGGCATCGACGGGAAACGGCGACTCAAGTACCCGCGCGGCCGGGCTCGGCAAAAACCTTACGACGTGCATGTCGGCTGCGTCGAGTTGCTCAAGGCGCCGTAAGTCAAGCGGCTTTGCGTCTGGCGCGTGTAGCGCCTCATTCACCGCCCATTCGAGTCGTGCCGTATCTGGCAGATAGATAAGAGACGCCGCTTCTGGCATCCGTGCCAGGAAATCCGGAAACGTGGCACCGTAGCTGTCTAGCTGTGCGTTCAACGGTGGGTGTTGCTCAATAAAAAGTCGAGCCGCGCCTTCGAAGAATTCGGACCCAACCAGAGCCTGCACGGCCGGATAAGTCAGCCTTAGCGCTGTAAGCAGCGTACTGTTCGCCGTATTTCGATAGATGGCGAGCCGCGCCTGCGGAGCCAGGCCGTCCGGTACCACATACCCGGATGCATCTCCATCGGAAAGCCCAAGCAAGTCCCTGCGGACTGCACATTGCAGCTCAAGCAGCGTGGGCGCACAGGTTGTCATTTCGCTGCCTCTCAATAGCGGTCTCTGCAATTGCGGCTTCTTCCATCAGAACCTCAAGCGCCGGCACATCGGTGTCCCATTCGACTAGCGTGGGGACCGGTCCAAAACGCTTGAGTGCCAG
This sequence comes from Paraburkholderia sp. WS6, assembly GCF_030464835.1. NCBI lineage: Bacteria > Pseudomonadati > Pseudomonadota > Betaproteobacteria > Burkholderiales > Burkholderiaceae > Paraburkholderia > Paraburkholderia sp. WS6. Next base: position 85,824 of record NZ_JALQCK010000041.1, read on the forward strand.
CTCGAACAGGTCCCACACGGGAGGCGCGACGCGCGAGCCGTGGTCGTCAATGCGAATTATCTGGCCCTGGTCAAGCTGCCGGATGCTGTGCCCCGCCAGGTGGACCTCGGTAACTGACTCCGGCGGCAAAGCTTCAAGATAGGTCAGCGCATCCCAACCGTGATTGCTGGCACTGACGTAGATATTGTTGACGTCACAGAGGATGCCGCATCCCGTGCGGCGCGCGACCTCCGCAAGGAATTCCCATTCGGGGATGGTTGAGTGGCGGAACCGCAGATAGCTCGATGGGTTTTCTAACGAAATCCGACGCTGCAGGTAGGCCTGGGCCTGGTCGACGTGCGTGCAGACAATGCTCAATGCTTCTTCCGTCATCGGCAGTGGCAAGAGGTCGGCGAGATAGATGCCACCGTTGATACTCCAGGACAGGTGTTCGGAGACCAAACCGGGCTCGACACGCTTGATGACGTCGCGCACACGCTCCAGATGCCGGACATCCATCCTTTCGGCGCTGCCCAAAGAAAGTCCTACGCCGTGGAGCGAGATTGGATAGTTCTGACGGATAGCGTCCAGGTAAGCTGGCGCGCTACCCCCGTCCATATAGTTCTCAGTATGGACCTCGAACCAGGTGGCTCGCGGACATCCTTCAACAACCTCCTGATGGTGTCGAAAGCGCAACCCAACCCCGGCGCATGCCGGAATCAGACCATGCGCACATTGCGACGCAGCAGATGCGGCATCCATGAACGCCCCCGTTTGCTCAAGCGGGCTTCAGCTTGCCGCCCTGGATTTTGCTGCAATCTCCAGCGGGAAGCAGCACGAATGACTTGGCATCGCGTGCCTGGGTGGCTTGCCCCGCGCAGGAGTGCGCTCCCTCTGCGCAGTCATTTTTCGATACGGCATTGATGCCGTAGCACTTCTCCAGTTTGTTCGCTTCCATCCGGGTCATGTTGTCCTTCACAATTTGCGGCATTCCGCTCATGTCCTTCATGGTCTGGGCCTGAACCGGTACGACCTGCATGGCAAGTGCCAGACCGATTGCCGACGACAAGGTCGACGCGGCCATAACATGTTTGTTCATCACGCTTCCTCCTGAGGATGGCGGCACGGCATTCCGGCCGTGTAGGGAAGTTCGGCCGACCGTGCCAAAAGGTTACGGTCCGAGCAAACTTTTTCTGCGTGACAAACAGTCGTCCACGCCGCAAAATTTGCGGATGCTCCGGCATTCACACCCGCCCAGTCCCGCTTCAGGTTCCGATAAAGAGGGCCTGGCGTCATTGACGCCCGGCGGTCAGGAAGCACCAGCGGCCAAGCGCGCCGACGGCAAACTCGACTGGTCCATCACCATGGCCAGCGCGCAAATGGGCGATCTGAATGCCTATCGCCGGCTACTCCAGGACATAACCCCCTATCTTCGGGCGCTCGCGGCACGGCACATCCGGAACGCCGACGACCTCGAAGACACGGTGCAGGACGTATTGCTGACCGTACACTCGGTGCGCAACACCTATGACCCGTCCCGCCCGTTTGCCCCGTGGCTGGTCGCTATCGCAAACAGACGCATCGTCGACGGTCTGCGCCGGCGTGGACGCGTTTGCTCACATGAATCTTCAGTGGAAAATGAACTGGAAACCTTTTCTGCTGATGAAGCGAACCTACAGGAAGAGGCAGCGGATGCCCATGTGGTAAGGACAGCTATCGAGCAATTGCCTGTCGGACAGCGCAACGCGATGCGCATGCTCAAGCTGGAAGAAATGTCCCTGCAGGAAGCCGCCGCTGCAAGTGGAATGTCAGTTGCTGCGTTGAAAGTGGCCACTCATCGGGCAATGAAACGACTACGGGAAATGTTCCGGCAGCGAGGTAGCAAAACATGACTCGGACCTCCGACCTGATTGACCTGCTGGTCGCTGACGCAAAACCGGTCCGGCGTCTGAGGCATCCTGCAGCGCGAGCTTCGTGCTGGTTGTTGTTTGCGGCACTCGTCATGTTCCTCGTCGGTCTCGCGCATGGGGTGCGCGCTGACCTCGCGGTCAAACTCGATCAACCCCTGTTTGTTATCAGCGTAGCTGCGGCAATGGCAACGGGCATTCTGGCCGCCATGGGTGCTTTCCTTGCCAGCGTGCCAGGCATGTCGCGCCATTGGCTTCTGTTGCCGGCTCCGGCGTCCCTCGTTTGGGTAGCAACCCTTGGATATGGTTGCCTGACCCATTGGGTCTCGATTGGACCAGAAGGCATGTCTCCTGGCGAAACGGCCAGATGCTTTGCCACGTTGGTATTAGTCGGCACGCCGCTATCGCTTGTGATGCTGATTATGCTGCGCCACGTTGCCCGACTGTCGCCGGGCCCGGTTGCGATGACAGGAAGTCTTGCAGTCGCCGCAATCACTGCGGTAGCACTGTCAATTCTCCATCCGCTCGACGCCACTGCGATGATATTGCTGTGGAACCTCGGTGTCGCCGCGCTTTATCTGTCGTTGAGCGGCCGGTATGGCGAGCGACTTTTGAGCTGGGTAACGCAGCGTTAGCGCGCGGGTGATTCGAATAAGACGTGTACCGGTCCAAAAACCCGGATACAGTCAGTGGTACCGCGCGCACCTTGACGTCTGGCATGACCGCGCCGTCTTCCACTTCCTGATGAACCCATCGCAACGGGACCCCTACATCCGCGTGCTGATGAGAACACTCAGGTCGAATGGTCACGTTGTGATAGCCACATTCGCGTGAACATGATCAGGCGCAGCAGGAACCAGACTGCTGCATCGGCGGGCACCTGTTGGTACCGTACGAGCAATACACGCAGCAATCCCCGGGTTTCGGTCTGACCACTGCCTTGCAATGCTCGCATTCGTAAAACCACACACAGGCGTCGGTCGGCATCGTCTCGTCTTTCCTGTGCCCGCAGGCAGGACACGTGATGCTCGAATCCAGCACGACTGCGGCCATCACTGCACCTGCTTTACGTGAGACGGATAGCCGGCATCGGTCGTGGCGTTCGTCAACGCGTCGACCGAAACCTTCTTCGGGTCAAATACCACCTCCGCGCGCTTGCTTGCGAAGTCGACCTTTGCCGAGGTCACGCCGGGCACTTTCTCAAGTGCCTTGCGAACCGTAATCGGACACACAGCGCAATCCATGTTCGTGACGTCAAGGGTGACCGTGCGAAGCCCCTCGGCGAGAGCCGTGGATGCACTCAGCGCCGTCGCGACGAGCACAGCAATCAATTTCTTCATGGCAGGTACTCAATAGAAGAGCGGCGCATACAGGGGGAACGACATGAGCGCGAGCGCGGCCGGCATCACGACCCAGAAAATGAAGCGCTGCCGATGTCGCGCCGAAGGCACCGCGCAGGCTTTGCCCACCGCACATTCTTCGGACCTGGTGTAGAGCCTGCGAAAAGCGACCGCGAAAAACGCGATGGATATGGCGACAAATAGGGGTTGGAACGGCTGCAACGCGGTCAGGCGCGAGCCCCATGCGCCCCCGACTCCCAGCACAACAAG
>NZ_JALQCK010000042.1:0-86815 GCF_030464835.1 Paraburkholderia sp. WS6
CCCCAGCAGCATCAGAAACCCCACCCCACAAAGGTGGGGTTTCTGCGTTTACGGCTCTGAATTCAGCGCCAAGACTCTGGCGTCGTAGCGAGCACACGCGCGGACTCTTAACTCTCGTTCCCAACCCGCGGGACAACGCACCTCCATTCCGAGAGGTGCGTCACGAAAACACTGCCGCTATCTGGCAGGCCATAGATGCCGTCACAAATGTCCCGCCACTTCGTTACCTACGTTGCCACCTTCCACAGGCGCGGACAGCTCGTCAGCTAAAAAACTGCGTCAGTGCGCGGCGACATCTCCGCCCCCAATGCCAGCCGTTCTCACAGGCACAGTGCCATCAACTGCATCCATCTGGCCAACTTCCGCAAGTAACGCCTCGTCGCGTGCAATCACCTTCGGTAGATGCGTGCGTAAGAACTCAACCCACGTCCGCGTCTTCGCATCGACGAACTTGCGTGACGGATACAGCGCGTAAACGTTCATCTTCTGCAGCGTATATTCAGGCAGCACGCGGACTAACGTCCCGTCACGCAGCCCGGCAATCGCCGCATAGAGCGGCACCATACCAATGCCCATTCCCTCGCGAATCGCGACGATCAGCGATTCCGCAATATTCACTTGCACGGGTCCATTCACTTCCATCATCTCGCTGCCGTTCGGGCCGTCGAGCACCCATTCGTAGGCCGGAAATGCTGGCGTGTGCAAGATCAGACACTCGTGATGCGCCAGGTCGCTGGGCTGTTGCGGCGCGCCATGAGCACGCACGTAAGCAGGCGATGCGCACAGGATGCTGAACGTTGTACCAAGCGGGAGCGACACGAGGTCGGAATTCGGCAGAGTCGAGGCGCCGATAACAGCGACGTCAGCGCTGCCTTCGAACAGGTCGGGCATGCGCTGCGACAACGTCAACTCGACGGTCACTTCGGGATAAAGCGCGCGATACCGGGAGATGGCCGGCAGCACGTAATGCTGGCCGATACTGGCAAAGCTGTGCATCCGCAAAGCGCCGGCAGGGCGTTCGTGGGCGCAGCTTGCTTCTTCTTCCGCTGTGTCGACATCTGCAAGGATCTGCTGAGAGCGTTTCAAATAACGCTCGCCCGCCGTGGTGAGCGCGAGCCGCCGCGTCGACCGGTTCAGCAAGCGCGTACGCAGATGAGCCTCGAGTTCCGAGACAGCGCGCGACATCGCGCCAGTCGTCGAATTGAGTGACTGCGCGGCGGCGGTAAAACTACCGGCTTCAACCACGCGCACGAACACTCGCATATTTTGTAGCGTATCCATCGATCCTTCTATTTCACGGCAGAAGCCGTATTGTCCGCCTGTCCCGCAAGCCCATTGTTGTTCATTCTGGAAGGGAGGTTCCGCGCCCGTCCTATTAATACGCGCAGCGCATGCTCTTACAATCGGCGCCTTGCCTGCTGGTGTGCGCAGCGTTCACCGGGGCTTCTTTTAGCGACAAACCGAGACGCGTTGCTTTCTGATGATGAGACGCCAACATGCGATCAAGCCCACCGTGGATTCTCGCCGGCAGTGGCGCGTCATGTTGCCGGCGCTGAGTCCCGCCGTTCGCGACTGGGCGAACAGCGACGGTCTGATCTGGCTGCATCTGCTGAAAACGGTCACTGCGGGTTTGCTGGCGCTGGGCATCGCCATGTTGCTGGATCTCCAGCAGCCGCGAATCGCGATGACCACGGTGTTCGTGCTGATGCAGCCGTTCAGCGGCATGGTGCTCGCCAAGAGTTTCTACCGGATTCTTGGCACTGCGGTGGGGACGGTCGCTGCCCTGGTGCTCGGCGCGCTGTTCGCCCAGCAGCCCGAGTTGTACATGCTCGGCATGATCGGTTGGGTGAGCGTCTGTATCGCGGCAGCGGTCCGGTATCGGCATTTCAGATGGTACGGCTTTGTGCTGGCCGGCTATACCGCCGCTTTGATCGGCATCCCGAATGTCACGGCGCCTCACGACCTGTTTCTGGCGGCGCTTACGCGCGCAGCGGAAGTGGCGGTCGGTATCGTGTGTTCGAGCGCAGTCAGCGCGCTCATCGTGCCGCAGCGTTCCAGTCTTGCGCTGCGGCGCGCACTTCATCTTCGATATACAAATTTTACTGCGTTCGCTGCCGAGGTGCTGGGTCGCGGAATCGACCGTTGCCAATTTGAACGGCGCTTTGCGGACCTCGTCGACGAGATCGTCGGCTTTGAAGCGACGCGAACATTTGCTGCCTTCGAGGATCCGGCCATGCGTTCACGCAGCCAGCATCTCGGCCGTCTGAACGGCGAATTTATGGACGCATGTGCGCGGCTGCATGCGCTGCACCAGTTGCTCAAACGTCTGCGTGTCAGCGACCCGATCTGGAGGGTCGACGCCATCACGCCGTACTTCAGCGAGCTGTCAGTACTGCTGGAATCGACCCGGGCTGCGGATGCCGATGCAGCGCACGTAGCCGCTGGTTTGCGGCTCTTTCAGGCGAGCTTGCCAAGGCGCGTGCGCGAAACGAGACGGCCACTGGAAGCCGCGCCCGCTGAATCGCTCGCGGACTTCGATACCGCCTCGGAACTGCTATATCGATTTGTCGATGAATGGATCCGCTACTCCGAGACTTACGCGTCTTTGGCGTGGCGCAAACCGGGAGCTGGGCCGTACACCGCCGGCCGCTACGTGAGCAGGACGAACGGCTTTGTGGTCGCGTTTACCTTTGCCAGGTCGGCGGTGGTGATGGCGATCGCCGGCTGGTTCTGGATCGCCACCGACTGGCCCAGCGGCGGTCTGGCAGTGATCGGCGCGGCGCTGGTTTGTGCGTTGACGTCGACCGCGTCGAACGCATCGAAAATGGCCGTGCAGATGGCAGTCGGTGCGGTGCTGGCGACCATGACCGGCTACCTTTTTACGTGCTACGTATATCCGAACATCGACGGCTTTCCGCTGCTTTGCGCGATGCTCGCTCCGGTGCTCGCACTCGGCGCCTTCATCGCATCGCGCAAGCTCTCGGCAGGGTATGGCATCGGCTTTTCCGTATTCTTCTGCCTGCTCGCCGCGCCGGACAACGTCGTCACGTATGCGCCCGATCTGCTGATCAACAATGGGATAGCGATCACGGCGTCGTTATTGCTTGCAGCAATCGTGTTCTCGGTGGTGTTTCCCGCGGACATGCCGTGGCTCACCGAGAGAATCAAGGGTGATTTGCGCGCGCAAGTCGTGTCTGCGTGCAAGGACGAACTGCCCGGACTCAATCAACGCTTTCAGTCGAGCACTCACGATCTGGCCTCACAGTTGCGCATGCTACTGACGCGGCGCTCCCGACGCCGCCGTGATGCGTTGCGCTGGATGCTCGTCACCCTCGAAGTAGGGCACGCGGTGATCGATCTGCGCAACGAAGCAGCACGTGCGGGCTACGCGCAAACTCTTCATTCGCACTGGAACAGCGGCCTCAAGCGGACTTGCGACGACCTCGCGCGGCTCTTTGCGCGACCGGACGCACATGCTCTCGAGCGCGCGCTCGTATCTGTGCGCTCGGCCACGTGGATCGCGCAGGACCTGCTGGAAACCGTCCATGCCGACCGGGACCAGCGACACGACCTGCAGCGCATCCTGAGTTGCCTGCACTTCATCCGCACGGCGTTGCTCGACAAAGACGCGCCTTTCAATACGCATTGACCCGCGCGTTGGATCGGGCGTGTACCCCGATCCTTCTGCCAGATGGAAAGGTCCCTTCCGTCCAGCCCTGTTTATCCGCGTAGGTGGCGGTCATATAGTTTCTTCACCGCCGCGCAGTCCCCAAAGAGAACTTCCTGCGCGACGGAATCGTAAGAACTGGAGAACGAAATGAATGTGTTGAAGATTGCCCTGATTGCCTGCACTTTGTCCGCTGCTGTCGCTCATGCACAGACGGCGCCTGCCGCCTCGGAACAACAGGTCGCACAGGCGAATGCACCGCGCGCGAAGAGCGTCGATGAGCAACGCCGTGTCGCAGTACCGAAGGCCAAAGCTGAAGAGTGCGTAGGGCCTGTGAGTTTCTGTAATATTTTCTTCGGCAGCTAAGCAGCGCCACGCGCAACACCAGCAGTACCTGTAAGACCTGTCGCGGGAATGTTGCACGCGACGAAACGCCTGGCCGCGACGCCGTCCCGTCGAGACGCCGCGGCTGGTGCGACAAACTGGCTACTGAGCGAAGCACACCGCAGACGTGCGCACCGGTAGACTGGACGGGTGATTATGGAGAGACTCGATTTCATGTACCAGGACCGGATTCGTTGCTCCGCGCTGCGCGGAAAAATCACTTCAGCCGCCGAGGCGGCGCTTCTGATTCAGGACGGCATGCGCGTCGGCGCCAGCGGTTTTACGCGCGCGGGCGACGCCAAGGCTGTCCCGGTCGCACTCGCCGAGCGCGTCCGGCAGGAAGGCAAGCCGCTGCAAATTACGTTGATGACCGGCGCATCGCTAGGTCATGACGTGGATCGCATGCTCACCGAGGCGCATGTGTTGGCGCGTCGCTTGCCGTTTCAGGTCGACAAGACCCTGCGCGATGCGATCAACCGCGGCGAAGTGATGTTCGTCGATCAGCATCTGTCTGAAACTGTCGAGATGCTGCGCGCGAATCAGCTCGGCAAGCTCGATGTCGCCATTATCGAGGCCACCGCGATCACCGAAACTGGCGGCATCGTGCCGACCACTTCAGTCGGCAACTCGGCCAGCTTTGCGATCCTGGCCGACAAGGTCATCGTCGAAATCAATCTTGCCCAGCCGCTCGCACTCGAAGGGCTGCACGACATCTGGATTCCGGGCCGCAGGCCGAATCGCGAGCCGCTGCCGATCATGCATCCGCAAGACCGCGTTGGTACGCATGCCATCGAAATTCCGCCAGAAAAAATCGCGGCGATCGTGATCACCGACAAGGCGGACAGCCCGTCCACGGTGCTGCCCGCGGATGCGGAAACCGAGCTGATTGCACGCCATTTGATTGAGTTTTTCCAGCACGAAGTGTCATGCGGACGCATGCCCCCGCAATTGCCGCCGTTGCAGGCGGGCATCGGCACGATTGCCAACGCGGTGCTGGCCGGTTTTGTCGATTCGCCTTTCGGCGCCTTCGAAATTTACTCAGAAGTACTGCAGGATTCGACCTTCGATCTGATGGACGCCGGCAAGGTGACGTTCGCCTCGGGTGCGTCGATCACGTTGTCGGCAGCGCGTCAGGCGCAAGTGTTCGGCGAACTCGAGCGCTATCGCGATCGCCTGGTGCTGCGTCCGCAGGAGGTCAGCAACCATCCTGAAGTGATTCGCCGGCTCGGTCTGATCGCGTTGAATACCGCATTGGAATTCGACATATACGGCAATGTGAATTCCACGCACGTCGGCGGCACGCACATGATGAACGGCATTGGCGGCTCGGGCGATTTCGCGCGCAATGCGTCATGCGCGATCTTTGCGACGAAGTCGATGGCGAAGGGCGGCCGCATTTCGAGTGTCGTGCCGATGGTGCCGCACTGCGATCACAACGAGCACGATGTGGACGTAGTCGTGACGGAGCAGGGCCTCGCCGATCTGCGCGGATTGGCGCCGCGGGAACGCGCTACGCTGATCATCGAAAACTGCGTGCATCCGCTCTATCGCGATCTGCTTCGCGACTACTATCGGGATGCCTTGCAATGGGGTGGGCAAACGCCGCATCGGTTGGACCAGGCTTTCACCTGGCATACGCGGCTGCGTGACACCGGCTCGATGTTGCCGGCAGTAGCGGCGCGTCTCTAAACGCGAAGTAAAACCGGCGTCAGGTGGCATTCGCTCCCGACGCCGTAAGACATCAGGTGCTACGCTCAGGTGCCGCGCCGCACAAGCCGGATAAGGAACAGCAGAATGACGGCGCCGATCACAGCGGTAATGATCGACCCGATCCAGCCGCCGCCGAGCGAAATGTGCAACACACCGGCAAGCCAGCCGCCGATGAATGCGCCGACAATCCCGACGATGATGTCGACGATCAGACCGAAGCCGCCGCCCTTGACGAGCACGCCAGCCAGCCAGCCGGCGATTGCGCCGATGATGAGCCATGCAATGATGCCGTGTTCCATATTCGAGACTCCATGGTTGAGTGTGAAAAAATCACGGTGACAGAGCTTAGTCGAAGGTTATGGGACAGTCCATATTCAGGACGCGGAATTAACATTGTCTGAATCTATTGCAAGCTAAGTGTAGACGATGCGCACGAATATGGGGAGCTTACGCGAGGTGGCTCACTCAGGCGTCGGCTCCGCATCTTTAGCCGTCCAGCTCACGCTCGATACGCTCTTTTCCATGCTGATGCGGCTGGCCATCTGTTCGAGCTTCGGCTGATCTTTCGGATGCAGCTTCAATGTTGCCGTAACGCGAATGCGTCCCGTATCGTCTTCGACGTCTTCGCTCGTCAGGCTCTGGAACGACAGCGGTGTCGAATACATTGAGTTGGATACCGCGGTCCGAATGTGAATTTCATCGGCCTCCCGGCAAACGATCGTCAGCACATACTCGCGCACGAGGTCGGCGTCCGAAACGGGCGCGGCGTTAATGGCCCGGCTCACTTCACGCAGCACAGTATTGGTCAGCAGCACGACCGCGGTGCCGGCGAGGGCCGGGCCGTAATGCCCCGCACCGCACAATACGCCGACGGCCGCCGAGCACCACAAGGTCGCGGCGGTGTTGATCCCCTGAATGGAGCCCTTGTCGCGCATGATCACGCCGCCGCCGAGAAAGCCGACGCCGGAGACGACATACGCGGCAATCTGGGTGATACCGGCGGTGCCGTTGCCGGTCAGCACGCCGAGCGTGACGAACAGGCACGCGCCGCTGGCGACCAGCGTGATGGTCCGCAGGCCGGCGTTGCGCTGGCGCATCTGCCGTTCGAGGCCGATCGCGACCCCGCAGCTAAAGGCGGCAAAGAGCCGCAAGACGAATTCAATTGTCATCGGTAAGAAAGGTTGAAGCGCGTGTTCGCACAGTGTGAACCTTACGCATGACAGCATCACGTATCCGCAGGTGGAGCGCGAGCGTGGTCAGGCGTGACAAGGCATGCGAGCGGGGGCTCGCGACGCAAAAGGCGTGGAGCATGCGCAGGCCATCGGGCCATGCGGCGCTTCACTTGCAGCAAGAGGGTAAAAGCGACGTGCACCGTCGGGCCCGAGGGCAAGACGGCGACAGGCAAAGGCTGACGCGGAAATCTTGCCGATCAGGCGATCGGGCGAATCGAAGCTCGACTGGTACTACTGCTACTGTCCAAGATCGTGATTCCGGTTAAATGAACTGGGCGAATTCTAGGCAGCTCTGCAAAGTTAAGTCAAGCCGGGATGAGGCAGGGTGGCGGAATGTGTTGTGGGTCGCTTGCAGAATTTTCCCCGGCAAGATCGGAATTTTCCTCGCATAAATACGGACTCCGAATATTGACGAGGTCCATCCCGGAAAACACACTGTTCGCACACTTCGAAACACGTCGTGTGGTTCGGGTGCTCAATCCACGTTTCATTTCCCAGGGTTTCGCCCAGAAATTTTTCGGTTGTCCTTGCGCTGTACCTTGCACATCCGATCCGCACCATGTCGTCTCTTTTCCGCTGTTCACCCAATTGAGGAATATATGAAAGAAAAAGCTCTCGGCGTTATTGCCGGCGCATTGATTGCTGCGGCTCCGCTCGTGTCGTTCGCCGCCGGTTTGCCCGCGCCGTTTGAAGGCAGCAGCACGCTGCAGGCGGATGGTGTCGTGAAGTCGATCGACCAGGCAAAACATTCCGTGACTGTGCTCGACGCACAGGGCGGCGAAGCTTCATTCAACATCACCGATACGAGCAACCTGGCGCAGATCAAGCAGGGTGGCAAGGTCCATATCCGCATGATGCGCAACGCCATGGTCAGCGTGACGCGCGGTGCCGACGGCCACGGCGCGGCTGTTCAACCGGTACAGCAGAACACTGTACAGAACGTGAGCGCCGAAGTTCAGGCGATCGATCATGCCTCCGGCATCATGGCCCTGAAGGGCCCGAATGGCGCGGTGTTTCATATTCAGGGCCGCGAGCCGGCAAAGGTCGCCGGCGTGACGCCGGGTATGCAAGTGTCGGTGGCATACGCACCGCAGGTCAGCGTGGCCGTCGCGCCAGCTCAGTAACGCAAATTGGCTGACGTGGCGCGTCAGCGCCAAAGCGCGGATGTCCTTTGCGGACATCCGCGTTTCTTTTTTGCAGTGCAATCCAGTATGACTTCGATGCGGCGATATGCGGCACTCTAGCCCTGGGCCTTAGTCGGGCTCGCCGGGCACGAGGCGCAATCGCGTGATCTCCGAGGGAGCTCCCAGGCGCTTCGGCGGTCCCCAATAGCCGGTGCCGCGACTCGTGTAGACCCACAGGCCGTTCAGCCGTGCGAGACCAGCCGTGAACGGCTGCTGGAGACGCACAAAGAAATTCCATGGGAAGAACTGCCCGCCGTGTGTGTGGCCGGATAGCTGCAGTGTGAAACCTGCTGCCGCGGCTGCTTCGGCAGAGCGCGGCTGGTGTGCCAGCAGTACTTTGATCAGCACGTCGCCAGGCGCTCCTGCGAGGGCCGCAACCGGGTCGCTGCGATGCAACGGATCATGATGGCCCGCTGAGTAATCGGTCACCCCGGCAATCACGGCGCGCGCGCCGTCGTGTTCCACGATCACATGCTCGTTAAGCAGAACGTTTAACCCCAGGCGCCGGAATTCATCGATCCAGGCGTTCGCACCGGCGTAATACTCGTGGTTGCCGGTCACGAGGAACGCCCCGTGACGCGCGCTGAGCCGTGATAGGGGCTGCGTGTGTCTGGTCAATTGCGGCACGCTGCCGTCCACCACATCGCCCGTGACGGCAATCAGATCCGGCTTCAGACGATTCACCGCGTCGACGATCGCATCCACGTAACGGCCTTTGATGGTCGGGCCGACGTGGATATCGCTGATCTGGACGATCGTGAAGCCGTCGAGCGCCGGCGGCAAATCGTCGATCGGCACCTCGATCGTCACGACCTTGGCGCGGCGCCGTGCGTTGAACAGGCCAACGAGCGTCGAAAGCAGCGCAAGCAGCGGTACCGCGGCCGCCGAGCCGATGCGCCAATGCGCGATTGCTATCGTGTTCGGCCAGATTGCATCGACGGTGAGCAGCGAGGCGAGCGCCAAGTCACGCGCGAACGTCAGAACCAGCAGCGACGAGAAGAAACCCATCGCCAGCAGCCCGACCCACGCGAGGCGGTCGCTGAGCGGCTGCTGTTTGATGGTGCGCGCCAGCATGCCGAGCGGTATCAGAAAGATCGACAGCACCAGCCACAACGCGCACAGCCACCGGCCGGTGATGCTGACGGGCATGTCGGGAATCAGACGAAAACCGACGTAGATATGCAGCAGGATGCCAATCAGGATGAAGCGAACAAGAAACGATGAGCGGCGCATAGAGAGGATAGAGGCGGGAAGGGGCCGGCACGAGCGGAGCAACGGCGGCGGCTCGCCAACTGCAATCATGAAATAACGGGCGAGCCGGATCATTCTACCGAGATGTGCAAACCCTTGCCGAGGGCGCCAGATCTGCTTCCAGGACTGGCCGGACACGTCTGTTTTTGACGAGGCAAGTGGATACCGCAACGCAGCAATTCTCGTTGCCGCATGCCGCCGTCTGAACTGCAGCGACGCTCTAATTAAATGGGCTTTGAATTGTGTTTCGCGTGCACTATTCTCAAATAGAACCGGCTCGTCTCAGGGCCATCGCGGCCCAGCGGCGGTTCGTTTTGTCCTCGGTTGAGGGCGAGGCAGGAGGCGCATCATGAAACTGCTTGGGTCGGGCAATCACGTACGCCACGTACTTCATGGGCATCACGTCGGACGAGAGGGCAGCCACGTCATGCTGCCGCTGGTGGGCATATCGCTGATGGCGCTCGCCTTGTACTTCGGCGTGCGCGACATCGACTTCTCCGAGCTGGGCAAAAACGCGTTATTCGACGTGGTGATGGTATGCGTTGCACTCGGCATCGCAGGGCTGTTCGGCGTCGTCGGCGCGTGGTTGCGTTCCAATGGCGACGACGCTGACGAAGGCTTTTGCTTTATCGGTGCGGTGATCGGCACAGTGGTGTTCTACGTGGCGCTCTTCAGATAAACGCACCGGCGGTCAAAGGCCTGTCAGACGATCTGGGCGGCTTCGTCGAAGGAGAAGCGCGGGCTGCGCGGGAAAAGCTTCGACGGGTCGCCGTAGCCGAGATTGATCAGGAAGTTCGACTTCACGGTCGTGCCGGCGAAGAAGGCCTCGTCGACCTTGGCGGCGTCGAAGCCCGACATCGCACCCGTGTCCAGGCCGAGTGCGCGAGCAGCGAGAATCAGATAGCCGCCTTGCAGCGTCGAATTGCGAAAGGCCGTATCCGCGATCGCCCTGTCGTTGCCGGCGAACCAGCTACGCGCGTCGGCATGCGGAAACAGTTTCGGCAGATGCTCGTAAAACGCTATATCCATCCCGACGATCACCGTGACCGGTGCCGCCATCGTCTTCTCGAGATTGCCCGGCGACAAGGCCGGACGCAGCTTTTCTTTGCCTTCGGGCGTTTTCACGTAGACGAAGCGGCCGGGGCTTGAATTGGCCGAGGTCGGGCCGAGCAGCACGAGTTCGGTGAGCTGCTTGAGCACGGCGTTGTCGACCGGTTTGGCCTGCCAGCCGTTATGGGTGCGCGCTTTGCGAAAGAGCTGGTCGAGAGCCTGATCGGAAAGAATCATGATGGAAACCCGTTGAAGTTGCAGAGTGAAAAAAACGGATGACTGCGCAAGCCACAGGCGTGAGCGTCGTCGTCGTTGCCGCCATAATAGCTAGGTTCTCACTCGCGCACGTGTCGCGCACGCAATCGCATTCGGGCAATCTTATGGCGGACCTTTTCGACGACCTTCCGGCGCCCGACGTGGACTGGTATCCCGAGTGGCTCGCGCCCGAGGCCGCGGCGCGCGCTTTGGCGCAACTCATCGGCGAAGTGGAATGGCGTCAAGACATGATGGGCACGCCCGCCGGCCGTGTGCCGCTGCCGCGGCTGACCGCCTGGCAGGGCGAACCGGACGCGGTCTACGTCTACTCCGGCATTCGCAACGTACCGCAACCGTGGACCGCGACCGTCGCGGAACTGCGAGCCGCCGCGGAGGCAAGCTGCCACGCGCGCTTTAACAGCGTGCTGATCAACCGCTACCGCAGCGGCACCGACAGCATGGGATGGCATGCGGACCGCGAGCCTGAACTCGGCACCCAGCCGGTGATTGCGTCGATCAGCCTGGGCGTCGCGCGCACTTTCGACTTGCGGCACAACAAGACTGGCGTCGTGGAGTCGTTTTCGCTGAAAGGCGGCAGCTTGCTGGTGATGAAGGGCAACACGCAGGCCGACTGGCGGCATCGCGTGCCGAAGGAGCCGCGTGTGGCCGGCGAGCGGATCAATCTGACGTTTCGCTGGGTGACGCCGCGCGGGGCAACTCGCTAGCTTGCGGGCTGACCGTTAGCCGCGCCGCTCCTGGTCCGAAGGCCCAAAAGCCCGGCACCCACTCGCTACCTGGCCCGAAGCCACATCGAGCACTTAAGCGCATAAAAAAGCATCTCCAACGCCACGCTCAATCGCCGCCGATGCTTGAGCGAACTCCGCCGCATTGCCCACGTCCACGGCTACTGCCGATACCGCCCGCTATACCAGAATTGGTATCGCCGACGCGAATCATATGATTGGACGGTTAACGCCCCAGACACTACGCTACATCACGATCCACGCACCGTGAGGGCCGCAAACGCCGGGCGGGTTCGATGGATCGCCGACACAACAACGATCAGGAGACAGTCATGGCGAATACACGACGCGCCGCATGTCGTGCGTTGGGCGCGCTCGCGCTTTGCTCGAGCATCGGCGCACTGGTGCTGACAGCGCCGGGCGCATACGCGCAGGACAAACAGATCACCCTCGGCTTCGCACAGGTCGGCGCGGAAAGCGCATGGCGAACCGCCAACACCGAGTCGGTGAAGTCCGCGGCGGCGGACGCCAAGATCAAGCTCAAATTCTCCGACGCCCAGCAAAAGCAGGAAAACCAGATCAAGGCGATCCGCTCCTACATAGCGCAGAAAGTCGATGTGATCGCGTTCTCTCCGGTCGTCGAATCCGGCTGGGAGCCGGTGCTGCGCGAAGCTAAAGCCGCAAAAATTCCGGTGATCCTGACTGACCGCAACATCGACGTGAAAGACACGTCGCTGTACGTAACGATGATTGGCTCGGACTTCATGGAAGAGGGCCGGCGCGGTGGTCATTGGCTGGCCGATCACTATAAGAATGATCCGGGCCCGATCAACATCGCGGAACTGCAGGGAACGGTCGGCTCGGCGCCGGCCAACGACCGGCATTCAGGCCTGATCGAAGTGATCAAGAGCGATCCCAAATTCAAGATCATTGCGTCGCAAAGCGGCGACTTCACACTTGCCGGTGGCAAGCAGGTGATGGAAGCATTTATAAAAACTTATGGAAATAAAATAAATGTAGTTTATGCGCATAACGACGATATGGCGCTCGGCGCCATCCAGGCGATGGAAGAGGCCGGCATGCATCCGGGCAAGGACATCACCGTCGTCTCGTTCGATGCGACCAAGGGTGGCTTCCAGGCGATGGCCGCGGGCAAGATGAACGTCGATGTGGAATGCAGTCCGCTGCTGGGGCCGCAACTGATGTCGGCGGTCAAGGACGTGGTGGCCGGCAAGCCGCTGCCCAAGCTCATCCTGACGGAAGAGACCGTCTTCCCGATGAGCGTCGCGGCGCAGACTTTGCCGACGCGCAAGTACTGAGGCGGAGTGTGATGGCTGACTGATTAGCTATCCATACGATAGACGCAGAACGCAAGCGAAGTACGGACGGATCACAGGGGTTTCTCCAGTGGTGCCTGACCGCCTGGCTGCTTCGGCAGCGGGCGGTCTCTTTTCCGCAGAATCAGATTGCGCACAACGGGGCCAGCCTGAGCCCACCCGACCAACGCACCGCCGATCGAGCGAGGTCTATGACGCATCCCGCATCGGAACCCAATCCGCCGGCCATGAAGGCCGTCACAGGCGACGCTCGCGACGGCGCCGCCTCGAATGCACTCGAACCCATTCTGGCCACTACCGGCGTCAGCAAGACGTTTCCGGGCGTGAAAGCGCTGCAGCGGGTCGACTTTCGTCTGTTCCCCGGCGAGATTCACACCCTGATGGGACAGAACGGCGCCGGCAAATCCACCCTGATCAACGTGCTGACCGGCGTAGTCGCGCCTGACGCCGGTACGATCCGTCTCGGTAGCGAGACCGTCGCGTTTGCGTCGCCGCAGGAGGCGGAAGCGGCCGGCGTGCGCACGCTGTATCAGGAAGTGAACCTGTGCCCGAACCTGTCGGTGGCGGAGAACATCTTTGCGGGCCGGCAGCCAAAGCGTTTCGGCGCGATCGACTGGCCCGACATCAAGAGGCGCGCACAGGCAGCGCTTGCCCGCCTCGACGTGACGCTCGACGTCACCAGATCGCTCGACGCCTATCCGATCGCCGTGCAGCAGATGGTGGCGATCGCAAGGGCACTGTCAGTCGACGCACGCGTGCTGATCCTTGACGAGCCGACCTCCAGTCTCGACGACGGCGAAGTCGCGCAGCTTTTCAAAATACTTCGGCATCTTAAGCAGTCGGGAATCGCCATTCTGTTTGTCACGCATTTTATCGAGCAAACCTATGCCATTTCCGATCGCATCACGGTGATGCGCAACGGCGAGCGTGAAGGGGAATATCTCGCGCGGGATCTGCCGGCCGATCGACTGGTCGCGAAGATGGTCGGTCATGAGCGCATGAGCGCGCGCTTGCGCGAAGCGGCACATGACGGCCACGCTGTTCATGAAGGGCCAGAGAGCAAGGACGCTGTTCAGCCGTTCGTCGAACTGCGCGGCGTCGGAAGGCGCGGCACGCTGCAGCCGATCGACCTTGACGTGCAGCCGGGCCAGATCCTGGGCCTGGCCGGCCTGCTGGGCTCGGGCCGCACGGAGACCGCCCGGCTGTTGTTCGGGGCCGATCGCGCCGACAGCGGCACTATCCTGATCGAAGGCCGGCCTGTGCGGCTGCGTTCGCCCCGGGACGCGGTGCGCCACGGCATCGGCTATTGCGCGGAGGACCGCAAGAAAGAGGGCATCGTCGCCGAACTGTCGATCCGCGAGAACATTCTGCTGGCGCTGCAGGCGCGGCGCGGCTGGTTGCGCAAGATCAAACGGCATCGCGCGCAAGAAATCGCGGACATGTGGATCGAGCGCCTCGGCATCAAGGCAGCGGACGCCGAACAGCCGATCGGGCTGCTCTCCGGCGGCAACCAGCAGAAAGCGCTGCTCGCGCGCTGGCTCGCTACGAATCCCAAACTCCTGATTCTCGACGAGCCTACCCGCGGCATCGACGTCGCCGCCAAGTTCGACATCATGGACCGCTTGCTGGCGCTGTGCGCGAACGGTCTGAGCATCCTGTTCATTTCGTCGGAGATCAGCGAGGTGCTGCGTGTGAGTCATCGCGTGGCGGTGCTGCGCGACCGCCGCAAGATTGCTGAAGTGGCCGGCAAGGCTTCGAACGAAGACAACATTTATCGACTCATCGCGGGGAGCGGCGAATGAAGCTATCGAACTGGTTCGTGCGCGATGGCGCGGAGCGCCCGTTGATCTGGCCGTGCGTCACGCTGGTGCTCTTGTGCGCCCTGAACCTATTGGTGAATCCGAATTTTCTTTCTTTGAGCATGCTCGACGGCCACCTGTTCGGCGCGCCGATCGACGTGTTGAATCGCGCTGCGCCGTTGGTGCTGGTTGCGACCGGCATGACGCTGGTGATCGCCACACGTGGCATCGATATTTCGGTTGGCGCGGTGGTCGCGATCGCTGGCGCCGCAGCGGCCACGATACTCGCGACGCAAGCCGCGCCGAGCGCCGGATTGATCGCGCAGGCCCTGGTCGCGGCGCTGATCGTCGGTGTGTTGAGCGGCATGTGGAACGGGTTGCTGGTGTCGTTCGTCGGCATGCAGCCGATCATCGCAACGTTGATCCTGATGGTCGCCGGCCGTGGCATTGCGCAATTGTTGACTGCGGGGCAGATCATCCCGATCGGCGCACCGGGTTACCTGTTCGTCGGCGGTGGGTATTGGCTTGGCGTGCCGTGTTCGGTGTGGATCGCAAGCGTTGCCGTGCTGGCCACCGTGGGGCTCGTTGAAGGCACCGCGCTCGGGCTCTTCATTCGCGCGATCGGCGTCAATCCAGTGGCGACGCGTCTCGTCGGCCTGCGCTCGAAAGCGCTGGTATTCGCGGTGTACGGCTTCTCGGGGTTGACCGCCGCGATGGCGGGCATCCTCATCAGCTCGAACGTGCGCAGCGCCGATGGCAATAACGCGGGCCTGCTGCTCGAACTCGATGCGATTCTGGCGGTGACGCTCGGCGGTACATCGCTGCTCGGCGGCCGCTTCAGTCTCGCCGGTACCGTACTGGGTGCGTTGATCATCCAGACGCTCACCTTCACGACTTATTCGATCGGCGTGCCGCCGGAAGCGACGCTCGTCGTCAAGGCGGCCGTGGTGCTGGCGGTGAGTGTGATCCAGTCGCCCTCGGCGCGCTCGCTCGCCATGTCGCTCTTTACGCATCGCGGGGTGGCGCGATGAGACGACTCCTCGAGGCCTGGGCTCATATCGTCGATCCGCGCACGTTACCAATCGCCGTCACTGTCCTGTTGTTTTGCGCCCTGTTCGGTTTCGGCTCGGTGATGTACACCGGCTTTTTCTCGTGGCAAGTGCTGCTCGATCTGCTGGTCGATAACGCCTTCCTGCTGATTGTCGCGATCGGTATGACGTTTGTGATCGTGTCCGGGGGGATCGATCTGTCGGTGGGCTCGGTGGTGGCGCTGACCACCATCGTCGAAGCGGTGTTGTCCGAACACATGCATTGGCCGGTCTGGTTGATCGTGCCGATCGTGTTGCTGATGGGCACGGTGTTCGGCGCGGTACAGGGGGCGCTGATTCACTTTTTCCGCTTGCAGGCGTTCATTGTCACGCTGGCCGGCATGTTCTTCGCGCGTGGCCTGTGCTTTCTGATCACGACGCAGTCGATCACCATCAACGATCCGACGTTCCAGAAAATTTCCGCGTTTCGGCTCAATATCGGTGTCGGTTCGGTGACGGCCAATGTGTTGATCGCCCTCGTCACACTTGCCGCGGCGATCTATGTCGCGCATTTCACGCGTTTTGGCCGCAATGTGTATGCGATTGGTGGCAATCCGCGCTCGGCGTTGCTGATGGGCTTGCCGGTCGCGCACACGCGGATCGGCGTGTATGCGCTGAGCGGCTTCTGTTCAGCACTCGGCGGTGCGGTGTTCACGTTCTATGTGCTGTCGGGTTATGGGCTGCAAGGGCAGGGTATGGAGCTCGACGCGATCGCGGCGACGGTGATTGGCGGAACGTTGCTGACGGGCGGTGTCGGCTATGTGATCGGTTCGCTGTTCGGCGTCGGCATTCTAGGCACGATCCAGGCGCTGATTACCTTCGACGGCACGCTCAGTTCGTGGTGGACCCGCATTGTGATCGGCGCGTTGCTGTGCGCGTTCTGCCTGCTGCAACGGCTGATCGAGCGGCATGCGAAATCGGTGGGGCGGCCGGGTGGCACCGGTGCTGTTGTGACGCCAGGCCGTGAGCATGGTCGCGGCGATGCACCTGCGGCGTCCGATTCCCATGTGATCGGACGCGCGCCGGAGCAGGCGTTATAGCGCGAGTGCGCGGCAGCGCGGCTTAGGTGCTGAGTTCCCGCCCTCGGGTTTCCGGCAACGTCAGCGCGGCGAGGATCACGAGTCCGTATGCCGCGGCGGCAAATACGCCGATCGCGTGACCGAGCGTCATGGTCTGCGAGACGTAGCCGATCAGGAACGGAAATGTCGCGCCGACTGCCCGCCCGAAGTTGTAGCAGAAGCCCTGGCCGGAGCGCCGAATGCGCGTCGGAAACAGCTCGGTGAGAAACGCGCCCATCCCCGAGAAAATGCCGGACGCACAGAAGCCGAGCGGGAAGCCGAGCACGAGCATCGTGAGGTTGTCGAGCGGCAGTTGCGTGTAGATCAGCGCGATCGCACACGAGGCCAGCGCGAACGTGATGAACGCGCGCTTGCGGCCGATCTTGTCGCTGACGTAAGCGCCCGTCAGATAGCCGCAATACGAACCGACAATCACCACGCCCAGATAGCTGCCGGTGCCGATCACGCTCAGATGCCGCTCGGTCTTCAGATACGTCGGCAGCCAGGTGGTCACGGCGTAGTAGCCGCCTTGCACGCCGGTCGCGAGAATGGACGCGCGCAGCGTGGTCCAGACGATATCGCCGCGGAAGATGTCGAGCAACGAGGGACGCGTTTGTGCCGCGGCTTGCGCTTCTTTCTGCTGCCGATGCACTTCCGGCTCTTCAACGAAACGGCGAATCCAGATCACGAACGGCGCCGGTGCAATACCGATCGCGAACAGCACGCGCCACGGATAATCGGCCGGTACCCATGAAAACACGGCCATGAACAGCAGCGTCGACACGCCCCAGCCAATCGCCCAGCCTGCCTGCACGAGCCCCACCGCCTTGCCACGGTCACGCGGACGGATGACTTCGCCGATCAGCACCGCGCCCGCCGTCCATTCGCCGCCAAAGCCGAGCCCCATCAGTCCGCGCGCCCATAGCCGTTGCGAAAAATTCTGCGCCAGCGCGCAAGCCAGCGTGAAAACCGCGAACCAGAGAATCGTGATCTGCAAGGTCTTCACCCGGCCGATGCGATCCGACAGCACACCGGCCGCCCAGCCGCCGAGCGCCGAACTCAGCAGCGTGACCGTGCCGATGAGACCGGCGTCGCCGCGCGTGATGCCCCATGTCCCGATCAGCGTCGGAATCACGAAGCTCAGGAATTGCGTGTCCATTGCGTCGAGGACGTAGCCGATCTTGCAGCTCCAGAACGCACGCTTCTCGCTCGTGGAAATCTGCTGATACCACGCAAACGGGTTTTTGCCTGTGCCGGGCGCACTGTAGCGCTCGGTGTCTGTGGTCAACTGCGCTTCGGTTTTCATACATGGGCTCCGGTCGTAGTCAGTGGCCGCGTCTTGGTGCGCGGCTTGTGGTGAGACAACTCAAATAACGCCGCGGCTAGAGCATCGCCAGCGTGGTGTTGGGAATGTCGGTAACGAGCATGTGTCCCGGTTTGTGCGCGATCGCAAACGGCAAACGTGCGCTTTCTATTGCGGCTTGCGGCGTGACGCCACAGGCCCAGAACACCGGTAGCTCGTCGCTGCGCACCTCGACTGCGTCGCCGAAATCGGGCCGCGTGATGTCGCGAATGCCGATCAGCGAGGGATCGCCGATATGGACCGGCGCGCCATGTACCGCGGGAAAACGGCTGGTGATCTGGATGGCGCGGATCGCGTCCGCGGCTTTCATCGGCCGCATCGAGACCACGCGATTGCCGCCGAACACCCCTGCGGCCACGTTGCGTTCCCGCGTGCGATACATCGGCACGTTGACCTGCTGTTCGATATGGCGCAGCGGGATGCCCTCGCGCCGCAACATTTCTTCGAACGAAAACGAGCAGCCGATCGCGAACACCACCAGATCGTCGCGCCACAGTTCGTCGAGACTACGCACCTCCTCGGCACGTTCGCCGTGGCGGTACACGTAAAACGCGGGGACGTCGTTGCGTATGTCGAGATCAGCGCCGAGCGACGGGACGCGCCATTCGCCGGGTTCGCCGATGCCGAGCAATGGGCAGGCCTTCGGATTGAGCGTGCAGAAGCGCAGGAAGTCGTCGGCGTATTGCCTGGGCAGGATCGCGAGATTGGCCTGCGCATAGTCGCCGCAGTAGCCCGCAGTCGGCCCGGAAAGACGGCGGCTGCGAATCTGCTGACGAAACTCGGATGGCGTGTAGGACATGAACGGCTTGACTCCAGCTAGGTCCGGGTGACTGATGGAAGCCAGATTAGTAACGCCAAAAATATCCTTCCAGCGAGTTATTCTTGCGTTTCGTTAAATTAAACTTAACAGCACCGCCGGTGATTTTGCGGCGATGATCGAGTCTTTCGGGTCGCTGTTGGGAGAGCTAATGCAATGAATACCCGCTTTGTCGAAACGTTTCTGACGCTCGCCCGTCTAGGCAGTTTTCGCGCGACCGCCGCGGCAATGCACGCCACGCCCGCCGCGATTTCGCTACGCATCAAAACGCTTGAGGCCGAGTTGGGCGTCGAGTTGATCGAGCGCGATGCCGCCGAATTCCAGCTCACGGCGCATGGCGAACGGCTGCTCGCGCATGCGCGCTCGGTGGTGCAGGCCACGCGCTCGCTGCAACTGGCCGCACAGGACGAAACCCAGGTGACGAAGCGGTTGCGGCTCGGCGTCATCGAAACGGTGGTGCATAGCTGGCTGCCGGACTACATCCGGATGCTGAACGTCGAGTACAACCGTATCGTCGTAGACCTGACCGTCGACTCGAGCGCCGTGCTTGGGCCTCGTTTGCGCGCTGGCGAACTGGATCTCGTCATTCAGGTGGAGGAAACCGGCGAACAGGAAGCGTCGATCGTTTCGACCTTGCTGGCGAGCTATCCGGTGCGCTGGATCGCGCGCAACGATCTGATTCCGGCGAACCGTGCCAAGCATGTGCAGACGGTCTTGCAGAAACCCGTGCTGACGTTCGGCCGTGGCACCGCGCCGCAAGTCGCCGTGCAGGCGATCGTGGAGATGCTCGCGAAGCGCGCCGGTGTGCCGCTTGCGGATACTCAGGTGACCTGTATGCCGTCGGTGGCGGTGATCGTGAAACTGTTGCGCGATGGCTATGGAATCGCGGCAGTACCGGCGCTGTTCGTCGAACCTTTTCTGAGCAGCGGCGAACTGGGGCAATTGCAGGTGCGTCCGCTGCCGCCGCCGATCGACGTTGCGATGATCTACCGCGACGACGCCGACGTCGGCGTGCTGGCGGCATCGCGCGTTGCACGCAGCGCGTGTGATCAGTATGCGAAGGCGATGGGGCGGCAGTTGATCGAGAGGCGGTGAGGCGGGGCTCGAGTCTGGCGAATGGCCGCGTCTTAGAGTCCATCCATACCGAGTCGCCGACGCGCAGTAGCGACCAGCTTGTCGAACGAGAACGCACTTGCGGCAAGCGCGGTGGTGTCGGGAAAGTTCTCGCGCGCAATGTCCGTCAACACCTGGTCCGGCGGCGCTTCGATCAGCACGCGGGCGCCCATTTCCTGCATAACGGTGAGCGCGTCGAACCAGCGTACGGTGTGACGCATATTGGTCGCGAGATCGTCGCGAATGGCGTCTGCTGTGTACAAGGGGCGGCCGCCGCGATTGCCGATATAGGTAGTCTGTGGCGTGTGGAAAGGGACGTCTTTTGCGTACGCAACGAGTTCGTCCGTGGCATGCGCGAGCAGTTCGCAATGTGACGGCACGCTAACCGCAAGACGCATGGCTTTGCGAGCACCTGCCGCCAGAGCGCGTTCGATGAACGTGTCCAGCGTGACATTCGCCCCGGCCATGACGATCTGACGCGGCGCATTTACGTTGCCAATATAGACGCGTTGATTGCCCGCTTCAGCGTGCTGCGCGGCGAGTGTTTCCAGTTGGTGTTCGGTCAAACCCGACACGGCCGCGAGACCGTAGCCGGATGGGTACGCCGTCTCCATCAACTCGGCGCGTTTGCGGACCATCTTTAACGCGTCGCCAAAGTGAATCGCGCCGCAACTGACCGCCGCCGCGTACGCGCCCACCGACAAACCCGCGCTGATCTCCGGCAAGAGTTGTTCCTCTGCCAGTGCGCGTGTGATCGCCACGCCCGCGGCGGTCAAACCGATCTGAACAGCTACGGTTGAGCGCAGGGCATCTGGCGTGTCAAGGGTGAGCACGTCGATGTCGAGCACCTGAGACGCTTCTTCGAGTGTGCCGGTCACGGCGTGATGCTGCGGCAGACGGTGCAGAAATCCTTCCGACTGCGCGCCCTGGCCGGGAAACAGAAGAGCAAGCATCAGGCATTGCCGTGAGCGGGCGCCCACGGATCGGTAACCAATTGCGGCCCGCGAGCATGGCGCGCCATCACGCGTGCTTTGTCCGCTGCCCACTCGGCCAGCGCAACGCCGCCTGCGGGCGTTTCCAGTTGCGCATCCACACGAATGCCGGCGCGTTGCGCGGTCGCTTGAAGATAGTCCAGCAACTGAATGGCGGCGTGGTGCGAGAGTTTTTCCGGTGCGCGAATCAGCAGATCGAGATCGCTCGAGAACGTGACCGTGAGAGTCTGCGTTGCCAGTTCGAAGCCTGCGCTGCCGGTCGGTCCCCAAACGAATCCAGCCAATGCGCTGGCCGTGTCGCGTCGTAGTGCAGCAAGGGCCGCGAAAGTCGGCAACGCATTGCGCGACGCAAGCGGGCTGCGTCGCGCCAACGCTTCGGGCGGCACGGCGATTTCAATATCGTCCCGGTGCACCCACGTGCCGTAACGCTGCGACCGCTCCGTACCGCGCAAGCCGATTGCCAAGAAGCCGTCAGCGGCGAGTGCGCGTCGCACAACTGCATACGGCGCACGCTCGAAAGACCCACGAACCCACGGCGGTTCGCCGTCAAACTGTGGCAAGCGGTGCAAGCGCAGCAGATCATGCGGCTGCCAGCGCGCGTCGCACGACAACGCGTGATCGGCTGCAAACGGCGGCGCGGCGCAGACCTGCATTACACGGCATCCCATTGTTCGGCGAGACGCCGCCGCACTTCGATCGACGCCGCGCGATTCTTTTGAGCGGCAGCCGATTCCAGACGATGCGACAGATCGCGACCGCCAGCGCGCGCGCTGCGAATCTGTTCGGTCAATACCTGACGCACGCGCTCGATTTGCGCGGCATCGGGTGCGTCGGCGTCGATGCCTTCGATCAACTGATCGAGCAGGCCAAGCTTGGCGAACGACGTCATCGAGTACGACATCGGCACAATGGTTTCGCCGAGCGCGTCGAGTGCTTCGACGGTGCGCCGCGTAACGCGCGCGGCCGCTTCCTTGCCCATTGCGTGAACCATCGTGCCCGGCGCTTCGAGTGCAACGATCCTGTTGGCCTGATAGCCGTGCGCGAGGAATGCGCCCGACATGGCGGGCCCGACGATCAGCGCGATCACCGGATGCCCGGCGTCGCGCGCCGATGCATAGGCATCGACCGCGGCGGCGCAGGCGAGGTGAATGCCGAGCATCTCTTCGCGGTAACCGTACGCCTGGCTTTTCAC
The DNA here is from genome assembly GCF_030464835.1 of Paraburkholderia sp. WS6. NCBI lineage: Bacteria > Pseudomonadati > Pseudomonadota > Betaproteobacteria > Burkholderiales > Burkholderiaceae > Paraburkholderia > Paraburkholderia sp. WS6. Next base: position 22,236 of record NZ_JALQCK010000042.1, read on the forward strand.
ATCGACGATCGCGACGATTGGGCGGCGCGTACCGCTCGCTTCGTCCTGCGCAATGACCTCGCGTACAGCGCGTGCGAGCAGCCAGCCTTGTTCGAGACCGACGACGTTATCGGTCGCGCGCGGAAAGCGGTTGTCGGGATCGGGGACGACCGCAATGAAGTGCGCGGTCTCGCCGCCGAGCGACGCGTCGCCGCTCCATACGGGCGCGTTACCGGACGATTCGCCGGCAAGTGCATGGAACCAGCGTGCGCCGCGGCTGAGGGTGGCATCGCTCATGCCTGCTCCTTGCGCGCGTTGTTTTGCGCATGTGGGTTGTACGCGTCATGCATCGTTTCCGGCGTCACGCTGGCCGGGTCGATTCGCGCGAGACGGTTGAGAAAAACGTCAACCTGTTCGCTGCGATGCGCAGCCGGCAGCCCTTGGGTAAATGCGGACCGCACGGCGGCGCGTACCGCGTCCGCATCGTCGTCGACCAGTTGATCGGCGAGCGCGGTCGCGGCCCGTTGTTCGCCGCCGATCAATTGCCAAACGCGGCGCCGATCGCTCGCATCGAGTTCTTCAATACCGGCTTCCTGTTCGATCACTTCGGGGCCGTTCATGCCGAGCCGTCCCTGTTTCGTTACGACCAGATACGAGCACAAGGCCGCTGCCAGCGACATGCCACCGAAGCAACCGACCATCCCCGCGATCACGCCGACCACGGGCACATGCCGGCGCAACGCGACAATCGAGGCCTGAATCTCGGCGATTACCGCGAGACCGAGGTTAGCTTCCTGCAACCGCACGCCGCCGGTTTCGAACAGCACGACTGGGCGGACGATCTTGCCGCGTTCGCAGTCGCGCAAGGCCATCTCGAGCGCGGCGGCGATCTTGCTGCCCGACACTTCGCCGATACTGCCGCCCTGGAACGCGGACTCGATGGCAGCGACCACAGCCGGCTCGCCGTCTATAGTGCCGCGTGCGATCACGCAGCCGTCATCCGCCTGGCAGACGACACCTTGCAACGGCAGCCACGGCGATTCGATCTTGTCGAACGGTCCGAGCAGTTCGCGGAACGAGCCGGCGTCGAGCAGCGAGCGGGCGCGTTCGCGGGCGGGCAGTTCGATAAAGCTTTCGCGCAGCATCGCCGCGGGGTGTGCGGTGGCGACAGTAGTCATGCGGCGTCTCCCTGTTCCGCCGCTTCAATGGCCTCCGCGAGCCGCAGCGCGACGACGCCCGGTGTCGCACCGAAGTCGTTGATTTCGATTTGCGCTGCGCCGTCGTAGCGCGTGAAGAAGCGGTCGAGCACGCTCTTCCAGATGTGGCTGTAGCCGTCGACGCTGGTCCGCACCACCACATGCGCGCTCAGGGCCGCGCTGTTTTCAGCCGGCGACAGCAGGACTTCCAGATCGCCCGAGCCGACCACACCGACATGCGCGCGAGTCGTGACGGCGCGTTGCGCCGGATAGTCGAAGGTCAGATGTTCCATGAGGCTGAGCTCCCGCCGGCGTCGTGATGCGCCAGCATGTCGAGAAAGAGGGTGGCGGCGAGCAGATCGGCTGCACCGCCAGGGGATGCGTTGAGCGACAGCAATGCGTGTTCGAGTGCGACGAGGGCGGTGTGCCCATCCGGCGTCGAGCTTCCACCGGCTTGCAGCACGCGGCGCGCGCCGTGTTGCGCGGCGTGCAAACCGGGCAAACCCGCGCGATGCAGCAGACAGGTGTCGTCGAGCGACACCATGATCGAGAGCAGGGCGTCGACGCGCGCGGCGGTTTCGTCGATTCCTCGGGCCCGCGCTGCGAGTAAAGCGGGCAAGCCGATATTGACGACATGCGGGAAACCGTCTTGCGCTTCGCGGCGTGCTCCACCGACCTGATAGCGCTGCCGCGCGCGTTCACCGTGACTATCGGAGGGGGCGGCGAAGCGATCCGGGAAGCAGGCAGTTTGTGCCGCGAGCGTGCAGACGCGCGAAGCGCTCAGGTGCGCAGTGTCGCCCGTCATCGAAGCCCCCGCCACCAGCAAGCCGACGATCCAGATCGCGCCGCGATGCGCGTTGCTGCCGCCGGTGGCATGCAGCATGTCCTGTTCGCCGGCGCGGCCGATCTGCGCGAGTTCAGCACGCAAAAGCGCGGATGGTTCGCCGTGGCGGCGAGCCGCGCGGGCGAGCGCCGCGAAGGTTGGTTCCAACGCATATGCCGAGCGCAGCATGGTGGCGAGATCGAGGTCGCGATGCGCACCGCTGCCGCGCCGGTCGACCAGTGCGGGTTTCGGCGTGAGTTGAGCCTCTTCGATTAGCGCGGACACCGCGAAGCGCGCGAGCTGCGCATCGGACGGTGCTGCCCGTACCCTAACCGCCTGCCTTTCTACCGTGTCTGCCGCGTGCAAAACCGTGGCGCGCTGGCGTGCCGGCGCGATGCGCCAGAGCACGTCGACCTCAGCCACTGGTTCGGCATACGCCGTGAACCTGGCCGTGCCCGTCTCTCTCCCAGTCAGCGCGGCAGCACGGGACGCGAGTTCCGCCTTCGCGTCCGGCATGGCGTCGGCCTCGCACTCGAGCAAAACAGCGGGCGCCATCGTTACCAGCTCCTGAAGCGGGCCGGCGGCTCGTACAGTCCACCCGACCACGTCACCAGATCGTCGATGCTGCGTGCGGCCAGCAACGAGCGCTTCGCTTCACCGCGTCGAATGCCGAGATCTTCCGGATACGCGACGATGCCACGCCGGCGCAATTCCGCGGTTTTTTCCGGCTTCGCGCGCAGCCCGATCGGCGTGACACCGGCTACTGCAGCCAACGCCGCACGCCGCTCGTCGATCCCTTCGGCCTTGTGCAAATACGCGATGCCTTCCTCGGTGACGACGTGGCTCACGTCGTCGCCGTAGATCATCACCGGCGCGATCGGCATGCCGCTCTTCGCGCCGACGGCCACCGCATCGAGTTCATCGACGAAGGTCGGCTCGCCGCCTTTCTTGTACGTTTCAGCCATTTGCACGACCAGCTTCTGTCCGCGCGACACCGGACCCTGATCCTTCAGCAGCTTGAGCCATGCCTCGCTCGAATGACGCCGGCCGCGTGGATCGTGGCCCATATTCGGCGCACCGCCGAAACCGGCGAGGCGGCCGCGCGTGACCGTCGACGAATTGGCGTCCGCGTCGATCTGCAAGGTCGAGCCGATGAATAGATCGACGCCGTATTGACCGGCCAGTTGGCACAGCACACGGTTCGAGCGCAGGCTGCCGTCGTTGCCGGTGAAAAAGACGTCGGGGCGCGCTTCGATGTACGCCTCCATGCCGACCTCACTACCGAAACAATGGATGCTGTCGACCCAGCCCGATTCGATCGCGGGGATCATGGTGGGGTGCGGATTGAGCGTCCAGTTGCGGCAGATCTTGCCTTTCAGGCCGAGCGATTCGCCGTAGGTGGGCAGCAGCAATTCGATCGCCGCCGTATCGAAGCCGATGCCGTGATTCAGCGATGTCACGCCGTACGGTTCGTAGATGCCGCGAATCACCATCATCGCGGTGAGCACCTGCAGGTCGCCGATATGGCGCGGGTCGCGCGTGAAGAGCGGCTCGACGGCGAAGGGCCTATCCGCCTCTACGACTACGTCGACCCACGAACCCGGAATGTCGACGCGCGGCAGTTCATCGACGATTTCGTTGACCTGCACGATCACGATGCCGTGCCGGAACGCGGCGGCTTCGGCGATGGTCGGCGTGTCCTCGGTGTTCGGACCGGTGTACAGATTGCCGTGACGGTCGGCCTTTTCCGCGCACAGCAGCGCGACGTGCGGCGTGAGATCGACGAACATCCGCGCGTACAACTCGACGTACGTGTAGATCGAGCCGATTTCGAGTTGCCCGTCTTCGAGCAGTTGCGCGACGCGCAAACTCTGCGGCCCCGCAAACGAGAAGTCGACCTTGTGCGCGATGCCGCGCTCGAACAGCGTCAGATGTTCAGGACGGCCGATGCTCGATATCAGCAGATGCACGTCGTGGATCTTTTGCGGGTCCACCTTGGCAAGCGCGCGCGACAGGAAGTCGGCCTGTTTCTGGTTGTCGCCCTCGAGTGCGACGCGGTCGCCCGGCTGAATCAGTGTTTCAAGCGCATCGACGATACGGTTGGTCGGCAGGACGCCGTCTTCCAGCCATGGTGCGATGGCCGCGAGTCGACGGTTCTTTTCGTCGCGGCGCGTGGTCCAGGAACGTGCGGTGGTGGACGCTTCGGTGGCTTCGGCGGATCGATTCATCGGCGGATTCAGCTCCCGGTGGTGGTGCGCGTGCGTCTGGCGCGCGGCTTGGGTTGATTCGCAAGCGAGGCTTCCGCCTGCGCGCGTTCGGTCAGGAAACGATGCAGCAGGTCGCCGGTGCCGAGCAGATGCGCGACAACCAGGGACTGTGCAGCGGGAATATCACGACGTTGTACGGCGTCGAGCAAGGCAGTGTGTTCGTTGTCCGACTCGCCTTTGTACGACGGCAGACCGAACTTCAGGCGCAAATACCGTTCGCCGCGCCGATGCAGCGTGCCGATCATATCCTCGAGTTGCGGACGGGCGGCGGGCGCATACAGGCTCATATGAAACGCGACATTGCGTGCGACGTACAACGACGGGTCCGGCTCGCGTTCGGCGGCAAGGCAAAGGGTGGCGGATTCGCGCAGCGTGGCGGCGGTGTGATTCGGAATGGCGAGTCCGATGGCGAGGCTCTCCAGCGCGGAGCGAATCTCATAGATTTCGCGCGCTTCATCCGCCGACAACGGCGCGACGGTCGCGCCTTTATGCACGGCGGCTCTCGCCCAGCCTTCGCTTTCGAGCTGGCGCAAGGCCTCGCGCACAGGAATGGCGCTGACCGAAAAATGCCGCGCGATCGCGTCCTGCCGCAGCGGCGCACCAGGCGCCAGGGTGCCGTCGACAATCGCCGCGCGCAACGCCTCCGCGATGATGTGGGACGTGCTCTCACGCGGCGCCGCCGCGGGTAAAAGCGGGCTGCGCGCCGGGGCATCCAGGGGAAAACCATCTATTGCGTCGTTCATGATATTGAATATTATATATGAAATTGCGCACTTAACAGGCGGGCAAACCCGGAAAGTTTTCCACCACCCGGTGGCCTGCGATGTCCTCTCGTCGTTATACGAGGCACAGCGATCCACTGGCAAGCGCGCCATCTCGTCGTTCCCTTTATGTAAGTCACGTAAGCCAACCGCAGGGCCGGAGGAGCATGATGAATTCACTAACCGACCGCACGCCGGTCGTTCGGCGCCGCACGCCGCTCAATCGTTCGCAGATCGCAGGATTTTGGGGGGCGTGGGCCGGCTGGACGCTCGACGGCATGGACTCGTTCATCTACGCGCTCGTGCTGACGCCGGCGTTGACCGAGTTGCTGCCGCGCTCGGGGTATGCCGCGACGCCCGCGAATGTCGGCCTCGCCGGTTCGATTCTGTTCGCGCTGTTTCTGGTGGGCTGGGGGCTGTCGTTCATCTGGGGGCCGCTGGCGGACCGCTTCGGCCGTACCAAGGTGCTGGCGGGCACCATTTTCACGTTCGCTATTTTCACGGGACTTGCGGCGACCTCGCACAACGTGTGGGAGCTCGCCATCTATCGCTTCATTGCCGGGGTCGGCATTGGCGGTGAGTGGGCGTTGGCGGGAACTTATGTCGCCGAGTCATGGCCGGAAGATCGCCGCAAGATGGGCGCCGGGTATCTGCAAACGGGCTATTACGCCGGGTTCTTTCTGGCGGCCGCGCTCAACTATACGATCGGCGTGCACTACGGCTGGCGCGCGATGTTCCTGACCGGCGCGGTGCCGGTCGTGGTCGCGATTCTGGTGCTGCTGCGAGTGAAGGAAACGGAGAAGTGGGAAAAGGCGGACGCGAGCACCGTGCGCGCCAAACCGCTGCGCGAAATTTTCGGGCCGACGTATCGGCGCCGCACGTGGGTTGCGTGCATTCTACTGACGATCGCGATTATCGGTTTGTGGGCAGGCGCGGTATACGAGCCCTCGGCTGTTATCCAACTGGCGACGAAGGCCGGCATGGCGAAGAACGATGCGATCCGGACCGCGTCGCTGGCAACCGGCTTGCTGTCGATTTCGACGATTCTCGGCTGTCTCGCGTTGCCGCCGCTGGCCGAGCGGATCGGCCGCAAGAAGACACTGGCGGTTTACTTCCTCGGCATGGCGGTGGCGATTGTCGGCAGTTTTGGCTGGGCGTTCTATCTGCCGAATGGGCTCGCGCCATTTATTGCGTGGCTCTGCGTGCTGGGTTTCTTCGGCGGCAATTTCGCGCTGTTCAGCTTGTGGCTGCCGGAGCAGTTCGAGACCCGGGTGCGAGCCACGGCGTTTGCGTTCTGCACGTCGTTCGGGCGGTTTGTCGGAGCCGGTGTGAATTTTCTGCTCGGCGCGGCGGTGTTGCATATGCATACGCTGGGCGTGCCGGTGGCGCTCACGGCGCTGGCGTTTATCGTCGGCCTGTTCGTGATTCCGTTTGCGCCGGAGACGAAGGGAGAGGTGTTGCCGCAGTGAGCCGTTTTCACTATGACGACTGAAACGAACAACCGGGCGCAGTGCCCGGTTGTTCGTTTAACGCATCAACGCGTGCAGCGCATGTCACGCGTTACACCCCTCACATATGCCACCTTGCCGACACCGTCAGCGTGCGCGGCGCGCCCGGCATGTTGTACATATCCGCGTTGCCGTGCGCCGCGATGAAGTACTTGCGGTCGAACAGATTATCCAGCGTCAATGCCACGTCCACGTTCTTGCCGTGATACCCCGCGCCGAGATCGAACGTCACGAAAGAAGGCAAGGTGACCGCATCGCTCGCCGAGGTATAGCGCGCCGACTGGAACTGCGCACCGCCAGCCGCGTAGAACCCGTACTTCAGATCGCGCTTGATCCACACGCTCGCGCTATGACGCGGCATCAGTCCCGGCGTGTTGTTGTGCAGCACCAGCCCGGCTGAACTCGCTTGCGGCGAGCCGTCGACGTTTCCGTTCAGGTACGCATACCCCGCATACACGGACCACTTCGGCGCGATTTCTCCCGTGGTGGATAGTTCCAGCCCGCGCACGTGCTGCGTACCGATCGGCAGCGCGTAAGTCGGGTTGGACGGATCGGCGATCTGCTGATTGGTCTGCTTCATGTCGAACAGCGCGACGCTCGCGCTCGCGCGGCCCAGGTCGAACTTCGAGCCGATTTCGAAGCTGGTGGTCTTTTGCGGCGCCAGCGCCGAACCGTTGGCGAATGCGCCGCTGCTGATCAGCGTATCGGCGAGCGGCGAGAACGACTGGCTATACGACGCGTACAGCGACACCCAGTCGAGCGGTTCGTAAATCAGACCGACACGCGGACTCCACGCGCGATCCGTGCGGTCCAGATTCACGTGCGCCGAAGTGTAGTCGTTGCGGGTCTGCGTCAGATAGTCGAAGCGCAGGCCGGCAAGAATCTTCCAGTGTTCGGTCAGCGAGATCAGGTCCTGCGCGTAGACGCCGGCGAGTCCCAGCACGGTCGATGCATTCGTCTTCGCCGCCGTGCCCGGCTTCACACCCGGCAAATCGATGAGTTGCGGATCGTACAGGTTGTACGTTGCGACCTTGGTGGTCGAGTAGAGGGTGTCGAATTTCTGCTGTTGCGACAGCTCGACGCCGTACAGCAGCTCGTGCTTCATCCCGAACAGCGTCGTTTTCTGCGTCAATTCGAACAGGCCGTCCACGCCGTGATCCTGGCGAAAGCGGGTGCTTTGATCGAGCGTGACGACCGGATTCGGCGCCGTCTTGATCGGCTCATACGTGACGTAGTTTTTGCGTTCGAGCGAGAAGTCGTACGCGCGCACGGCAGTGTGCAACGACAGCGAATCGTTGAAGCGGTGATCGAGCGATACAGTCGCGCTCTTCGCATCGACATCGTTATAGGACGTGTTCGCGGCGTCGGCCGAACCGTAGTACGTGTTGATCGGCACGTTGACCGGGCGGCCGAGATAGGCGGGCAGACCCTGATCCGAGGTGCGGCGGTCGTGCAGATAATCGGCTTCGATATTGAGGATGGTGTCCTTGTCGATGCGGAATTGCGCGGACGGCGCCACGGCCTGGCGATTCAACTGGAACTGGTCGCGAAAGCTGTTCGAGTTTTCGGCGGCGCCGGTGATGCGAAAACGCGCGGCGTCGTTCGCATTCCAGCCGAGATCGAATTCGCCGCGCCGTTCGCCTTCGGTGCCTAACGTCACACCCACAGCTTGCTGTGGATTGGCCGTCGGCTTCTTCAGTACGCGGTTGATCAGGCCGCCGGCCGAGCCGCGTCCATAGAGCACGGCCGCCGGCCCCTTCAGCACGTCGACACGTTCGACGTTCGACAGATCGCGATAGTAGAGCGCATCGTCGCGAATGCCGTCGACGTATTGATCGGTGATGTTGTTGAAGCCGCGCAGGCTGATCTGGTCGCGCTGACCATCGCCGACCGAGAAACCGATGCCTGGCACGTTGCGCAACGCGTCCTGCAGCGAGGTCGCGTTCTGTTCGTCGAGCAGTGCGCGCGGCACGACGTTGACCGTCTGCGGCACGTCCATCAGCGACATGTTCATCTTGGTCGCGGTGTTCGAGGTGCTCGAGTCGTACGAGCGGTCGGCCGCGGCCTTGACGGCGATGGCGGGCAGCGTGCTGTCGGCCGCGCCGGCAGCGGGCGTAGCTTCCTGCGCCAGCAAAGGTTTGGCGCTGGCAAGAGAAGTGGCGAGCAGTAGCGCGCGGTAAGTATTCTTTTTGACGTTCATGGCGACGTTCTTCGAGTATGGATGGGTGGTGTTTTTGGTTTTGACGTGCAGCGTTCAGCGGAAGCGCCAATACAAAAGCGCCAGACGTGCGCAAAGAAGGCGCAAGCAGGCGCGCACGGCCAGGCAAAGGGCGTGTGGTCAGTCAGGCGAGACGAAGTGGTGATTTCCCCTGTTGCTGTTGAATGAATTCGAAAGTCGAAACGGCCGGGGCGCCGTGCGTCAACGCAAGATGCGCTGGCGTGACATCGGCTGCCTCGGAATGGCATGTCGATGTGGGGATGGGAAGTGCAGCAGAAGCCGGATCGGTGCCCGGCTTGTAATATCTGGAAAGTATAAACGAGAACGATTCTCGATTGTGCGAAATGAATGGAAAATGCGGGGGTTTTGCACGGATTTTTTTCGGCGAAATGAAAGCCGATGCCCCGAACGCGAACTGTCACCCGGTGACGGTAAGCGGCGCGCGACCGGCGTGCAACCCGTCCGGCGCCGCCGGCCTACTGCTCAAAGCTCAATCGGCGTGACGCCGTGCGCGGGCGCCGGGGCGCAACATCGAAAGTAGCGGCCAGCCGAGATTCACGCCCAGACTTGCGATGACGATCAATGCCATACCCGCGAGTTGCGGCAGCGACAGCGCTCGCCCGTACACAACCGCATCGACCACGATCGCCGTCAGCGGATAGACGAATAGCAGCACGGCGATGATCGGCGTGGTCAGTTTCGGTAGCGCGCCGTAGATCAGCACGTATGACAACCCCGTATGCAGCACGCCCATGCCGACCAGCCAGAACCACTGCATCGGCCCGATATGCACGGCGGTAAGCGGCGCAATGAAGGGCAGGCACACCACGCCGACCGCGCATTGCGCGAGCGTCAGCAGATGCGGCCTCAAATTGCCGAGTCCTTTGGCGATCAGCGTGACGCTCGCATACAGCACCGAACCCGCCAATGCTTCGCCGATACCGATCAGATAGCTTGTATGTCCCTGCAGATTCGCGGTGGCCGCGACGCCCGAGGCCAAAACTAGCCCAACGAACGCGGTTGCGATCCAGCCGAGCCGGTCGGCGCCGAGGCGCTCGTTGAACAGCGCCGCGCCCATCAGCACGACCCAGAACGGCTGCACATGAAACACCACGGTCGCCACCGCAATGCTGGTGCGATGGATCGCGTCGAAGAAACCGACCCACTGCGTGACCATCAACACGCCGGAGATCAGCGCGAGCGCGACGGTGCGCCGCGTGAAATGCGCGCGGGTGAAGAAACCTTTCCACGCGCAATACGCCGCGAGCGAGAGGAAGCCGAACAGGCAGCGAAAGAACACCAGCGTCAGCGCGCCGAGCCGCGCTTCCTCGACGAAGATGCCGAGCGTGCCCATCAGAAGCCCGCCGCTGGCCAGCGTAATGGCGCCTTGTTGACGTTGGGTGAGGGACATGCGAAGCGGCTCCGGAAGTGGGTCACATAAAGGTGGAGTCACAAGTATTGCGCGGCTTGCACAGCATCGACAAACGAATTAAATTGAGTAATTCCATAAGCTGGATTGATAAATCATGCACCCCGAATTCGACGTCGATTTGCTGCGCACCTTCGTCGCGGTGGTGGAAACGGGCAGCTTCACGAAGGCTTCGACGACCGTGCATCGCTCGCAGGCGGCAGTCAGCATGCAGATCAAGCGGCTCGAAACCATGCTCGGCACCACGCTGTTCGCCCGCAATACGCGCAATCTCTCGCTCACGCGGCCCGGCAATACGCTGCTCGAATACGCGCGGCGCGTGCTGGCGTTGCATGAGGAGGCGTGGTCGGCGATCGTGCGGCCCGAGGTGACGGGGCGCGTGGTGCTGGGCGCACCGGACGATTACGTGTCGTCGCTGCTGTCGCCGGTATTGCGGCGTTTTTCGAATCTGTATCCGCACGTGGAGATCGAGATCGTCTGCGCGCAGAGCACGTCGCTCGCGCCGATGCTGGCGGACAACAAGATCGATCTCGCCTTCGTTACGCGTGACCGTAAATTGCGCGGCGAATTCGTGCGCAGCGAGCCGATGGTGTGGGTAGGGGCTTCGGTGGATACGCCGGTGCTGGCGGCGTCGCCTTTGCCAGTTGGGCTTTACGAGCCGGGTTGTGTCGCGCGCCAGCACACGCTGGCTGCGCTGGACGGCGCGCATATCCGCTATCGGGCGGCGTTTAGCAGCGCCAGTCTGATGGGTTTAGTGGCGACGGTGGACGCGGGGCTGTCGGTGATCGCACTCACGCGATGCAGCGTGCCGCCGCGGCTGGCGATTCTCGGCGAAGCGCAAGGCTTGCCGAAGATCGCGCCGCTGGAAATCGTGGTGGCGCGTAGCGCCAAATCGGACCGGCCCACGTGCGATTATCTGGCCGCGCAGATGGTGCAGGATTTGTCGCTGCGCCCGCAAACGCGCGGGGCTTAACCGCTCCGCTCAACTACGCGGATAAGCCGTCACTTCGCCATCCACCGCAAGCCGCACGTGTTCGCCTGGCCGCGGCGACAGATAACCCGGCACGCGAGCGCGCACCACGGTCCGCGCGCCGGACTGCAATTGCAGCGCGACGCCCGCGTCCTGCCCCTGAAAGATCACTTCCTGCACGACGGCGTCATAGGACGCCACGCCATTCGGCATCGTTTCTTCAGCACGCAGCAGACGGATCTGTTCAGGCCGCACCATCACATCGACTGCGCCATTGCCCATCGGCTCGCACAGCGCCAAGTCGCCGAGCTCGCAGTCGACGCGATCGTGCTTCACGACGCCCGGCAACAACACCGCTTCACCGACGAACGACGCGAGTTCACGCGTCACCGGCCGGCGGTACAGCGTCTCCGGCGTGGCGGTCTGGATCAGCCGGCCGTTCCACAGCACCGCAACCTCGTGACCGAGCGACAGCGCTTCCGATTGATCGTGCGTGACAAGGACCGCCGTTGCACCCGTCGCGGCCAGGGCGCTTGCCACCGCTTGCCGCGTTTCGAGCCGCAAGGCGGCGTCGAGCGAGGAGAAAGGTTCGTCGAGCATCACGAGCGTCGGCGACGGCGCGAGCGCGCGAGCCAACGCCACACGCTGCTGCTGACCGCCCGATAACTGCTGCGGCGCGCGAGCGCCGAAGTTCGCGGGCAAGCCGACCAGCTCCAGCAATTCAGCCACCCGATGACGTGCGCGCCGCTGCGTACGCGGCAAGCCGAACACGATGTTGTCCGCCACGGACAGATGCGGAAACAGCGCACCTTCCTGCGGCACATAGCCGATGTGGCGCTGCTCGGAAGGCACATGCAGGTTGTCGCCAGCAACGAGGCGGCCGTCGATTTCGACGCTGCCACGATCCGCGCGTTCGAAGCCGCACAACAGCCGCAGCAAGGTGGTCTTGCCGCTGCCGGACGGTCCGAGCAGCGCGAGCAGCGTGCCGCGCTCGACGGAGAGATCGATGCCGTGCAGCACCGGATGGCCGTCGAACGATTTTTGCAGGCCGCGGATACGAAGTTCGCTCATGAAAATCCGATGGAAAAAGCGGGCGAGGGCGTGCGGCGTTCAGCTGCGCTCGCCGAGTAATGCCGATTTGCCGAGCAATGCGAACAGGAGGCCGGAGGCGAACAGCGAAATGCCGGTGAGCAACGCCGCATAGGGCGCGGCGGCGGCGAACGCCATTGTCGACGTGTCGGCCCAGACCTGGGTCGCGAGTGTTTGCGTGTCGATGGGAGAGAGCAGCAGCGTCGCATTCAGCTCGGTGACGACCGAAATGAACACCATCGCCGCGGCCGCGCCGAGTCCAGGGCCCGCGAGCGGCAACACCACGCGGAACAGGGTCTGCGACCAGGTCAGGCCGAGTGCGCGCGCAGTCTCTTCAAGGCGTGGCTGCGCCTGCATGAAGGCGGCGCGCACGCTCACCAGTGCCACCGGCATGAACAGCATCGCGTAAGCGATCACCAGCAGCGTCGCGCTTTGATAAAGCGGTTGCAGTGCATGCACCGCGAGCGACACGATGGCCAGCGCGATCACCAGCCCGGGTATGCCTTGTGCCAGAAACACGGTGCGTTCGAACAGCGTCGCGAAACGCGTCGGATAGCGCACCAGCAGGAACGCGAGCGGCACCACCAGCAGCGTGGTCAGCAATGCGGCGGCGAGCCCGAAACCGAGCGACGAGATCGTCGCGTTGAACAGCAGTTCGGGCGACACGTCAGCCGGGGTGACGGCGGCCGCGCCCGGTTGCGTAAGCCAGAAGCCGATCATGCCGAGCGGTACACCGAGCGTTGCGATCGCAAGCGCGGCAAAACCGGCGGCGACGACCCAACGCCACGCGCCGAGGTCGTAGCGCAACACCGCGCGACGTGTGCCGCGATCGACGCGTTCATAACGCGCCGCGCCGCGTACCCGAAACTCGAAGGCCAGCACGACGAGGCAGATCACGATCAGCAGGCACGCGAGGAGCGAAGCACCACCGCCGTCGAAACTGGTGCGGTATTCCGCGTAGATTTGCGTGGTGAAGGTGCGAAAGCGCAGCAGCGTAAACGCACCGAATTCAGACAGCACACCGAGCGACACCAGCAGCATGCCGCCGAGCAGCGCAGGGCGCAGTTGCGGCAGCACGACGCGAATGAACGTGGTCCAGCGGTTGCAGCCGAGCGCGCGCGCGCTTTCTTCGAGCGCCGGGTCCATGCTGCGCAACGCCGCGGCCACCGGAAGATAAACGAGCGGGAAATACGCGGAGCTCAGCACCAGCAATGCGCCGTTGAAGTCTTGCAAATCCAGGCTCAGCGACACCCAGGCATAGCTCGAGATGAAGGCCGGCATCGCGAGCGGTGCGGCGGCGAGTACGGCCCAGATGCGACGTCCCGGCAAATGCGTGCGTTCGACAAACCATGCGGCCGCCGTGCCGATGGCAGCGCAGACGAGCGTGGTCGATACGGTGATCAGCAGCGTGTTGACCAGCAGTTCGCCGACGAGTGGCCGGAAGATCAGATCGACCGCCTCGCCGATGCCGAAGCTCGCCGCGCGCCAGAAGGTAAACGCAATCGGCAGCAACACCAGCAAAGCGCTGAGTGCTGCTGCCGCGAACAAACCGCGCGGCGCGCGCGAATGGGCGCGCGCCGGGGCGGGGGTTACAACCGGAGGCCCGGCTGACACGGCATCGCTCATTTACAGTAAGCCTGCCTGGCGCAGCAACTTGCCTGCCTGGCTGTCGTCGCCGAGTTGCTGGATCGTCAGCGCCGGTGGATTCAGTTCAGCGAAGGGCTTGAGGATCGGGTCCGGCGCGACACCTGCGTGCAGCGGATATTCGAACATGACGTGGCTGTTCGCCATCAACTTTTGCGCGCGTTCGCTGACCAGATAGGCGAGAAACTTCTGCGCGCCGTCCGTGTTGTGCGCGGACTTCAGCACTGCCGCGCCCGACACGTTCACCAGCGCGCCGACATCGCCGTTGCCGAAGTGATGAACCGCGCTGCGGGTTTTCGCGTCTCCGAGTTCGGCGTGCAGACGGTCCCAGTAGTAGTTGTTGATCACACCGGTAGCCACGCCGCCACGATTGACCGCGGCGACCACGCCTTCTTCGTCGTCGAAAATCTGCGCGTTGGCTTTCAGGCCCTTCAGCCATTGCACGGTTTGCGCTTCGCCCTTCAGCGCGAGTACGGCGCTCACGAGCGGCAGGAAGTCGGCGTCGCTCGGTGCAATGCCGACCTTACCTTTCCATTCCGGCTTGGCCAGGTCGATCAGCGATTGCGGCAGTTGCGATGCTTGCAGCTTGGTCGTGTTGTAGGCCAGCACGCTTTCACGCGCGGTCACGCCGACCCATGCGCCGGTCGGCGAGTTGAAACGCGCCGGCACGGTAGCGAGGGTCGAACCGTCGACCTTGTTCAAGAGGCCTTTCTCTTCGAGCAGCGTCAGCTCGGGCGAATTTTCCGTGAAATACACGTCGGCGGGCGTCGCTGCGCCTTCCGCGACGATTTGCGCGGCCATCGCCGGGCCTTCGCCGTTGCGGATCTTCACCGAAATGCCCGACTGCTTTTCGAAGTCCTTGGCGAGCAGATTGACGACCTGCTCATGCTGCGCATTGTAGAGCGTGATCGACGCAGCGTGGGCCGTCGACGGTACGGTCGCGAAGGCGGCCAGCGTGAGGGCGGCAGCGCTGCTGACGAGGCGCAGGCGAGTGCCAAACCAGGAATGAGCCATGATCCTAAAATCCGTTAGTGATGTTGTTGGTCTTTGATGCGCCGCCTGCCTCGCGGCCGGCGGCTTGCTTTGCGACTTACTTCGTGGCTTGCATTACGTCTCGAACAACCCCGCGCCGATATACGAACCCGGCTTCGCGCCCGGCGGCACCGCGAACACCGCGCTGCCTACGTGCGTCGTGAACTGGTTCATCATGTCGAACTTCGCGAGCTTGTCGTTGATCGGAATGAAGCCGGTACGCGGGTCGCTCTGGTGAGCCACGAAAATCAGCCCCGCGTCGTATTCGGTTTCCTGACGCCATGGCGGCCAGCGCTCGATGTAGAAGTTCGTGCCGTCGTTGTACGAATAGGAGCGGCGCAGAATCTGCGCGCCGTTGTTGCTCGCATGATTCGACAGACGCACATGCGAGTTCTCCGGAATCACCGGATTGCCGTCCTTGTCCTCTTCCTTCAGGTCCACGGCGTCGAACTCGTTTTTCTTGCCGATCGGCGCGCCGCTGTATTTGTGACGGCCGAACACCTGCTCCTGGAAGTCGACTTCCGTGTTGTCCCAGTGTTCGAGCGTGATGCGGATGCGCCGTACCACGGTGTAGGTGCCGCCTTCCATCCAGGGCGCGTCGGCGGTGGCGCCGGCCCAGACGAATTCGTTCATCAACTGCGGTTTCGCGGTCGACGGATTGTTGGTGCCGTCCTTGAAGCCCATCAGATTGCGCGGCGTCTGACCGCGCGGACCGGACAGGAAACCAGCCTGGCCCCAACGCATCGCTGCGGTGCCGTACGCGAGACGCGCCAATTGCCGGACCGCGTGAAACGCGACCTGCTGATCGTTCGCGCAGGCCTGGATGTACAGGTCGCCGCCGGTTTTTTCGGCGATGAGCTGGTCGCCGTTGAAGCGCGGCAGATCGACGAGCGCGGCGGGGCGGCGCGAGGCGAGGCCGTAGCGGTCCTTGCCGTCCTTCGTGAACAGACCCGGGCCGAAACCGAACGTGATCGTCAGGCCGCATGGGCCGAGGCCGAGCACGTCGCCGGAATCGGGCGCGGCTTTGGTGTTGGTCGGGCTGTAGGCTGTGTCGTTGGCCTTGGCATCGGACTTCGTGCCGACCTGCGTATCAATCTTTGTGTCTGCCAGTGCTGTTTTGGCCGCGGCGCCGGTCGGCAGCGGTGCGGCTGTGGCGCCTTGCGTCAGGCGCGCGGCAGCGTCGGTCCAGGCACGCAGCAGCGCGATCACGTCTTCGCGTTTCTCGGTCGTCAGATCGAGCGCGGCAACGTACGTGTGACTCTGCTGCGGCGTGACGATGCCGCCTTGATGCAAGCCGTAAAACGGCTCGACCGCCGTCTGCGGATCGGCACCGTGCGCCGGTGTCTTGCCGAGCGCGGCCTGGGCGACGCCGGTCGCACCGAGGCTTGCGCCCGCTGCGACCGCCGCACTGCCGGCCTTCAGAAAACCGCGCCGGGAGGGCCGCGGGGGTTGATCGTTTGCCATGGTTCCTTCACCTTCATTTGGCCGTGGGGAATGCCTGGGTTGCGTTCCGGCTCGTTGGCCGGATCTGCGTCCGTCTTTGCTGCGTCTACTTCGCGAGCACCAGGGTGTTCACGTCGTCCTGCACGTAGTAGAAACCGTCGCCTTCAGGCGTCATCGCGAGACCGAACAGGTCGCCGTTGCCCGGGGGCGATTGCGCCTTGTCGGTGTCGATCCAGCGTGCGTAGATCTGCTTGCCGCTGGCCGGATCGATTTCGACGATCTGGCCGTTCAGCGCGTTCGTGACGAGCAGGTGGCCGTTCGGCGCGGTGACCATTGCAAGCGGGCGATGCAGCAGACCGTCGGCGGTCAGTTGGCGACCTACGCCCGCGCTGGTGTCGCGCGTCATCGGTTCGTCGATTTCGGTGATGCGGTTGCCGATTGCATCGGACACGTACAGCAGTTTCTGATCGTTCGAGAGCGCGAGTCCGGTCGGGCCGACGAGGAACACGCCCTTATCGGCCTGTGCGCCGAAGCCGCTGCCCACCACGGTTTCCTTCTTGACGACGGGAGCCTTGCCGGCCGGCACGTCGAGGTCCAGACGCAGCACGGTGGCCTGCTTGAACACCGGCGGATTGCCGTTCGCACCGCCCACGCCGAAGCCGGCGTTGCTGACGAACAGCGTCGCGCTGGTGCCGTTATCGACGACCGCCATGTTGCCCCACGGATCGTTGATATTCGGGCTGCTGATGGTCGATGCAACCTTGCCGTTCGGATCGATCACGATCAGGCAGCCGGCGCCCTTGGTGCCGGTGGTGCCGTCATTGCTCGGCGTGCTGCCGACGATCACGTAGCCCGACTTGAGCATCGTCATCGCGGTCGACAGGCCGATGCCGCCCGGGCATTCCTTCAGATCGCGCGGCACCGTGGCGAACACCGTCATCTCCTTGGTGTCCGGGTGATAGTTGATGATCGTGCTGCCGGTACCCTGCAGATTGGTCGAGTTATTGAAGTTGCCGACCAGGACGTCACCTTGCTTGACGGTGCCTGCCGTCACCGGAGCGACCACCACCGCGTACGGATTCTGGTCGCCGTTCCCCGGCACGGTGTTGATCAGCGTGGTGTGATGCTTGACGGTTTCGAGGAAACCTTGCGGTTCGGCGTGCGCGACGCCGGCCGTCGCGAATGCGGCCGTGCTGACTGCGGCGGCGATCAGGGCGCGCGCGGCGCGCGGCGAAAACTTGCGCGTGGGATTGTTCATGAGTGAGCCTCGGTGCCTGCGCACAAAGCGGTAGTTGCGGTCATGATCGAAAGCATGGGATTCGATGGGTCTTGAGCGTGTGTGGTGATGGCGAACGGCATCAGAACGTAATGTTGGTCCGCACGCCGATGACGAACGTGTTGCGCAGCGGCTGCGTCGGATCGCTCGGGTTCTGGCCGGCGCCGGCATTGAACGTGTATTGCGCGTCGGCCTGCAGTTGCCACCACGGGTTGACCTGATACTGGTAGGTCGCTTCGAGCGTGGTTTCGCTGGTGCGCACGCCGTAGGGGCCGCCGCTGAATGCCAGGTTATCCTGATCAAGACCATTCGCGTGGTTGCCGATCTTGATGTAGGTGAGCGCGATGCCGGCGCTGTCGTTGTCGCGGCCGGCGAACGGCGCCTTCAGCACGACGCCGAGGTTGGCCGCGACGCTCACCAGATTGCGGTCGCCGGGCGCGCCCATCACGCGCGCGAAGACGTTGAGGCTGCGCGGCGAGTCCGGATCCGGGCGCCAGATCATCTGGTCGGCAACCGCATAGAAGCTATAGTCGCCGTGATGATTCTGCGCGACGCCGGTCGTCGCCGGGTTCGCGAGCGAGAGGCCGGTGTTGTCGAAGCGCTGATCGGCGAAGCTGCCGTTGTTGTACCAGACGCCGAGCTTGTAGGTGCCGGGCAAACCGCCGCCGCCCGCACTGACCATTTCGCCGTCGGCCGGCTGGTTGATCGCGTACTGCAACTCGCCGATGAACAGCGTGCCGTTATGCAGGTTGAAGTTGGTGCCGCTCTTGTTGTTCGGGTTGTTGCCGAGCGGATCGCCGTCGAATACGCCGGCGAGCGCCGTCAACGAAGGCGTGATCTGTCCGCGCACGCGCACGCCGAGGTCGGCCAGCGGATAAGCGGGACCGCCGGACGGCATATCGTAGGACGGCAGGGCAGGCCAGCCGAACATCGTGTTCACGAACAGCGCCGAATTCGTACTGGTGATGAATTCCTGGTCGATACTTTGCTGACCGACCTTCACGTCGATGCGCTTGTTCAGGAACGACTGCTGGTACCACAGTTCCCACAGGCGGGTCGTGTCCTGGGCTTCAATGCCGCTCGCCGTATTCAGCGTGCCGAGCTTGTTGGCGCTGAGGTTGGCCCCGTGGATCTGCAAGGCGCTGACGTTGAACAGGCCGCCCGGCAAACCGAACGCCTTTTGCGTGTCCATCTGCACGGTCGCCGTGGTCAGGCCATCGTAGTCCGCGCCGCGCGCGAGACCGCCGCGGACATTGGCGAGCACTTCGCTGGTTTCCGTGAGCGTGAACGTCACGCCGTATTTGCCCAGCCAGGGGCGCAGACCGCCGATGTCGCCGAGCATCGTCGGGCGATTCCAGAACCCGGTCCACTGATTCGTCTGCGTCGCCTTGATGTTCAGGTCGGCTTCGGGCGCTTCCGGCGCGGCATCGGGATTGGCTTCCGCCATGGCCGCGCCGGCGGTCAACGAGGCCCACGCGAAAGCCGTGCAAAGCGCGGCGCGGCGCAAGGAAGGCAAACGCGAACGACGCGTGGCGCCGCCGCGCATGGCGGAGTCGTGAAGCGAACGCGCCTGAATGGCGGGCTCGACGGACTGAGCGAACTTCATCGAAATCCTTATTTGTGTTGTATCGACTGATCTGACTATCGCGGCGCTACGTCACCAGGTGCCTGCGATGTGCCGCATCGGTTCGCGACGCCTGATGCGGCAGATGGCGAGATCGTACGCATGCGGAATAGGTGCGTCAACACAAATGAGAACGATTCGCATCAATATTACTAGCGTGTAATTTTTAGTTTTACGTACTGCTGCTAAAGGTTCTTTGTATGTAAATTAAATGGAATGTAAACGTAATGATTTAGTATGGTTATGGCCATGTCGAACCGGTGCCGGAGCCCGGATTCGGGGCAGGGAGCAAAAGAAGCTATGATCATCTTCCGAAGCCGCGCCGCAGTGCGAAAGCCTTAAGTGCTGCCTGGCGCCCAAAACCATACCGGGACGACACCGATGTCACACACAGTGAATCTGGAAAACTATTTCACCCGCATCGGCTACAAAGGACCTCGCGCGGCGACGCTGGAAGTGCTCCAGGAACTCCACAAGCTGCATCCCAGAGCGATCCCCTTCGAGAACCTGAATCCGCTCACGCACCGTGCGGTAAAACTGGATCTCGAATCAGTCGAACAAAAGCTGATCGCGCAAAAACGTGGCGGCTATTGCTTCGAGCAGAACGCACTCTTCGCGAACGTCCTGACGCAGTTAGGCTTCAACATAACGCCCCTGCTGGGCCGAGTCCTTTGGGGCCGCGAATCCGGAGCGATCCCCCCTCGCACGCACATGGTGTTGCGCGTCGACATCAAAGACGAAGCCTGGATCGCCGATGTCGGTTTCGGCAGCATGACGTTGACGGCACCGCTGCGCCTGATCGCCGGCTCCGCGCAGCCGACGCAACTCGGCACGTTCCGCCTCGCCGATGCATCGAACGACGCGCTCTACCTCGACGTCCAATCCCGCGATGACACGTGGGCCCGTGTCTACCGTTTCGACCTGCACCCGGTCGAGTGGATCGATTACGAGACCTCGAACTGGTACACCTCGACCGCACCGGATTCGATCTTCCTGAATCATCTGATCGTTTGCCGGGTCCTGGCAGAGTCGCGGCTGACCTTGCGCAACGACCAACTGAACGAACGCGCCGCGGACGGCCAGATCATCAGCGAGCGGCAGCTAAAAAGCGCGGACGAACTCGCAACCTGCCTTCGCGATCAATTCGGTCTGAACACGGGCGACATCGACATGGCAGACGTTTTCGGGCGCGTGCGCTCACCCGCGACGGCCTCCGTCTGAGACAGCCG
Source organism: Paraburkholderia sp. WS6 (assembly GCF_030464835.1). Lineage (NCBI taxonomy): Bacteria > Pseudomonadati > Pseudomonadota > Betaproteobacteria > Burkholderiales > Burkholderiaceae > Paraburkholderia > Paraburkholderia sp. WS6. Next base: position 42,724 of record NZ_JALQCK010000042.1, read on the forward strand.
CGTATAGCGAACTTCGACAACCACCAGCGGGCACGACCCAGCCATGATCACGCGCCTTGTCCTGCAAACGGCAGCCTGGCTGGTATGCATGGGCGCGCTGCTGTTCGGCGCCGCGGGTACGTTCGCGTGGCCCGCCGGCTGGTGGTATCTGATCGAGACCGGCGGGCTGAGTTTGTGGGTCGGCTTCTGGCTGGCGCGCCACGATCCCGGTCTGCTTGCCGAACGTCTCGCGCCGATCGTTCAGGCGCAACAAAGTCGCTGGGACAGTTTCTTTATGGTGGCCGTGGCGGTGATGTGGAGCGCCTGGCTTGTCCTGATGGCGCTCGATGCAATGCGCTACCGCTGGTCGGCACCGCTGCCGGTATGGCTGGTGAGTTTCGGCTCGCTCAGTATCTTCGTCTGCATTTTCATGTGCCTGATCGTGTTCCGGGCGAATAGCTATGCCGCGCCCGTCGTGAAGATCCAGGCAAGCCGCGGTCACAAAGTCATCGACACCGGCCCCTACGCTTTTGTCCGTCATCCGATGTACTCGGCCGCGCTGCTGTTGTTCATCGGCACGCCCTTGCTGCTCGGCTCGTGGTGGGGGCTTGCCTGCGTGCCGTTACTGGTGATCGGCATTGGCTGGCGCGCGGTGCGCGAGGAGCGCGTGCTGGCAGCGCAACTCGAGGGCTACACCGCCTACACCACGCGCGTGCGTTATCGCTTCGTGCCGTTCGTCTGGTAGGGCGCGCTGCGCGCCAACTCGAAGCGCGTTCGCTCTTCTCACACCAACCTGTCTAGACAAAACGCACCACGCTGGCGCAGCCGGCGGTGACCGGCGCACCGTCTTTGCCCTTTCAAAACTCCCTTAAAAGCCTTATTGCACGGTCGCGCATAGGGGCTTACCCGATGATTTCGGCGATTTCGAAAAAATCCTCTTGCGATGGCTTTTTGACTCATGCAAGCTTGTCTATACAAATTAGACGGTAGTTAAAAACCCAGCTCGACGGTTTCCTCAATCAAAGGAGTTTCGACGTGAAAGTGAAGCGCACGACGTTAGCAAAAGCATTGATGGGCGCCGTACTCGGCGCCGCGACAATTTTCGCTGCACCGGTGCAGGCCAAAGACTGGAAGACGGTGACGATCGCACTGGAAGGCGGTTATGCCCCATGGAACCTGACCTTGCCGGGCGGCAAGCTGGGCGGCTTCGAACCTGAGCTGGTCGCCAATCTGTGCGAGCGCATCAAGCTCCAGTGCAACCTCGTGGCGCAAGACTGGGACGGCATGATCCCCGGTCTGCAGGCCGGCAAGTTCGACGTCCTGATGGACGCGATCTCGATCACGCCGGAACGCGAAAAAATCATCGCCTTCTCGAAGCCGTACGCCGCCACGCCGGCCACGTTCGCCGTGACTGACGCGAAAGTGCTGCCCAAGGCCGCACCGACCGCAGCCGTCGTCAAGCTGTCGGGCGATCCGAAAACCGATCAACCCACCGTTGACGCCTTGCGCAAGCAACTGAAGGGCAAGACCATCGGCATTCAGTCGGGCACGGTCTACACCAAGTTCATCAACGACGGCTTCAAGGACGTCGCCACGATCCGCGTCTACAAAACCTCGCCTGAGCGCGACCTCGATCTGGCCAACGGCCGCATCGACGCCTCGTTCGACGACGTGACCTACTACGCCGCCAACGTCGACAAGAAAGAGACTGCGTCGATCATCATGGCCGGCCCGAAGATCGGCGGCCCGATCTGGGGTCCGGGTGAAGGCCTCGCGTTCCGTAAGCAGGACGCCGATCTGAAAGCGAAGTTCGATACCGCGATCAGCGCCGCGCTTGCCGATGGCACCGTCAAGAAACTCTCCGCCAAGTGGTTCAAGACCGACGTCACGCCTTGATTCGCCTGAGCGTTCAGAGGTAACGGTAGGCGCGGCGTGAAAAACCGCGCCTGTCGGCTGGTTCGATCCGCCGTAATGGATGAGGGGTAGGGAATGGCTCTGATAGAGATGCTCGGCTTCGGGCAGGAAGGCTGGGGCGGCGTGTTGCTGCTCGCAGCGTTGATGACGGTCGCGCTTACGCTGGCGGCGCTCGCTGTCGGCGCCGTGTTCGGCGCGCTGGTAGCGGCGGCCAAGCTGTCGCGCTTTCGCACGCTGCGCGTGATCGGCGACCTGTACACCACTGTGTTTCGCGGCGTACCTGAGCTGCTCGTCATCTATCTGTTCTATTTCGGCGGCTCGACGCTCGTGACCACGATTGGTCAATGGTTCGGCGCGGACGGCTTTGTCGGCGTGCCGCCGTTCGTGGTCGGCGCGCTCGCGGTCGGCATGATTTCCGGCGCGTATCAGGCCGAGGTGTATCGCTCGGCGGTGCTCGCGGTGTCGCGCGGCGAACTCGAAGCGGCGCGTTCGATCGGCATGCCCACCATGACCATGGCGCGCCGCATTCTGATTCCGCAAGTGCTGCGTTTCGCCTTGCCCGGCATCGGCAATGTCTGGCAATTGAGCCTGAAAGACTCGGCGTTGATTTCGGTCACGGGGCTGGCCGAACTGCTGCGCGCCAGCCAGGTGGCGGCGGGTTCGACGCATCAGTACTTCACGTTCTTCGTGGTGGGCGGCGCGCTGTATCTGCTGATGACCAGCATCTCGAACCGGGTCTTCAACCACGCCGAAGCGCGCGTGGGCCGATCCTTCAAGCGCAACTTCGCGCGCAACTGACGAGGACCGGACATCATGCATTTCGACTTCGATTTTCTGCTCGACACGCTGCGGCAACTGATCGCGGCCGTGCCGACCACGCTCGGGCTGTTCTTCTGCTCGTTGATTCTCGGCGGCTTGCTTTCGCTCGTGATCGTCACGATGCGCGTGTCGCCGCACTGGCTGCCGAACCGTTTCGCGCGTGCCTATATCCTCGTGTTCCGCGGCTCGCCGCTGTTGATCCAGATGTTCCTCGTCTACTACGGCATGGGCCAGTTCGGCGTGATTCGCGAGAGCTTCCTGTGGCCGGTGTTGCGCGAGCCGTACATGTGCGCGGTTTTATCCCTGGCGCTGTGCACCGCCGGATATACCGCTGAGATTATCCGCGGGGGTTTGATGGCCGTGCCGGTCGGTCAGATCGAAGCGGGTTATTCGATCGGCTTATCGGGTTTCGCGCTGCTGCGCCGCGTGATCGGTCCGATTGCGCTGCGCCAGTGTCTGCCCGCGTATTCGACCGAGGCCGTGCTGCTCGTCAAATCGACCGCGCTCGCGAGTCTCGTCACCGTGTGGGAAGTGACCGGCGTCGCGCAGCAGATCATTCAGCAAACGTATCGCACTACGGAAGTATTCATCTGCGCTGCGCTGATCTATCTGTTCCTGAATTTCGTCATCGTGCGTTTGCTCGGCTTCCTCGAGACGCGCCTGTCGCGCCATCTGCGTGCGGCGCCCGCACAAAGCTCGCCGAGCCGGCCGGTTTCGTCCACGACCGAAGCACGCCGCGCCGCGCCCTGAACGATCGCATATCTTGCAGAATCTGGAGAATCCCATGAACGCTACGGCACCTGTTGCACTGTCGGTCAAGAACATCCATAAATCGTTCGGCGACCACCACGTGCTCAAAGGCATTTCGCTCGACGCCCATCAAGGCGACGTGATTTCGATTCTCGGCGCGAGCGGCTCCGGCAAGAGCACCTTTCTGCGCTGCCTGAATCTGCTTGAAACGCCGGATGACGGTTCGGTGGCACTCGGCGGCGAAGAGCTGAAAATGAAGCGGCGCGGGGACGGCAAGCTGCAACCGAGCGACCGCCGCCAGGTGGACCGGGTGCGCTCGCAACTCGGCATGGTGTTTCAGAACTTCAATCTCTGGTCGCATATGACCGTGCTGGAGAATCTGATCGAAGGGCCGATGCGCGTGCAAAAGCGCAGCCGCGCCGAATCGGTTGAAGAAGCGGAAGCGCTGCTGGCAAAAGTCGGTCTTGCGGAAAAGCGCGGCCACTATCCGGCACATCTGTCCGGCGGTCAGCAGCAGCGCGTGGCGATCGCGCGCGCTTTGGCGATGCATCCCAAAGTGATGCTGTTCGATGAGCCGACTTCGGCGCTCGATCCCGAACTGGTCGGCGAAGTGTTGCGCGTGATGCGCTCGCTCGCCGAAGAAGGCCGCACGATGCTGGTCGTCACGCACGAGATGGGTTTCGCGCGCCATGTGTCGAATCGCGTGATGTTCCTGCATCAAGGTCAGGTGGAAGCCGACGGCACGCCGGACGAAGTGTTCGTCGAATGCAAGTCGGACCGTTTCCGCCAATTCGTGTCGAGCCACCAGGATCGCACGACTAACTAATCGATCAGCGTTGGCTGGTTGCCACTTCGTTACTTCACCGCACAGAGCACTATCATGGCCGTGATCCGTTCCGATCGTCCTCTCGACTGGGTTCAGGTGGCGGCTATCGCCGCCGGCGAACCGCTCGAGCTTTCCGCCGATGCCCGCTCGCGTATCCGGGCGGCACGCGTGCTTGTTGAACAGATTGTCGAGCGCGGGATTCGCGCGTATGGCGTGAATACCGGCGTCGGCGCGTTGTGCGACGTAATCGTGTCGCCGTCCGAACAGCGCACGCTGTCGCGCAATATTCTGATGAGTCACGCGGTCGGCGTGGGCGCGCCGCTCGGTGTTGCCGAGACGCGCGCGATCATGGCGGCGGCCGTCAACAATTTTGCACACGGGCATTCGGGGATTCGCCTCGAAGTCGCGGATCAACTGGTCGCGTTGCTCAATGCCGATTGCCTGCCGGAAGTGCCGGCGTTCGGCTCGGTAGGTTATCTGAGCCATATGGCGCATATCGCGCTCGTCTGTATCGGCGAGGGGCATGTGCGCTATCGCGGCGAGCGTCTCAAAGGGCGCGATGCGTTGCAACTGCTCGGCCTCGAACCGCTGGTGCTCGACGCGAAGGAGGGTTTAAGCCTCGTCAACGGCACGCCGTGCGTGACGGGTCTCGCCGCGTTGGCGCTGTCGCGCGCCGCGCGTTTGCTCGACTGGACCGACGTGGTCGCCGCGATGAGCTTCGAGAATCTGCGTGGTCAACTCGCGGCCTTCGACGAAGACTCGCTGGCGCTGCGCATTTCGCCGGGCCTGAACCTGGTCGGCGAACGCATGCGTACCGCGCTCGCCGATAGCGGCATTCTTGCCGCGGTGGTCGGCCAGCGCACGCAGGATCCGCTGAGCATGCGGACCATTCCGCACGTACATGGTGCCGCGCGTGACGTGCTCACTGGGACCGCCGACGTGGTCAATCGCGAACTCGCGTCGATTACCGACAACCCGATCGTCGCCGGCACGCCGGAAGAGCCACGTGTCTATTCGCAGGCGCACGCGGTGGGGGCATCGATCGCACTGGCGATGGACAGCCTTGCCACTGCGATCGCGCAAGTCGCGGCGATGGCCGAGCGGCGTCTCGACCGTCTCGTCAACCCGCTCGTGAGCGGCTTGCCGGCGTTTCTCGCGGAGCCGGGCGGCACCTGTTCGGGCTTCATGATCGCGCAGTACACGGCGGCCTCGCTGGTCGCGCAGAACCGGCGCCTCGCGATGCCCGCGAGTCTCGACGGCGGCATCACATCTGGTCTGCAGGAAGACCACCTGTGCCATGCCACGCCCGCTGCGCTGAAAGCGTTGGAGATCGTCGACAACGCCGGGCGCATCATCGCCATCGAGTTGCTGGCGGCGGCACAAGCCTACGATCTACAAAGCATCGACGCACCGCGCGCGCCGCACACGGATGCGCTCTGGCAACGCATACGCCGCGCTGTGCCGACTTACCGCGACGATCGGCCGCTCGCGGACGACATGACGATCGCGTTTCGCATAATCGCCGATGAAACACCGCCGCCGCTGCCAAACCCGGGTAATATTCGGCCCGGGCTGGACGCTTCGGTTAGCGACGCAGCTTGTGCCGCATTGGCGAGCGTTGGCGCGACGGGCAAGCTTGGCGCCGACGCGGCGGCCAACGACGGCCGGGCAACTGCCCACGCAGGTTGACGACGCTCGTTACTGCAATTGCGTGGCTGGCTCGAACTGATGGATTCGAATTGATGGATTCAAATAGATGGAGACAAAGCCGGTGAGCGGGCTTACCCGCCGGTGAACCGGCCTAACGTGTACCACCCGCGTACCACCCACGAGGTCGACGTGAACACTATTACAAACGCGCAAACCGCAGACACGCAGGACCGCCCGGGTCGCACCCCTGAGACACCCGCCAAGGCGATGCCCGCCTATGAGCAGATCAAGCGCTATGTAATCAGGCGCATCAGCGAGGGGGACTGGAAGCCGGGCGGCCTGATCCCATCCGAAACGGAGCTGGTTAAAGAATTCGGCGTCGCGCGCATGACGGTATCGCGCGCGCTGCGTGAGCTCACCACCGAACGCGTGCTGACGCGCGTGCAAGGTTCCGGCACGTTCGTCGCGCCACAGCGCTACGAATCCACGGTGCTGGAAATCCGCAATATCGCCGACGAAATCGCCGCACGCGGCCATCGCCATTCCGCGCGTGTGCTGACGCTCGAACCCAGCGACGATCCGCACGCGCTCGAAGCGCTCGGTCTCGCCAGCGGCCCGGCGTTTCACTCGTGCATCGTGCACAGCGAAGAGGGCGAGCCGATCCAGTACGAAGATCGCTACGTCAATCCGAAGGTGTTCCCCGAGTACCTGGAGCAGGACTTCACTGTCGAGACGCCGAATCACTACATGGTGCGGCTCGCGCCGATCCAGCGCGCGGAGTTTCGTATCTATGCGCAGAAGCCCGACGCGTATGTGCGGCGGCATCTGATGATGGATATCGGCGAGCCTTGCCTGCAGCTATGGCGTCGCACATGGGTCGGTGATGATGTGGCGACGTCGGTGCAACTGTGGCATCCGGCGTCGCGTTTCCATCTGGCGGGCAACGTGTGAGTGGCAGGAAGCGGGCGAGGGCACGGCGCTCGCGCCGCTAGCCCTGGCGCTGCGACAGATCCGGCGTGAATCGGCAACCCAGCCGATACCGCGAGCCCGGATGCACGAAACGCGCGAACGTGACCGCAACGCCGCTCGTCCATGTGCGGCGCATCAGCGTCAGGCACGGCTCATCGGCGCGAATTTCCAGCCACTCGGCTTCGGCGCGCGTCGGCAGACCCGCGTCGACGACATGCTCGACGTCATGCGCCGGCACGGTCTCGAACAGATACTCGGACGGCCTCGTCGTAGAGAAATCCTGCTTCAGGAAGTCCGGCGCCGTGACCGGATTGACGTAGCGGTCTTCGAGCTGCACCGGCAGACCGTTCTCGCGATGCACGCAAATCACATGAAACACGGAAGCGCCGGGCGCAAGCCCTAATGCGTTCGACACCGTCACCGGCGCAGTTTCGCGTTGCGAGAGGACGGTATCGTAGCTGTATTCGTGACCGCGCGAGCGGATCTCGTCGCCGATATGGGCGATCATCAGCAGCGTCGATTGCGGCTTGGTTTGCGCGACAAACGTACCGACGCCGGACACGCGGGTGACGAGGCCTTCATCGGCGAGTTCGCGCAGCGCGCGGTTCACCGTCATGCGCGACACGCCTAACGTCGCGACCAGGTCCAGCTCGGACGGCAGACGGTCGCCCGCTTGCCGCGCGCCCGATTCGATGATCTGGCGGATGTGGGTCTTGACCTGTTCGTAGCGGGCGGCCGGTGCGTCAGTCACCACGCGCGCGGTTTTCATCGCCGCGGCTGGCGGATTGTCGTGAGCTTTGCTGCGAACGGTGGAGGACATCGGCGGCCCTTGCGCTACAGTCCGCGTGAACTGCACGAGCCAGCCGAATCGGGAGGGCATCGGCGCAAGTTCATACCGGCTCCGCATCATCCGGACCGCGCGCCCAGAAGGCATTGCGGTCGAAGTAGTTTTGCAGGAACTGCCGCAAACGCGGCTGCCCGGCATCGTGAAAGACCTCGCGCGGCTTGCCTTGCACGGCGATGCGCCCCTGATCGATGAACATCACCTTGTCGGCGACCTGCGCGGCAAAGCCCATTTCGTGCGTGACGACAGCCATCGTCATGCCGTCGCGCGCGAGCTGCTTCATCACTTGCAATACTTCGCCGACCAGTTCGGGATCGAGCGCCGAGGTCGGCTCGTCGAACAGCATGATGTGCGGCTCCATCGCCAGCGCGCGAGCAATTGCAACGCGCTGCTGCTGGCCGCCCGAGAGTTTCGACGGGTAGGCATCTCCCTTATGCGCGAGGCCAACGGTTTCCAGCATCGCATTGGCGCGGCGGCGCGCTTCATCGCGTGACAGACTGCGCACGCGCAGCAACGCTTCCATCACATTGCCGAGCGCCGTCATATGCGGCCACAGATTGAATTGCTGAAACACCATGCCGACGTTGCGCCGCACGCGATTGATCTCGCCTTGCGACGCTCGCACGCGTTTTCCATTGCGCTCGCTGTAACCGAGCAGTTCGCCTTCGATGCGCACGTCGCCCTGATCGTAGGTTTCGAGCGCGGCGAGGCAGCGCAGCAGCGTGCTCTTACCCGAGCCCGATGGGCCGATGATGCAGACCACTTCGGAGCGGGCGATCTCGAGATCGACGCCGCGCAGTACTTCGACCTCGCCAAAGCGTTTCTTCAGGTCGCGCACTTCGATCAGCGGCGCGCCGGGCGGTGTATCGAAGGCAGCGGTGGAAGTGGAGGACGGCATGTCGGCGATAGCGTTCATAAGATGGTCCGGATTTCCGTTCATGCCATGAAGCGCGCGATGCGGGTTTCGGCCCACATGCCCGCGCGCGAGGTCAATTCGACCAGCGCGAGATAGCACACGCACAGCACCAGCAGCGTTTCGACAAAAGCGAAGGTGGCCGAACCGATGCCGGTCAGCACGAACGTGAGCTCGGGGACGGTGACGATCGACAGCACCGCGGTTTCCTTGCTCAGCACGATAATCAGATTGGTCAACGCCGGCACGATCAGCACCAGCATTTGCGGCACCTGAATGCGCAGGACGGCTTGCCAGCGGGTGAGTCCGAGACAGGCTGCCGCTTCGAGATGACCCGGCGGCACCGATTGAAAGCCGGAGCGAAAGGCTTCGGCGAAATACGCGCTGCCGTAGAGGCCTAATCCGAGCACACCGGCTGTCATCGGTTCGAGCGTGAGGCCGAAGGACGGGCCGCCGTAGTACAGCAAAAACAGTTGCACCAGAAATGGCGTGCCGCGAAACAGTTCGATGTAGAAGCGCAATACGCCGCGCACCCAGCGTCCGCAAAAGAGCTGCAGCACGGCGATGAGAAAGCCGATCAGAATGCCGATCGCGACGCCCGCGGCCCAGGTGCCGAGCGTGGTCGCGAGACCGGCGGCAATCGGCTGCAGGTTGTGTGTAATGACGGAGGGGTCGAGCTTTTGCATGGCCTATTTCAATCTCAAGCTCTAGGTGGGTCAGGCGTGCTGCAAACGGTATTCGGCGGCGTGCGCGACGAGCGCCAGCGTGCCGCAGATCACGAAGTAAATCAGCCCGGCAGCGACGTAGGCTTCGAGCGGCCGATAGGTGCTGGCCGCGATGTTCTGCGCAGTGCGCGTCAGTTCGGCCACACCCACCACCGAAATCAGCGACGAAGCCTTGATCAGCAGCACCATTTCGTTGACGAGCGAAGGCAGCGTCAAGCGAAACGCCTGCGGCACCAGAATGCGCCGCAGCATATCGAACGGTGAGAGCCCGAGCATGCGCGCGGCTTCGAGATGGCCCGGCGGAATGCTGAGAAAGCCGCCGCGCAGAATCTCGGCGATATAGGAAGCGGAGCACAGCGACACGGCGCTGATTGCCGCGACGATGGGCGATACGTTGATCCCGGCGAACGGCAGCAGGTAATACACCAGCAGCAGTTGCACCAGCATCGGCACGCCGCGAAAAAAGAACACGTAGGCGCCGCCGAACATGCGCGCCCAGCGCTTCGGGGAGAGGCGTGCGGCACACACGCCGATCGCGACGAAGAAACCGATCAGGAGGCCCGTCAGTGAAATGCCGATGGTAGCGAGTGCCGCATGCAGCAGCAGCGGCAGGCCCTGGAGGAAGACGGTCGTGCTGAACATACGCGTCGCACTCGCTAGATCAGTGCATCAATAGTTCGGCGTCGGCATCGTTGTCGGCGCATCCATCGCGACACCGAACCACTTTTTCTGCAAGGTCGCGAGGCGCCCGTCGTTGTGCATTTTCACGAGCGCGGCGTTGAAGGCATCGGCGAGCGTCTTGCTGTCCGCGTCTTTACGCAGGCAGTAAGCAAAGTACACTTTCGCGCCGAACGGCGGCTGCACTACGGCGAAGGTTTCAGGGCGTTGTTTGGCGACGTACGCGATGTTGGTCATCGAGTTCGCGACCGCCGCGATGCGGCCGGCGGCGAGATCGGCGTAGGCCTGATTGTTGTCGACGTATTCGCGGATTTCAGGCGGCTTCGGCAAGGTGGCGACGTACGTTTTCAACTGGTCGAGCTGGGCCGAGCCTTTACCCGCGCCGACCGTCTTGCCGGCGATATCCGACGATTGCTTGACGGCGGAATCGTTGGCGCGCTTGAGCAGCGCGTCGGTGGCGTCCGCGATCGGCAGGGTGTACGTGTAGCGTTCCATGCGCGCCTTCGTGACTGTCAGTGGGCCGCCCACCATATCGAACTTGCCGGCTTCGAGACCCGGCAGCACGCTCGGCCACGGCAGGTCGATGAAGCGCACCTTGACGCCCATTTCCTTGCCGACCTCGGCGAACAGGTCCTTATTGAAGCCCGCTTGCTGGCCGTTTTCAAGGAAGTCGAACGGCGCGAACTGCATCTCGGTGCCCACCACCAGTTCGCCTGCTTTCTTCACTTTGGCGAGCTGGTCTTCCGCGTGGGCGGTGACGCTTGCCGCGCACAACGCCAGCATGACCAAACGACACTTCCAGCCTGCAAGGATGCTCATGGGATTCTCCGGTTGGCAAAGCGGTGTCGCGCGAAAGCGGTTCGTCAGCATGGACCGGCGCGAGTCATGCGATGCAGTATATACCGCAGTTTTCGCGCGAAATAAATAAACGCACGAGTAGAGAAAAGCCCTTACGTGAAGCCCCGCAAAGCAACTTGCGGGTACGCTTTTGGCGGTATATACAACTGGAATGCACGAGGCACGCGAGCTTGTCGCGACTGATTCATCAGCCTCTTTCGTCGGTTGAATTGACTAGCCCTCCAGGGAGCAACGCAATGCCCGTGACCCGCATTCCGATCATCGATCTTGCCGGCGTGCGTGCCGGCGACCCGCAGGCTTTGACGCGCGTGGCGTACGAAATCCGCGAAGCGTGCACGACGATCGGCTTCTTCTACATCGTCAATCACGGCGTGCCGCAAGCGGCAATCGATGCGGCCGAACAGGTGGCGCGCACGTTCTTTGCGTTTCCGGTGGAGACGAAGCGGCGTGCGGCGGTCAATCAACGGCATCGCGGTTTCAACGCGCTCGGCGACGCCACCATGTATCAGGCCAAGCGTCCCGACTACAAGGAGTTCTTCAGCATCGGCCTGGAGCTGCCTGAGGACGATCCCGATGTGCGTGCGGGCCAGGCGCTGCGAGGGCCGAACAACTGGCCGGATTTCATGCCTGAGTTGCGGCCTGCGCTCTACGGCTATTACGAAGCGGTCGCCGCATGCGGCGCCGATCTGCTGCGTGCCGTGGCCGTGAGTCTCGGCGTCGACGAACATTTCTTCGCACCGCGCTATACGAAGCGGATGCAGCGCACGCAGATGGTCTACTATCCGCCGCAGCCGCCCCAATCGGACGCGGATCAGTTCGGCGTCGCGCCGCATACCGACTACGGCTGCATTACCTTGCTGTGGCAGGATCAGGTGGGGGGGTTGCAGGTGCGTGAGATCGCCAACGATACGTGGGTCGATGCGCCGCCGATCGAGGGCAGCTTCGTGGTGAACGTCGGCGACCTGTTGGCGCGCTGGACCAATGACCGCTTCCGCTCCACCTTGCATCGCGTGATCAATGCGTCGGGGCGCGAGCGCTATTCGATCGCGACGTTCTATGATCCCACTTACGGTGCGATGGTCGATCCGCGTGAGCTCGGCACGAGTGAGGCCGAACTGAAGTATCAGCCAGTCGCTGCGGGTGACTACATCCTCGGGCGAATCAATGATTCGATGGGCTATCGGAAGAAAGCGGCAGCTGAAGGAACGGAAGGAACCCCTGCATGATAGATAACAGTTTGGCAAACGGCGTGGGCAGCAACGCGACCCACGGCACGGCGCCGCTCTCCGCGACACTTGATGCGCTGCGTGCCGCGCTCGGTGCCGACGCGGTGCGCGTTGGCGAGCAGATCGGCGAGCGCGCGATGACCGACTGGACACGCCACGATCCAACGCGTCCCGCCGCGCTGCTTTTGCCGCGCAGCACGGAAGAAGTCTCGCGCGCGCTGGCCATTTGCCACGCAGCGCATCAACCGGTGGTACCGCAGGGCGGCATGACCGGTCTCGCAGGTGGCGCGATTGCGAGCGCGACGGATATCGCGTTGTCGCTCGAACGGCTCACCGGCGTCGAAGAAATCGACACCGCGTCGGCCACGCTAACCGTGCGCGCCGGCACGACTTTGCAAATCGCGCAGGAAGCCGCCGCCGAAGCGGGTTTCGAACTCGCCCTCGATCTGGGCGCGCGCGGCTCGTGCCAGATCGGCGGCAATCTGGCGACTAACGCGGGCGGCAATCGCGTGATCCAGTCGGGCACCGCGCGCGATCAGGTGCTCGGCCTCGAAGTCGTGCTCGCCAACGGCGACGTGCTGACTTCGCTCGGCAAGATGGTCAAGAACAACACTGGCTACGACCTCAAACACTGGTTCATCGGTTCGGAAGGCACGCTCGGCGTGATCACGCGCGCGGTGCTGCGGCTCCATCCGCCACGCGCGGCGCGCCACACGGCGCTCGTCGCGCTCGACGGTTACGCCGCCGCCGTGAACCTGCTGCGCCGCCTGTCGACGCGCTTTGGCAACGACATCGGCGCGTTCGAGATCATGTGGCCGGATTTCTACGATTTCGGCGTGAAGCTGACGGGCACGCGCTCGCCATTCGCCGACTCGCACCCGCTCTATGCACTGATCGAACACGCGAGCTTCGACGCAAGCGACGACGGCGAACGCTTCTCCGCCGTGCTGACCGAAGCGCTCGATTCAGAAGCGATCCGCGACGCGGTGATCGCGCAATCGGTGGCCGACGTGCGGGCGTTATGGGCGATTCGCGAATGCACTGCCGAGTTTCCGGTACGGATGGATCCGATCAACTTCGACCTGAGCCTGCCCATCGGCGAGATCGGCGCTTTCGTCGATCGTTGCCGCGCAGCGCTCGATCAGCGCTGGCCGGGCAACGTGTCGTATTTCTTCGGCCATATCGGCGATTCGAATCTGCATGTCACCGTCGACGGTCATTCGATCCCCGGTGTCGATCATCACGCGGTGTATGCGTTCGTCTATGGGATGCTGGGACCGTTGCACGGTTCGGTATCGGCGGAACACGGGATCGGCTTGCTCAAGCGCGAGTTCTTGCCGATCTCGCGCTCGCCGGCTGAATTGGCTGCAATGGCCGCCATCAAACATGCGCTGGACCCGCACGGCATTCTGAATCCGGGCAAGTTGTTTTGAACAGGGTGCGCCGGGCGCCAGCGGTTCGCGGGCGTAACGCGCGGCTACGCCCTGGCCGTTCCGTCAATGCGCATTCAGATACCGCGCAATCACCGGATAGACATCCACCGCCGCGTTCTTGCCGAAGATACAGTCGATGTGCCCGTAGCCGGGAATCAGATGCCGTTCATACGGCTGCTCGGGGAAGTGCTCGACGAGCATGTCGTAGGTGAGCAGGGTGCTCTTCGGCAGATAGGTTTCGTTTTCCTCGCCGTGAATAAAGCCGATCGGCAGGCGCAGGCCTTCCAGGCCCTTCATGCCGTCCGCGCCGCCCAGGTAGACGTCTCTGCCTTCGGCATCGACGACCTTGCCCGCTCGCACCATCGCGGCGAGATGCTTGAAGACGGAGACGTCGTGCACGCCGAGCAGTTCCTGCAGATTCGAATGAAGCGTCTCATTCAGTTGCTCGTGTTCGTAGAGCAGGCCGTAAAGGAAGGTCGCCCGGTGGCAGATCGGGCTGCCGCAGCCCTGCTTATGACTGAGCGGGTAGAGCCGCAACGCTTCATCGAGCAGATTCTGGGGCCACGACCTGTGCTCCGTAAAAGCGGTCAGATCTAGCACGCCTAAATGCTCCATGATGTCCGGGACGTGCAACCCGCACTTGATCTTTTCCAGCGTGCCCGGCACCGGATGCGCCGAGACCTGCGAGATGACCGCCGAGCGCACGCCCTTGAGGCCGTACAGCAGCGACATGGTCAACGCCAACCCACCCATGCAGTGGCCCAGTACCTGAATGTCCGGCACGTTGGTCAACTCCCGCACTTTGGCGACCGCGGCCGGAATGTCCTCACGGGCAACCTTGTCGACATTGGTCGGTACCAGCACGCTCGGCATCTCGATGCTGACGCGCAGATCGACGAGCCACACGTCGTAGCCGGCTGCACAGAGATATTCCACCAGGTTGGTGCCGATCAGGTCGGTGGAGTAGATCCGGCTCGACACGCCCGAACCGTGGATCAGCAGCACGGGGCGCAACGGTTTGTCGGGCGGCCCGGCGTAGCGCGTGAGTCGAAGCGTGGTCCCGTCGGCTGTGTCGAAGAAGACGACTTGCGGCGCGGGCGCGCGTAGCGCGCGCTTGAGGCGCGGCTCCGCCTTCGGATCATAAAACTGCAAGGGCGCGGCCACGCCGCCATACTCGGTGAACAGCACGCCCGCGAAAAACTTGCCGAACTTCAGGGTCCATTCAAGGCGCGACGTCAGGTCGGGTGTGTTGGTGACCTCGAGCGTGCGTTGCTGCTTGAGGAAATTCTCGGGCGTAATGATCAGCGTTGCTTTGCCGATCGCCGGCGCATCCGCTTGCGCCGACTCGCGGAGTTCGGCGTACAGCGTGTTGGTCTGGTCCCATAGATTGATCGGCGACGTACGCGTGATGATTTTCTGTCCCGTCAGGTAGTACTTCTTGCCTTCCGTGGAATTGAGCGTCATGCGGTAATTCATGTTGCGCTCGTCCACATCCGATTCGTCGACCACGAACAGGTTGAAGGTGCCGTCCGTGATCGTCATCGGTTGCGCGGAGAGCGCGGGGCAGGTCAGCGTGCCCGTCGTGTGGGCCAGATGTTGCGGATTGCTCAGCATATCGGCCAGATCGTCCGATTCCACCGTCAGCGTGAATTGAATCGGACTGGTGGCGGCTTCGCCCGCCACGGCCGGCGTATAAGTGCCGATCATCGTTTCGGTGAAGCGCAGGCCGATCTTCTGGGGCGTCGGTGTAGCGGCCGTGCCCTTGGCCTCGTAATCGATGTTCCAGCCTCGCGCGTTGGCAAGCAGCGCGCAATTGCGTTCCGCCAGCGCGGAAATCGTCAGCAGCGGATTGACGCCGAGCGACATCGGCATGACCGCGCCGTCCATCACGTATAGGCCTTCGTGCACCGCATTTCCGCTCGTGCCGCCAAAGACTCGACCTTCATGATCGACGACGCCACGCGCCGCGTCCTCGCCCATCCCGCAGCCACCGAGCGGATGCACGGTGACAATCTGGTCGCCGAGTATTTTGGTCGAAATCGGGTTGCGCATGTATTTGCCGCCGAGCGGTGCCTGCGCCTTCTCGAGCGTATCTTCGACGGTCTGGAAGATCGGCTGCTTGCCGGCGTTCGGCCAGGCGATGCGCGGCCTGCCTTTGTCATTCACGCTGATCTGGCCGCTTTCGTCGTCATGCGCCATCACCAGGTAGGTTTGCGTGTGATTGAGGGCGCCGTGATAGGGGCCCCGCAGGAAGCTCTCGATCACGCGCGCGTCGTAGCCGAGCGGTTCCCCGGCGTCGCGCGGCGTGGGAATGTCGACGCCTTCGAACGGCGCGGCGCCACCGAGCAGGGCGACCAACGCGGCGCCGACCGGCCCGGCGAGCGAGCCTTCTTCGATTACGAAGCCGTCGGTCACGTTAGCGGTGTTGCGGTGGTCGATGATGCCGGTAATGGTCGGTCCGACCGGCGGGATGTCGCCCTTCTCGTGCGCACCCCAGCCGACGCCGTTGATCACGTCTTCGGTGTTGTAGGCGAAGGCCAGCACGTCGCCATTGCCGGTGAAGTGCTGGCCGAGCATGTCCGACACGCTCAGCCCCTCCTTGCGCGAGCGCAACAGCAGGGCAGTCGAACCGATCGTGCCGGCCGACATGATGACGACATCGGCGCTCACGAACAGATCGGGTGCGTCATAACTCTCGCGGCCCAGCTCCACTTCCTGAAAGTGCACGATCCACTTTTGTGTGGCGGCGTCGCGCAACACCGAATGCACCGCTGCGCCGGTAAAAATATGGGCGCCGTGCGCGACCGCATCGGGCAGGTAGTTCATGTGCGTCGAATTTTTCGCGTCGTAGTTGCAACCCGAGTTGCAATCGCCGCATCCGACACAGGCTTTCTGCTCGACGCCCGCAGCGTTGATGCGGTCCTCGAAAGTGACCGTGACCGGCGGGGGGTAAAAGCGGTCTTCCATGCCGAGCGCCTGCGCGGATTTTTTGAGCGCCAGCAGTTTCGGCAACTGCAAAAAATCGCCGGACACCGCCGACGGCTGCAGCATGGCACGAGCCAGTTCGTAGCCCTTGTCGCGTCCCGCCTTGTCGGCGCGGAGCGCCTCGGGCCAGCGGTCGTCGTCCCATAGGCGCGGTTCGGCTTCGAGCGCGACATTTGCGTTGATCAGCGAGGTGCCGCCCAGTCCGCAGCCCACCACCGCATTCACGTCTTCATTCACGTGGACTTCGAGCAGCGCGAGCGGCGAGCCGATTTGTGCGAGCGCGGTGTTGTATTGCACCTCGGTGGCGCCTTCGATCGGCGTGCGCGGATAGTCGCCGGCCATGAATTCGCGCCCGCGTTCCAGCACACACACGTTTTTGCCGGCACGCGCCATACGGCTCGCGGCAATCGCCCCGCCATATCCCGATCCCACCACCACCACGTCGTAATGCGACTGAATTGCTGTCAGGGCGCTCGATAAGCGGTTCATTCGGACCACCTCGTCAGGAAGGGGATGCCGGGTAGGGGAACCCGGACTTCGGAAGGAAGACGGCGTGCGGCTGCGGCTTTTTTATCGTAGGCGGTGCGCGATGACAAAAAAAGGCGCATCGTACGTGGCGCGCGGCGTTTGCATGGGGCGTGTTCGATTTTTGGAAAAGGGAGAGAACCGCCGTCGGCCCACGCTGGCCTGTCAACGCGCTATTAGGCGGCTACTTCATTCATTTCGCTGTCGCTCGATTCGGCGGCGAGCAGGTTCAAGGCGATCAGAATCGCCGTGCGGTTGTCGAGATCGATCGCGATGCCGAGCACGTCGATCAACCAGCGGCCGATCTTGGTATTGGAAAATTCGTCGGCCCCGGCCGTCTTTTTCATGGTGACGCCAAGTTTGACGGCGCGATAGTGATACGAGGGCACACGATGCTGAGCAGCGACGGCCGACAGACCGCCTTTTCCTTCCGAGCACCAGCCGAGGCTGCCGGCCAGCACGATGCGCTCCGGCTCGTCGAGGCTGTCGATAAAGGCGCGCGCCGCGAGCCGCACGCGTTGTTCGTCGAGGCCGTATTGCAGCAACACGCTTTCGACCGGATCTTCCAGTGCTTGCGCGTGCAGATCGATTTCCTGCGCCATGCCTTCGTTTTCCATCGACACGTTGCGTTGATGGCCGGCGCTACGCAGACAGTCGATCAGGTAACGGCGAAAATACGCGCACAGTGCATAGCCGTTGGACGGCGCGCTGTCGGCGCAGGCATTCGTTTCCGTGTGGCCGGGCGCGAGGCGCAGTACTTTCGCGTAGATGAACTGCGCGACCAGTTCTTCCTTGTCTTCGCCGAGCGCTTGCAATTCAAGCGGGTGGTAGGTGCGTAGCGCCCGCTTGACCAGATCGACCATCGACACCATTTCGTCGGCGGACAACTGGGTACGGCGACGCCACAGGTCGGGCAGGATCGCATCGTCGAGATTGCGGACGAACGCGTGGCTCGGAACTGCGCCCATGAAAACCTCCATAAAGGGTTAGGCAATGAGCGCGGGGAGCCTCGACTGCAGGCGAAGAAGGGGTGTTGGAACTTTTGAGCCGCGCTGGAATGTGAAGCCAGTATGGTTTCCGGCGGGCGCTTCGCCTATATGGATTAAGTGGTAGCTGATGGGTAAACTGCCGGGTAAACCATCCGGTCAGAACAATCTGCGGTGCCGGACAAAGGAGACCGCATGATGCGGGCCGACCCAATCCAGCGTGCAATCGACGAAGACCTCGTGCGCGTGCTGTACGCGCAAGATCCGATCGCCTTCTTTTCGCACTGGTTCTCGATTGCGGTGCTGGTGGCGATCTACTGGCCGAACGTGCCGTCGCCGCCGCTTTTCATCGCGTGTTTCGGGTTTTATGCGGCCGCCAATTGCGGTGGCCTGGCACTGTGGATCTGCAATCGCCGCTACCCGCACCTCGCGACGCCGCGCGGCTGGATCAACCTGCATGCGCTGCGCGGCGTGCTGCTGTACAGCGCGCCGGGGTTTGCGGTGTGGTTCGCGTTCCAGAGCACGCAGGCCGATTTGCCGCTGTTGCACACCGTGATGATCGTCACGCTGGCAGCCGGCGTGTTCATGTCGAACGGCTTCGATCTGCTGAATTTTTCGACCGCGATTCCGTTTCTGCTGTTTCCGGCGATCGTGCTGCATTTCGGCACGCATACGTTCGATCGCACCATTCTCGCGATCGTCCTCGCGTTCTTCTTCTGCGCGATCAACGTCTATGCGCTGAGTTATCGCAAGCTGTTTCAGCAGGTCGTGCAGGCACGCGTCGATCAACAGTATCTGGCGGAGTCGCTGGCGGCGCAAAAGCGTGTCGCCGAAGAGGCCAGTCTCGCCAAAACGCGGTTTTTTGCGGCCGCGAGCCACGATTTGCGCCAGCCACTGCATGCGATCGGTTTGTTGGCGGCTTCGCTCAACGACTCGGCGGCGACGCCCGTGCAGCATGCCAGGACGGCTCAACACATCGTTTATAACGTCGAGGCGTTGAATCAGTTGTTCAACCAGGTGCTCGATCTCGCCAGGCTCGAAAGCGGCGTGACCCAGGTGATCCGCTTGCATTTCCGGCTGTCGGAACTGTTCGAGCGGGTCGGCAGCCAGTACCGCCCACAGGCCGCGGCGAAGGGGCTGGCGCTGCGGATCGCACCGTCCTCGGTGGTCCTGCATGACGATCCGGTGTTGCTCGAACG
Source organism: Paraburkholderia sp. WS6 (assembly GCF_030464835.1). Classification (NCBI taxonomy): domain Bacteria; kingdom Pseudomonadati; phylum Pseudomonadota; class Betaproteobacteria; order Burkholderiales; family Burkholderiaceae; genus Paraburkholderia; species Paraburkholderia sp. WS6. The sequence continues at coordinate 62,003 of NZ_JALQCK010000042.1, forward strand.
TGTGCTGAGCAATCTGCTCTCGAATGCGGTGCGCTATACGGAGGAAGGCGCGATCTGGGTCGGCTATCGCCGCGCAGGGCGTCGTTCGGGCGGCTATATCGAGGTGCGCGATTCCGGCATCGGCATTCCGGCCGAGGAACACGAGCGCATCTTCGAAGAGTTCTATCAGGTTGCCAATCCGCAGCGCGACGCGCGTCAAGGGCACGGTTTGGGCTTGCCGACGGTGAGGCGCCTGGTCGAAATGCTCGGCGGCGAGTTGCAACTTCGCTCGGCGCCGGGCCGTGGCTCGGTGTTCCGCTTTCCGGTGCAGGCGGGCGACGCTGGCGGAATTGTCGCGAGCCTGAACGAGGCGGTGGCGGGTGGACCGTCGGCGCAGGGGCGGCGGGTGTTGTGCATCGACGACGAACCGTCGATTCTCGAAGGCCTCACCAGTCTGCTGGGACGCTGGGGTTGCATCGTGCGTGGCGCACGCGACGAGGTCGATGCGCTCGTCGCGCTGGAAGACGGCTTCGTGCCGGATGCCGTGTTATGCGACTACCAGTTGGCCAATCACCGGACCGGCGCGCAAGCGCTGTCGGCCGTGCGCAACGTGCTCGGGCGGGCGGGCCACGACAGTGTGGTGACCTTGCTGATCACGGGCGATATGGCCTCGGCCGAACTGGCGGCGCTGGCCCTGCAAGGCATTCCGGTGCTGCACAAACCGGTTACGCCGGCGCGTTTGCGGCGCACCCTGGAAATGCTGTGGCAGCAGGCGGAACTGGATAAGGGGCGGGCGGCGTGAAGGGTGACATGAAGGGCGACATGAAGATCGACATGAAGATCGACATGAAGGGCGGCATGAGCGCCGCCCGTTGATCTGTTGTTAGAGGGTTTTCCCGGCCTCGAGCCAGCCGTTGATCACGGCGATTGCCGTGGACCGGTTGTGCACGCCGAGCGCCCGGAAGATCACCGACAGATGCACCTTGACCGTTCCTTCCGCGACGCCCAGCTCACGCGCGATCATCTTGTTGGTCCAGCCGCGATGCACCAGCCGCATGATGTCCTGCTGTCGCGGCGACAGGTTCTCCAGCAGATGTTGCTGGTGCGGCTGCAGCGCCTGGATTTGCGTGATCGGTTCAGTGAGCGCGGCGCCGCCCTGAGTCGGGGCGTGCGCGGCGTCATGGGCGGCAAGCTCCGCGGGCGCTTCGGCACGCGCGGGTGCGGCTTGCGTCTCGCGTGAGCCCAGCAGGCTGAGTGCCTCCATCGGCACATAGGCGCCGCCCGACAACACCAGCTCGATCGCCTTGAGCATGACGCTGGCGGGTTGCCGCTTGGGCACGAAGCCGAGCGCGCCGGCAGCCAGCACCGCGCGCATTTCGTCGGGCGACTCTTCAGCGGAGAGCACGACGACCGGCAACGCCGGGTTTGCCTTCAACAGCACTTCAAGCGACGACGCGCCGGTCATACCTGGCATATGCAGGTCGACGATGGCGAGGTCGTGGTCGGCGTCGGGCCGCGCGGCGGCAGCGAGGGATTCCCAGCTATCGGCTTCGTCGAATTGCGCGTCGGGATCTAGCCCGCGCAATAGCCCTTTGACGCCTTGCCGGATCAGTTCATGGTCGTCGGCCACAAGAAACTTCATGATGTCTCCGCGAGTCGGGACTGCGCGTTGTGGACTGTCACCGCCGTGCTTCTGGCTCTACTTCCCGTTTTACTTCTATTCTCGATTCGCGTCATTGCCGGCTACCCCGCGATCATATGCCGATCGGTGGTGCGGCGCGCCTTGCAGTTTGCCGCACGAATGAACATCTATTTATGTAATCGCCGGCTGGTTCGATGCACCAGCATTATGTGTAAGGTAGGTCTCCCGCGCATAGGTTCCGGCTTGTTACGAAGACGAGCCGCACGGCGCAATTTTTGAAGCCGTCCACGCGGGAATCCGCAGGTTATGCGCACCAGATGAAATCACGCAAGCACATGATTCATTTGATTGCAAATAACGTCGCATTCATCAGAAGCTTGAACGCGAAGCCGAGCGACATCGCCGAGGCTACGCCAAAGCACCATAGTGCGACGAACCACAGCCAGCCGGGCAGCCGGCGCCGCGGCGTTTGAGACGTGCTGCGTGCGGCGCTGTCGCCCGCGTCCTTAGTGATAGTGATGTTGGTCGCCATGACGCACCTTGCCACGAAATACCCAATAACCCATCGTCGTATAGGCGATGATGACCGGCAGAATCACTGCTGCGCCGACTAGCGTGAACATCTGGCTCGAGCGCGGCGCAGCGGCTTCCCAGAGCGTCATGCTCGACGGAATCGCATACGGCCACAAACTCACCAGCAGCCCGGCGTAACCGAGCAGCACCAGCACGAGCGCCAGCACGAACGGCGTGTTGTGATGCCGCGCACGCACCGCACGGTGCATGAGGAACGCGCAGATCGCCACGAGGAACGGCACAGGCAGCAGACGGTAGAACAGGTTGTCGTGAAACCAGCGTTGCGCGATATTCGGATCTTGCAGCGGCGTCCACAGGCTGACCATCGCGATGAAACCGAGTAGCACGAGCGTCAGCGGCCACACCACACGATGCAGGCGGCGTTGCAGATCGCCTTCGGTTTTCGCGACCAGCCAGCAGCAGCCGAGCAACGCGTAGGTGATCACCAGACCGAGACCGGTCAGCAGACTGAACGGCGTGAGCCAGCCGAAAGCGTCGCCCGCATAGCCGCCGTCGATCACCGGGATGCCTTGCAGGAACGCGCCCAGCACGATGCCCTGAAAGAACGTCGCGCCCGCCGAACCGCCGATGAATGCCAGATCCCAAAGATGTTTGGTGCGCTTGGCCTTGGCGCGAATCTCGAACGACACGCCGCGGAAAATCAGGCAGACGAGCATGAAGATCAGCGGCAGGTACAGCGCGGACAGCACGGTCGAGTAGACCACCGGAAACACCGCGAACAGCGCGGCGCCGCCGAGTACCAGCCAGGTTTCGTTGCCGTCCCACACGGGCGCGACGGTGTTCATCATCAGGTCGCGCTCTTTCTCATCGGGGAAGAACGGGAAGACGATGCCGATGCCCAGATCGAAGCCGTCCAGCACTACGTACATGAATAGGCCCAGTGCAATGATTGCGGCCCACGCAACGGTTACGTCCATTTTCTTTCTCGCAAGCAGGAAGTGAAGCAGTGAGGTTAGGCTGCGTCGATCATGTGATCGGCGGCGGACAGCGGGCGGCGCGCGGTCTGGTTCGGCACGTGCTCAGGCACACCGTGCGGTGTTTGTCCCGGCAATGCCGGACCCGAGCGCATCAGCTTGAGCATGTAGTAGATGCCGGTGCCGAACACGAGGAAGTAGACGACCACGAAGGCCATCAGCGAGATGCCGACCTGCTGCGTGGTGAGCGGCGACACCGCCTGCGAGGTGCGCATCACGCCGTACACCACCCACGGCTGCCGGCCTGCTTCCGTGGTGACCCAACCCGCCAGCAACGTGATGAAGCCGGTCGGGCCCATGGCCACGGCGACGCGCTGGAACCACTTCGCTTCGAATAGACGTTCGCGACGGCGCAGCGCCCATGCGGCCAGCGACATCAGGATCATCAGCACGCCGAGTCCGGCCATGATGCGGAAGCTCCAGAACACCACCGTCGAGTTCGGCCGGTCTTGCGGCGGGAATTCCTTCAGGCCGCGAATTTCGCCGTCCCAGCTATGCGTGAGGATCAGACTGCCGAGGTGCGGAATCGACACGGCATAACGTGTGGTCTCCGCCTGCATATCCGGAATGCCGAACAGGTTCAGCGCGGTGCCGCCTTTCTCGGTTTCCCACAGACCTTCGATCGCGGCGATCTTGGCCGGCTGATACTTGCGCGTGTTCAGACCATGCTGATCGCCGACGAATGCCTGGATCGGTGTGAGGATCAGGAGCAGCCAGAGCGCCATCGAGAACATCTTCTTGACCGCGGGATCGCGCCGGCCGCGCAGCAGATGCCATGCGCCCACCGCCGACACCACCAGCCCCGCGACGATGAATGCCGCGAGCGCCATATGCGCAAGCCGGTAAGGGAACGACGGATTGAAAATGATCTTGAACCAGTCGAGCGGTACGACGTGGCCGTCGACGACTTCAAAACCTTGCGGCGTTTGCATCCAGCTATTGGACGCGAGAATCCAGAAGGTCGAGATCAGTGTGCCGATCGCCACCATCAGCGTGGCGCCGAAGTGAGCGCGCGGACTTACGCGCTGCCAGCCGAACAGCATGATGCCGAGGAAGCCCGCTTCGAGGAAGAACGCGGTCATGACCTCATACATCAACAACGGTCCGGTGATGGGCCCGGCGAAACTGGAGAAGCCCGACCAGTTGGTGCCGAACTGATAGCTCATCACGACGCCGGACACGACGCCCATACCGAAGGCGACTGCGAAGATCTTCGACCAGAACAGGCAAAGATCTTTGTAGTACGCCTTGCCGGTTTTCAGCCAGCGCCATTCGAGGACAGCGATGAAACTGGCGAGGCCGATGCTGAGCGCCGGAAAGACAATGTGAAACGAAACGGTGAACGCAAACTGAATGCGGGCGAGATCGAAGGCCGAAATTGCGGAGTTCATGAGCGTGAAGGTCGTGATGCCCGTGAGGGCGGACTACGCGCGTCGACCGTTGTCGGTGCGCACTGCGCTGGGCAGATGGCGCAAGAGTAGGGGATGAGCGAAACCTTTGCTGCAATGCGACGTGCGTCAAAAAACCACGTTGTTTTGCGCGTATTTTCGTTTTTGAGACGGCAAAGCCTTGATAGGTATCAAGTTTTCCTTAGTGCGTCCTTGCGTGCGTCTCTCGTGGTCTGCGCAGAACTGCGGCAATAGACCGCGCTGCAACAACGCGGCTCCGGCGTCTTCGTGACTAGGTCCCTCGCTGCGGACGCCGCATTCCAGTCATGTCAGTCAGCGAGAGATCGCCGCAACAGGCGGCGCGAGCGCTCAACACCGCGCGGACGAAGCCTAAGCGATCGAAATAAACAGTTGCTTGCCACACGCGGCCGCGTACCTGCGCAACGTGTCGATAGAAGGCGAGTGCTGCCCCGACGCAAGAGCCCGTTCCAGCCGGGTGATGGCCGGTGCTTTCGTGCCCATGCGCTCGGCGACTTGCGCCTGCGTCAGGCCGGCTTCGCGGCGCGCGGCGAGCATCTGATCGAGCAGCGCGAATTCTTCACGGTTCAGCCGTTCGTATTCGGCGCGTACTTCGGGGTCGGCGAGCGCCCGCTCGCGCATTGCCTTATAGGTTGCCATTTCTGATCTCCAGCAGTCTTTTGCGCGCCACGTCCAGTTCGTTGCGCGGCGTTTGTTGCGACTTCTTCACGAAGCTGTGAAGCATGACGATTTTCCGTTCCACGATCGAGCAGTAGAACACTCTGGCGATGCCCTCCGCACCTTTGAGGCGCATTTCGAACAAGCCACCACCCATTGATGCAGTGTGCGGCTCGCCGAGATTCGGCCCGTATTCCTCCATGCGATCGGCCAGCGCAATGAAGCGTGCAAGCAGCGTTTTCGGCAAGGAGGCAACGTTCACTTTGACCTTTTCGTTGTAGAAGTCGATCGTAAATGCCATTGGAGTCAATGATAACAAATATGTTATTTGTGCACAAGCAACCCACTTTGCAGTTTGTTGCTGTAAGTCAGCAAAAACCGGGAGCATTGCCTGGCAGGAAATCGAACGACAGGAAGAGGGCGAAAGCAGGACCGCGATGAGCGGTTACAACGGCGTTGGCGCAACCAGGTGTTCGGTAGGGTTGATTCGTGCGGGACGCGATATCGGGCGCGGCACGGCGGAGGTCTCCTTTCTCACGGGTTGACTGAATCGGAGTAGCGCATCAAGGGCCACTCGTCACCATCCGACAATAACGCCGTTCGCGCCGACTTTCTATTGGCCTGTTAGCTAGCCAATCGGCTAGTTTGCTTCTACCATGCAAGCAGCTAGCCGGCGGCTCCTTCAGCGTCATCGCATGCTCGAAATGGATGAGCGCCGCATCGCCATCCGCTGTTTCATTCCTGATAGTCATTTCGAATACCACGTGAACCGATCCGGTTCTTCGTGTGTCCGTCATCAAAATGCGTTGCAGGCCGTGTCATGCTTGAGCGAGCGTCTCCTCGAGCATCGGCTGGTTGTTTCCCTCCCATGTCCCACTCACGCGCGTCAAGTTCGTCCTGCATTCGCTGTTAACGATTTTCGTTGGGCGGCACGGCTTGTGCTGCCCGACCGGTTTGAGCGTCACGCTTCATCCACCTGCCGGTGACGGCAGACTTCATCCAAAGGAGTCGACAGATGAGCACGATCACCACGAAAGACGGTACGGAAATTTTCTACAAGGATTGGGGCAAAGGGCGCCCGGTTGTTTTCTCGCACGGCTGGCCGTTGTCCGCGGACGCCTGGGACGCGCAGATGCTGTTCCTCGGCAGCAAAGGGTTTCGCGTGATCGCGCACGACCGGCGCGGCCATGGCCGTTCGGCGCAGACGTGGGACGGCAACGACATGGACACCTATGCCGACGATCTTGCCGCGCTGATCGAACACCTCGACCTGCAGGACGCCACGATGGTCGGCCATTCGACCGGAGGCGGGGAGGTCGCGCACTACATCGGCCGTCACGGTACGAAACGTGTGGCGAAGGCTGTGCTGATCGGCGCGGTGCCGCCGCTGATGCTCAAGACTGAGGGCAATCCCGAGGGCACGCCGATCGACGTGTTCGACGGCATCCGCAAGGGTGTCGAGGCGGATCGTTCGCAGTTTTTCAAGGATCTGGCGTTGCCGTTTTACGGCTATAACCGTCCGAACGCGAAGGTGTCGCAAGGTGTGATCGATTCGTTCTGGGCACAAGGCATGGTCGGGTCGATCAAGGGCTTGTACGACTGCATCAAACAGTTCTCCGAAGTCGACTACACGGAAGACCTGAAGAAGATCGACGTGCCGACACTGGTATTGCATGGCGACGACGACCAGATCGTGCCGATCGATGCCGCAGGCCGCAAGACGGCGAAGATCGTGAAGAACGCCACGCTCAAGGTCTACCCGGGCGGGCAGCACGGCATGTGCACTGTGGAGGCGGACAAAGTGAATGCCGATCTACTGGAGTTCATCGGCTCGTAATGCGCTGACGTAGCAAGTGCGGCTGGCGAAGGGAGATTATCCCGCGCTGGCCGCACCCGTACCCGCGTACGATGGCCGCCGCTCAGGCAGTTGGCCAGCCGATGCGCGCCGCTCGGCGCAACGTCGAGCGAACCACCAACCGGTGGAACGGAGCGATGGCGAGGATATAAAAACGCCCAAGCCCGTTGTGACAGTGCACGACCGTGGACAGAATCAGATAGCGCGCGCTGCCCTCGTGCGTATCGCGCGTTTGCTGCAATATCGAAAGCCGGAAGTCTAGATGGCTGTCGTTCTCGCCGAGAATGATCTCGCGTGCGCTGCGCGTGTAGATTCGGAAGATGTCGACCCGATCCCTTGAGCCGGGTGGATTCGCCATGCGCAACTGCTTCGACGTCTTGAGCCCGAAGCGGGCGACTAACGCATCACGCAGCCCCAGCAGTTTCGCTATCCATCCCGCCTGATGGGCGAACATAAAGCGCGCGAGCAATTCCGGGTCGTCGATTGCGTTGTCCGGCAAGCGGACGGCGTACGCGTCCGCGAGGTCCGGGGCATCGTATATGCGGGCCACGCCGGATTCGGCCGGCACGGCAACGGAAAGCACGGAACGGTGGGCATCTGGCATGGGATGGTGCTGCGCCGAAAGGAGAACGGGGTGGAAAGGGCGACTTCGCCGCGGGGCGCCGCAGTTCGATCGCGCGCATGCGCGTCAAGTCTACGCGTGCTCGACGGCGCGCGCTCAAGCATCGGTGCCCATCGAACCAACCGACCGTATGCGCTGGATGACGTATGACCAGGCATTAATTTGCGCATCAAGTTATACGACGTCACATAAATTGATGTGTGACATAGATACTTGTTTGCAAAAGATAAATCGCCAAGCGGCTGGCGTTTGTACGGGTAAATGCCCGGTTGAAATCCACCTTGGAATCGAAGATAGTACGTTATCGTACAACTAAGGGCTGGTTCCAGCCCGTTGCCGCCACGGCTCGACTGCTTGCCGTCCTCCGGCTCTAATCGCGCGCGGCGCTGTAAAGGATCCTTATGAAGAAGATTGCCCTGAGTGGAGCCGGCGGCCAGCTCGGCTCGGTAGTGCGGACGGCGTTGGTCGGCCGCGGCATCCCCTTGCGTTCGGCCGCGGGTTCGAAGCCCCTCGTGCCGCTAGTGGAAGGCGAGGACGTGATGCACGGCGACCTGCGCGACCCCGCCGTCGTGGATCGCCTGCTGGAGGGCGTCGACGTGCTGATTCACTTCGCCGGCACGAGCGTGGAACGTCCGCTGCCCGAAATCATCGACAACAACCTGCGCGCGCTGGTCGAGGTGTACGAGGGTGCGCGCCGGCAAGGCGTTCGGCGCGTGGTGTTTGCCAGCTCGAACCATGCGATCGGCATGTATCCGGTCACCGACCATCTCAGTCTCGATTGCGCACTGCGCCCCGACGGTTTCTACGGCTTGAGCAAGGTGTGGGGCGAAGCACTGGCCAGAATGTATTGGGACAAGCACGGTATCGAGAGTATTTGCGTGCGCATCGGCAGTTGCCTCGAGCGGCCGACCGAGCAGCGACACCTGAGCACCTGGTTTGGTCATCGAGACCTGCTGCATTTCCTCGATCGCTGTGTCGAGGCAGAGGACATCGGGTTCATCACCGTGTGGGGCGTGTCAGCCAACACGCGTAGCTGGTGGGACAACAGCGGCGCCGAGCGCCTCGGTTATCAGCCGACTCAGGACGCCGAAGCCTACGCCGAGGAAATCCTGGCGCGGCCGAATCCGCTCGATGCCTTGGGTCAGCGTTACCAGGGCGGCAGCTTCGTCGGCATCGATTACTCGCGCGACGACACCACGGGCAACGACACCGTGGGCCGGCCGTTCTGATTGGTTAAGGAATACGAGGAGACGCAGTCATGAAAATCAAGGGCATCCGCTGGTGGATGGTCAGCCTGGTCGCGGCCGGGCTCATCATCAATTACCTCGCGCGCAATACGTTGTCGGTCGCGGCGCCGACGCTGATGAAGGACCTCAACATCACCACCGCGCAGTATTCGCATGTCGTGGTGGCGTGGCAACTTTGCTATGCATTCATGCAGCCGGTCGCGGGCTATGTGCTCGACACCGTCGGCACCAAGATCGGCTTCGCGGCGTTCGCGCTGGCCTGGTCGCTGGCCTGTGCCGCGGCGGCATGGTCGACGGGCTGGCGCAGCCTGGCGTTCTTCCGTGGCGTGCTCGGTATCGCTGAGGCGGCGGGCATCCCGGCCGGCGTCAAGGCGACGAGCGAGTGGTTTCCAGCCAAGGAGCGTTCCGTTGCGATCGGCTGGTTCAATATCGGCTCGTCCGTCGGCGCGCTGCTTGCGCCACCGCTGGTCGTTTGGGCGTTGTTGCACGGGCAATGGCAATGGGCTTTCCTGATCGTCGGCGTGGCGGGGATTGTCTGGAGCACGCTCTGGATGTTGCTTTACAAGCACCCGCAGAAACAGAAGCTGTTGAGCGACACGGAGCGCGATTACATCCTCAGCGGGCAGGAGGCAAAGCACAGCGATGCCGGCGCGGTCAAACGCAGTTGGGCATCCATGCTCGGCAGTCGCGACTTCTGGGCGATCGGCATTCCCCGGATTCTTTCCGAGCCGGCCTGGCAGACGTTCAACGCGTGGATTCCGCTGTACATGATGACCGAGCGGCACATGAACCTGAAGGAAGTCGCGCTGTACGCGTGGATGCCTTTTCTGGCGGCGGATATTGGCTGCGTGCTCGGCGGTTACCTCAGCCCGCTGTTTCATAAGTACGCGAAGGTTTCGCTGTTCACGTCGCGCAAGATGGTGTTCGTCGTTGGCGCGCTCTGCATGATCGGGCCGGCTTGCGTCGGGCTGGTGGCAAGTCCTTATGCGGCCGTCGCGCTGCTGTGCATTGGCGGCTTTGCTCACCAAACGCTGTCGGGTGCGTTGTACGCGATTACCTCCGACATGTTCGGCAAGAACGAAGTTGCCACTGCCACAGGCATGGGCGGCATGGCGGGTTACCTGGGCGCAGCGGCGTTCACGGCGCTGTTCGGCGTGCTGGTCACGCAGATCGGCTACAGCCCGTTGTTTGTGGTGCTGGCGGTATTCGACATCGTCGCGGCGGCTGTGGTGTGCCTGCTGGCCCGAAGCGGTGACAAGACGCCCGATCCGCGCTGGATGGCGGCGGGTGCTGCGGCCAGGTGAGTAGCGATTAGGGCCGGCGCTCGAAGCGCGCCGGGTAATGGAAATGGCGGCGTCCTTGGACGCCGCCATTTGTTTTAGTTCCCGCTTAACGTTGATCGACGATCGTAGTGTTGCAAGTCGTCGAACCGATGATCACGTTATTCAACTTGCGGGTTTAGGCGGTCTTCTGGCCGATCTCGTGATTGGCGAGTATTTCGAGCGCGCGCACCATGGCGGAGTGGTCCCATGCCTTGCCGCCATGCGCCACACAGGCGTTGAAGAGCTGCTGGCAGGTGGCCGTGTTCGGCAAGGAGACGCCGAGCGCCTGGGCCGTCGAGAGCGCGAGATTCAGATCCTTCTGGTGGAGCTCGATCCGGAAGCCCGGGTCGAAGGTGCGCTTCGTCATCCGTTCACCGTGTACTTCGAGAATGCGCGAAGACGCAAAGCCGCCCATCAGTGCTTCGCGCACGCGTGCCGGATCGACGCCCGCTTTGGAGGCGAGCAGCAGTGCTTCGCCGACGGCCTCGATCGTCGCGGCGACGATTACCTGATTGGCCACCTTGCACACCTGGCCCGCGCCGACAGCGCCGATCAGCGTGACGTTCTTGCCCATCATGTCGAAGAGTGGCTTGACGCTATCGAAGGTTGCCGGCTCGCCACCCACCATGATGGTCAGCGAACCGGCCTTGGCGCCGACCTCGCCACCTGAAACCGGTGCATCCATATAGTCCGCGCGGCGCTCGCGCACGCGGGCTGCGAAGTCGCGAGTGGCCATCGGCGAAATCGAGCTCATGTCGACCACTGTCTGTCCGGGGCGCAAGGCCTCAGCGAGGCCGTGTTCGCCAAACAGCACGCGTTCGACGTCCGGCGTATCCGGCACCATGACGAAGATCACGTCGGCATGCGCGGCCACGGCAGCCGGGCTGTCACACGCAACGGCACCGGCCTGGGTGAGTTCGTCGGGAACGCCGCTGCGCGTAAACGCCGCGAGGGCCACGCCGTTCTTGAGAAGGTTGGCGGCCATGGGCTTGCCCATGATGCCGAGTCCGATAAAGCCTGCTTTTTGCATGGAAATCTCCGGAGATGTCATGGCGGCCGTCCTTACTTCTGGTCCGCCTGTTTCTGCATGAAGTGTTTTTGAACTGTCTGCGCGGCGGCTTTCAGTAGACCCATATCGGCACAGACCGCGATGACGCGGCAACCCATCGAGATATAGCGCTCCGCGTCGGCCTGCACGGGCGCGAGGATGCCGCTCGGCTTGCCGGCCGCCTGGGCGCGCTCGAAGACGCGCGCTACGGCCTGTTGCACGTCGGGATGGTTCGGGTTGCCGATGTGGCCATAAGCAGCCGCGAGATCGGACGGGCCGACGAAAACGGCATCGACGCCATCCACGGCGAGAATCTCGTCGATATTATCGACCGCCTTGCGGCTTTCGATCTGAACGATGACGCAGACGTTGTCGTTAGCGATGTCGAAGTAATTGGCGACGGTCGCATAGCGATTGCCTCGCTGGCTCACCGAGACGCCGCGGATGCCCTGAGGCGGGTAACGCGTTGCGGCGACAGCGCGCACTGCGTCTTCGGCGCTGTCGACGAACGGCACCAGAAAATTCGAGAAGCCGCTGTCGAGGAGACGTTTGATGAATACGCTGTCGTTGGCCGGCGGGCGCACCACAGGCGCGCTCGGGCTGTCCTTGAGCGCCATCAACTGGGGGATCAGCGTCAGAACGTCGTTCGGTGCGTGCTCGGCATCCAGCAGCATCCAGTCGAAGCCGACAATGCCAAGCAGCTCCGTAGCAATCGGGCTGGCAAGCGAAGCCCAGCAGCCGATCAGGGTTTCGCCGCCGCAGACGGCGCGGCGAAAGCTATTGGGCAAAGGCTGGTACGGCGTGGCGGCTGTCATGGGTGTCTCCTCGAGCTGCGATTGAGCGGGCAGGTAAGCTGGCAAGTTCCGACGTTTGCTGAATGAAATGTTATAGGTCGTCGTACATCTTAATGAAGATTAGCATCGGCCTGATAGGTTGTAACGGCCACGTAAACCCGAATTCCTCGCGGAGCAAGGGTTTCAGGTTGCTGCAGGTCATTCAATGTTATAGGATGACCTATATCTTAGATGTCCATCCAAGGAAAGCGAAATGTCTATTACCGGCGAAATGCTGATTGGCCGCAAAGCAGTGCGCGGCGAGGAAAAACCTATGCGTGCGTTCAATCCCGCCACGGGATCCGATATCGCCGAGCCGGTGTTCGGCAGCGGCTCGGTCGCGAATGTCGAACTCGCCTGTGAACTCGCACAGAAAGCGTTCGACCCGTACCGGCATCTGCCGCTCACGGTGCGCGCCGAGTTTCTCGAGCGTATCGCGGACGGCATCACGGCGCTCGGCGACGCGTTGATCCAGCGTGCGCACGAAGAGTCCGGCCTGCCGAAGGCGCGCCTCGAAGGCGAGCGCGGCCGGACGACTGGCCAGCTCAAACTGTTCGCGCAAGTCGTACGCGCCGGCCAATGGCTCGCCGCCACGCTCGATTCACCGTTGCCTGAGCGCAAGCCGCTGCCGCGTTCCGACCTTCGGATGCAAAAGATTCCGCTGGGCCCGGTCGCCGTATTCGGCGCCAGCAACTTCCCGCTCGCGTTTTCGGTGGCGGGCGGCGACACTGCAGCGGCGCTTGCGGCGGGCTGCCCGGTGGTGGTGAAGGCGCATCGTGCTCACCTGGGTACCTCCGAGATGGTCGGCCGTGTGATTCAGCAAGTCGCGCAGGACATGGACTTGCCTGAAGGAGTGTTCTCGATGATCGTCGGCGCCGGCAATTCCGTCGGTGAAGCACTGGTCGCGCATCCGGCGATCAAGGCGGTGGGCTTCACGGGTTCGCGCGCAGGCGGCACGTCGCTGATGCGCGTCGCGGCTGCACGGGCCGAGCCGATTCCGGTCTACGCGGAAATGAGCAGCATCAACCCGGTGTTCCTGCTGTCGAATGCGCTGTCGCAACGCGGTGAGACCATCGCGCGTGGCTTCGTCGATTCGCTGGTGCTCGGCGCGGGGCAGTTCTGTACCAACCCGGGGCTTGCGATCGCCGTCGACAGTGACGCACTCAAAGGTTTCGTTGCAACGGCGTCCGAGGCGCTGAGCGGCAAGCCGGCGCAGACCATGCTGACAGCCGGCATTCATGCGGCCTATGAAGAGGGCGAGGACAAGCTGGCGGCAACGCGAGGCGTCGAGGCGGTTGCCCGAGGCATTGACGCGACAGGACCGACGCAGGCTTGCGCGGCCTTGTTCGTGACAGACGCGCTGACCTTCCTGTCCACGCCGGCGCTGGAGGACGAGGTTTTCGGGCCTGCGTCGACCATCGTGCGCTGCAAGGACGAGCAGGAGTTGCTCGCGGTTGCCGAGCACTTTGACGGTCAGTTGACCGCCACGGTGCAAATGGATAGCGCGGATCTTGCGGCGGCGAGGAAGCTGGTGCCGATTCTCGAGCGCAAGGCCGGCCGGATTCTGGTCAACGGTTTCCCGACCGGCGTCGAGGTTTCGCACGCGATGGTGCACGGCGGTCCGTACCCGGCCACGTCCGACAGCCGGGCGACGTCAGTGGGGACGACGTCGATCGAGCGCTTCCTGCGTCCGGTGTGCTATCAGGATTTCCCGGCCGATCTGCTGCCGGAAGCGCTGGCCGACGCCAACCCGCTGGATCTGTGGCGTCGTCGCGATGGCGAGATCACGCGCAGCTAAGCGATGCTGTAAGCGGCGCCCAGGTGGGCGCCGCGTGAGACAAAAAAATGGCCGGGATATCCCGGCCATTTTTTTGCATCCAGCGCGATGAATCAGTGCGTGTTCAGCGCAAGGAATCAGCTATTTGCTTCAGCCGTTTCGTTGGCACGCCGCAGCCGCTCGCGGCTATTCGACAGATGCATACGCATCGCCGCGCGCGCGCCTTCGGCGTCGTGCCGCGTGATCGCCTCGAGAATGCTTTCGTGCTCCAGATTGACGAGCGACAGATACGCGTCGGGTTCAGCACGCGCGATCCCCGCCGAATCGAGCCGGTTGCGCGGAATCAGCGCACTTCCCATTTGCGTGAGGATGTCGACGAAGTACCGGTTGCCAGTTGCACGCGCTACGGAGATATGGAACTGCAGGTCGGCATCGACACTATCCAGCCCGTTGTGGCGGGTGGCTTCGATCGCGTCGAGCGCGGTGCGCATGCGCGCGAGATCGTCCGGCTTGGCCCGTTGAGCGGCGAGACCCGCGCATTCCGTTTCAAGGCTGATGCGCAGTTCCAGGATCGACAGCACGTCGCGCAAGGTGGTGGCGGGCACCATGTCGATGCCCAGTTTTTCGCGTTGCGGTTCCAGCACGAAACTGCCGATGCCATGGCGCGTCTCAATGATCTTGCCCGCTTGCAAGCGTGAAATCGCTTCACGGATGACGGTGCGGCTGACGCTCAGCGTGACCATCAATTGCGATTCGGTCGGCAGTTTGTCGCCGGGCTTCAAGGCGTTGGACGCGATTTGCTCGGTGACGTAGCTGACGACAAACTCGGCAAGATTACGCGCGCGCCGTGGCGGTGCTGCGGATGCCAGTGGTGTAGCCATCGAAAACGCCCCTTGAATCAGATAGTTGCAGGTACTTCCTGCGATTCATTATACCGTCGTCTGACGACTGATTATATAAACGCCGGATCATTTTCGGCATCGGTGTCGGACCTGGCGTCGATGCCCGGTTTCAGGCGCCTGGCGGACAAGCCGCGTTATTTTGCAGGCGCCCCGGGAAGTACGATAACAGCCTGACTGCTAGCCCCGGCGCAGTTCGACCCGTTTGATGTCTTTCACGATCACGAGGTAGCTGAACACCGTCAGCAGGGCATTCAGGCCGACGAAAACCAGCGCGCCGTTGAACGACCCGGTCTTCGCGACGAGATAGCCGATCACGATGGGCGTCACGATGCCGGCGACATTGCCGAACATATTGAAGATGGCGCCCGACAGACCGAGCGCCTCTTTCGGCGACGTATCCGCCACCACGGCCCAGCCGAGTGCGCCGATGCCCTTGCCGAAGAACGCGAGCGACATGAGCGCGACGACGATCCAGTCGGTCGAAACATAGTTGCAACCGATGATGCACACCGACAGCAGCATGCCGCCGACAATCGGCACCTTGCGCGCGATGGTGAGCGAATGTCCGCGCCGGATCAGCCCATCGGACAGAATGCCGCCCAGCACGCCACCGGAGAATCCGCAAATCGCGGGCAGCGATGCCACCAGACCCGCCTGCAGAATCGTCATGCCGCGCGCCTGCACGAGGTAGATCGGAAACCAGGTCAGGAAAAAGTAGGTCAGCACGTTGATGCAGTACTGGGCGAGATAGACGCCGAGCAGCATGCGATTGGTCAGCAACTGACGCACCAGCGACCAGCCACCGATGCTGGCGATGTCCTCAGCCCGGGCGGCTTTCGTGTGCCCGTTCACCACGCCGCCGCCCTGTTCGATGTAGTCGAGTTCGGCGCGCGAGACACGCGGATGATCGGCGGGGTTCTTCATCACCTTCAGCCAGGTGAGGGCGAGTAACAGTCCGGCCGCGCCCATCACGAGGTAGACCGCGTGCCAGCCGAACGCATGGGTCAGCCATGCCATCAGCGGCGTGAAAATGACTGCCGCGAAGTATTGCGCTGAATTGAAAATGGCGGAGGCCGTGCCGCGTTCGTTGGTGGGAAACCAGCTGGCCACGACCTTGGCATTGGCCGGAAACGCCGGCGATTCAGCGGCGCCCATTGCAAAGCGCAGCACGAACAGCGCGGTGACGGCTGCGGCTGCACTGCCCAGCAGACCGATCGAGCTTTGCAGCAGCGTAAACAACGACCACAGGAAAATGCTCGCCGCGTAGACGCGCCGCGCGCCGAAGCGGTCGAGTAGCCAGCCTGCCGGCAATTGCGACAGAACATAGGCCCAACTAAACGCGGAGAAGATGTAACCCATCTTGATCGCGTCGAAGCCGAACTCGGCACGCATCGCGGATCCGGTTACCGAGAGCGTGGCGCGGTCCGCGTAATTGAATGTCGTGATCACAAAGATCAGCAACAGAATCGCGTAGCGGACCTTGGTGCGCTTTGCGACGTGGGCGGGGCTCGCGGTGCGGCTCATTTCCATCGTCATCTCCTGAATTTTTATCAGTGAAAAAGCGCCCGGCGACGTTGCCGTCCCGGGCGCTCTTTACGGTGCCGCGTGCTCGAGCCAGGTTCGGCCAGGTTCGCGCGGCTTGGCGCCTTGCTGCATTACTGCGCGCCGAGCTTCTTGATCAGCACGTCGAGTTGCGCCATTTCTTCTTCGGTCAGATCGGTCAGCGGTGCGCGCACCGGACCTGCGCTGTGGCCGACCAGCTTCGCGCCGGCCTTCACGATGCTGACCGCGTAGCCCTGGCGGCGGTTGCGGATCGCCAGATACGGCAGGAAGAATTCGTCGATCAGCTTGCCGACGGTCGCGTGGTCGTCCGCGGTAATCGCGCGGTAGAAGTCCATCGCGGTCTTCGGGATGAAGTTGAATACGGCCGACGAGTACACCGGCACACCCAGCGCCTTGTAGGCCGCGGCGTAGACTTCAGCGGTCGGCAGGCCGCCGAGGTAGGAGAAGCGGTCGCCGAGACGGCGGCGGATCGACACCATGTTCTCGATCTCGCCCACGCCGTCCTTGAAGCCGATCAGGTTGGGGCAGCGCTCGGCCAGCCCTTCGAGCATGTCGGCGTTAAGCTTGGAGTTCGCGCGGTTGTAGATGATCACGCCCAAGTTCGGCACGGACTTGCAGACTTCTTCCGCGTGCGCCGCGATGCCTTCCTGGCAGGCTTCGGTCAGGTAGTGGGGCATCAGCAGAATGCCGTTCGCGCCGTGACGTTCGGCTTCCTGGGCATAAGCAATTGCGACACGGGTCGGACCGCCGGCACCGGCGAGAATCGGTACCTTGCCTTTGCAGACTTCGGTTGCCGTACGCACGACGTTCGAGTAGTCGTTATGCGTGAGCGAGAAGAATTCGCCCGTGCCGCCGGCGACGAACAGCGCCGACGCGCCGTAAGGCGCGAGCCATTCGAGGCGCTCGGCATAGGTGTCGGCGCGGAAATCGCCTAGTTCGTCGAAGTCGGTAACGGGGAAGGACAGAAGGCCTTCGGAAACGATCTGCTTCAGTTCCTGCGGTGTCGTCATGATGAGTATCCAGGGCGTCGAATGGGGTCGGTATTTAGAAATGATGATTTCTTATACGTCATCGTACAACAACAATTCGGCTAACTCAACGGTGTTTTCACGGCATAATGCGCGCCATAGGGTAAATACGGAACGTCTGGGCAATCTTTCATGTTGTAGGATGACGTATGAATGATTGGCGCAACAGTTGGCGCAACGATTGGCGCAGCAGGCGTGAAATCGCCACAAGGATCGATGTCATGGAACAAACCCCGCTCTACATTCGCGTTCACCCCAATGACAATGTCGCGATCGTCGTCAATGACGGCGGTCTGGGTGAGGGCGCCGTATTTCCCGATGGCCTCGCGCTGCGCGAGCGTGTTCCGCAGGGGCACAAAGTCGCGCTGGCCGATTTCGCGGAAGGCGACGAGGTCATCCGCTACAACGTGGTGATCGGCTACGCGCTCAAGGATTTGCCGAAGGGTAGCTGGATCAACGAGCACGTGATTCGCATGCCGAGTCCGCCGGGGCTGGAAGATCTGCCGATTGCCACCATCAAGGCGCCGGAGATGCCGCCGCTGGAAGGCTTCACGTTCGAAGGCTATCGCAACGCCGACGGCTCGGTCGGCTCGCGCAACATTCTGGCGATCACGACCACGGTGCAATGCGTGGCCGATGTGGTTCAGCACGCGGTCACGCGCATCAAGACCGAACTGCTGCCGCACTATCCGAACGTCGACGATGTCGTGAGTCTCGGCCACACCTATGGTTGCGGCGTCGCGATCGACGCCCCGGACGCAATGGTGCCGATTCGTACCGTGCGCAACATCAGCCTGAATCCGAATTTCGGCGGCGAAGTGATGATGGTCAGCCTCGGCTGCGAGAAGCTGCAGCCTGAACGCCTGATGCCGCCGGGCACGATTCCGATTGCCGCTGCTGCGAATGTCGCCGAAGTGGCTGACATCGGCGACGTCGAAGCCGATTTGAATGGCGACGTGGTGGTGCTTCAGGACGAGGCGCACGTCGGCTTCCAGTCGATGATCGAGTCGATCATGAGAATGGCCGAAGGCCATCTGAAGCGGCTGAACAATCGCCGCCGCGAGACCTGCCCGGCCTCCGATCTGGTGATCGGCGTGCAGTGCGGCGGCAGCGACGCTTTTTCCGGACTGACCGCTAATCCCGCCGTGGGCTTCGCTACTGATTTGCTGGTGCGCGCCGGGGCGACGGTGATGTTCTCCGAAGTCACCGAAGTACGCGACGGTGTCGATCAATTGACGGCGCGCGCGGCCAATGCGGATGTGGCGGCTGCGATCATCCGCGAAATGCAGTGGTACGACGATTATCTGAAGCGCGGCGGCGCGGACCGCAGCGCCAACACCACGCCCGGCAACAAGAAGGGCGGCTTGTCGAACATCGTTGAAAAGGCGATGGGCTCGATCATCAAGTCGGGCAACTCGGCCATCTCCGGCGTGCTGTCGCCCGGTGAAAAGGTCAAGCAGAAGGGCCTGATTTACGCGGCCACGCCGGCGAGCGATTTTATCTGCGGCACGCTGCAGGTCGCGGCGGGCATCAACCTGCATGTATTCACGACCGGCCGCGGCACGCCGTACAGCCTCGCGGAAGTGCCCGTCATCAAGGTCGCGACGCGCTCCGATCTCGCGCGCCGTTGGCACGATCTGATGGACATCAACGCCGGTACCATTGCGACCGGCGCCGCGACGATCGAAGACGTGGGTTGGGAGCTGTTCCGCCTGATGCTCGACGTCGCAAGCGGACGTAAAGAGACCTGCGCGGAGAAACTCAAACTCCACAATGCGTTGGTGCTGTTCAATCCGGCGCCGGTGACCTGATAGTACCGATCGTAATCACGACAAAGACTGAGACATGACTGACTCGAACCTTGACCGCCCGGCGGCGCAGAAACCTTTCCGCCGTCTTCTGCTCACCGGCGCTGCCGGCAACCTCGGCCAGCAGTTGCGCGGTGCGCTCGCTGCGTGGGCCGACGTAGTGCGCGTCACCGATATCGCGCCGCTGGGCGAAGTGGCAGCGCATGAAGAAGCATCGATCGTGGACCTCGCGGATGAAGCCGCCGTTCACGCGCTGCTGGAAGGCGTGGATGCGGTCGTTCATCTGGGCGGCATCTCCGTCGAGGCGCCGTTCGAAGATCTGCTCGAAGCGAATATCCTCGGTCTGTACAACCTCTATTCGGCCGCGCAGAAGCAGGGCGTGAAGCGCATCGTGTACGCGAGCTCGAATCATGCCGTGGGTTTTCATCCCACGACGTCGGTGGTTGATATCGACGCGCCGCTGCGTCCCGACAGCCTGTATGGCGTGACGAAGTGCTTCGGCGAATCGCTGTCGCGCTATTACTTCGACCGCTTCGGTCTCGAGACGGTGTGTCTGCGGATCGGCTCGTCGTTCGAGCAGCCGAAGAATCCGCGCATGCTCGTCACCTATCTGAGCTTCCGCGACTTTATCGAACTGGTGCGTTGCTCGCTGTTTACCACCCGGGTCGGGCACGCAATCGTTTATGGCGTCTCGGATAACCGGACCAAGTGGGTCGACAACACCAAGGCGGCGTTCCTCGGTTTTCGTCCGCAGGACAGTTCGGTCGAGTTCGAGCACCTCTTTCCGGTCACAGCGCCTACCGCCGAGCTCGACGATCCGACGCAGCATTTCCAGGGCGGTCCGTTCGTGCTGGCCGGTCCGATGGAGCCGAAGCGGTGAGCGGCTTGACGAAGCCGCGGGTGGAGCGTGTCGAAGCGGCAGGGCAGGCGCCCGCGTCAGTCGGCGAGAGCCCGGTATGGCGTGCCGCTGAACAGGCGCTCTACTGGGTGGATATTCCTGCGCAAAAGATCGTGCGGCTGCGGCTCGAAGCGGCTGAGCGCACCGAGTGGCAATTGCCGGAGAAGGTGGCGTGCATCGCTTTCGATCATCGCGGCACGGTGCTGGCGGGCTGTGAGACGGGGCTCTTTGCGGTCACGCTGACTGAAGGCGCGCCCCGCGGCGAAGCGATGAAGGTGACGGGCAGAAAGCTCGCCGCGCCGCGCTTCGCCTTCGACGATATGCGCTTCAACGACGGTCGTTGCGATAGGCAAGGGCGCTTCTGGTCCGGCACGATGGTGCAGGACATGGCTGCGGCAAATCCTGCGGGCGCGCTCTATCGTTTCGACGAGCGCGGCGTGCTCTCGGAGCCGGTTGTCGACGCGTTGATCACGCAAAACGGTCTGGCGTGGTCGCCCGATGGGACCACGATGTATCTGTCGGACTCGCATCCTCTGCGCCGGCAAATCTGGGCCTTCGATTACGACGTCGAAGCGGGCGAGCCGCGCAATCGGCGCGTATTCGCCGATCTGCATGATTACGTCGGTCGCCCCGACGGCGCGGCGGTGGATGCAGACGGCTGCTACTGGATTTGCGCAAACGACGCAGGCCTGTTGCTGCGCTTTACGCCGCAAGGCAAGCTCGATCGGCAGATTGCCGTGCCGGCCGTGAAGCCGGCAATGTGCGCGTTTGGCGGCCGGAATCTGGACACGCTGTTCGTGACGTCGATTCGTCCCGCGACGGGCGCGAGCGAACACGACGGCCACCTGTTTGCCGTTCGCCCCGGCGTGACCGGGTTGCCCGAGCCCGAATACGCGGGCGAACTCTGAATAAGCGACGTGAATGAGGTGGGGCGCCGGGGAATTAGCACGTCGGCGCCCAACAGTCGCAGCCTTTTATTCATCACTTGTCGTACAACATAGTGGCAAAAATGCCACTTTCGGGTCATCTTCCTCTCTACGAAAAATATAAATCCGTGAGGTGGGACTTTTGCTCGGTTCCCCTTCTGGCATGACTTTGATGTCGGATTTTGACCCGGAAACTCTTACGTCCAACCCGCTGTCGTGCGGGTAAATACCGGCTGTACAACTCAAACCACGTTTTATAGACTTCATATGTCGTCGTACAACATATGAGCCCAAACAAATTCCTTTCGAGATAGCTTTGGGCTGCCGGACAAAGAGGCCAGTGTTCTCTACGCGCATGACCAACGCGCGCGGGATTCATGCCGAAGCAGTCGAAGTAAAGAAGTCGAGTTGTCTGACAGGAGTGCTGAGCATCTGTGCCGGGGAAGTAGAACAGGCCAGCACGGCAAACCGCTCGCTACCCAGAGGGGGTGCGTGCGTGGAGCCGGGAGACGCATCAAAACCATGTCGCATCCATAAGGGGCCCTCCGTAAGCGACCCCGCGAAAGCGGTCCTTCGCAAGCGGTCCTCCGCATTCGGATGATCTAATTTCAAGGAATGTCACGATGAAAAACAAGTTTGCCTCTTCCCGTGTTTCGATGATTGTCGCGGCCTCCGTGCTGGCATTCAGCACCGTGTCGGCACACGCGCGCGTGTTCCGGGTGTCGGACGTGCATGGCGACACCTATCCGACCAATATGGCCGTGAAATACATGGGTGAAGAAATCAGCAAGGCAACCGGTGGCAAGGATTCCGTCAAGGTCTTCGGCAACAGCGCGCTGGGTTCCGAAAACGACACGATCGATCAGGTGCGCATCGGCGCATTGGACATGGCGCGCGCCAACGGTGCCGCGTTCAACGAGATCGTTCCTGAATCGATGATTCCGTCGCTGCCGTTCCTGTTCCGCGACATCGACCATTTCCGCAAAGTGATGTACGGCCCGGAAGGCCAGAAGATTCTCGACGCCTTCAAGGCGAAGGGCATGATCGCGCTGACGTTCTATGAGAGCGGCGCGCGCTCGATGTACGCGAAGAAGGCCATCCATTCGCCCGCCGATATGAAGGGCCTCAAGGTGCGCGTGCAGCCGTCGGATCTGATGGTCGACGAAATCAAGGCGATGGGCGGCACGCCGACGCCGATGCCGTTCGCCGAAGTCTATACGGGCCTGAAGACGGGTCTGGTGGATGGCGCGGAAAACAACCTGCCGTCGTACGAAGAGACCAAGCACTTCGAAGTCGCGCAGGTCTATTCCGAAACCCAGCATTCGATGACGCCGGAAGTGCTGGTGTTCTCCAAGAAGGTGTGGGACACGCTGACGCCGCAGGAACAGGACATCATCAAGAAGGCGGCGGCTGACTCCGTGCCTTACTACACGAAGCTGTGGACCGCGCGTGAAAGCGACGCGGCAAAGACGGTCACCAAGGGTGGCGCGACGATCGTTACCGCGTCGCAGATCGACCGTCCTGCTTTCGTGAAGGCGATGCAGCCGGTTTGGGCGAAGTATGAAAAGACGCCGCAAATGAAGCAGCTCGTCGACGAAATCCAGGCAGTCAAATAAGTTTGGACGTAACGCGGTGGGGAAGGGCCGTGCAGCACGGGCTGCCGGTTTTTCCCACGGTGCGGTTTCCTGAGCCGGTGAGGCTTGGCAGGATTCCTGAAGATCAAATATAAGTCCGCCGTATGCAAGGATGGGGTCAATGAGATTCATGAAACGCCCAAACGATTTTCTCTTCCGCGTGCTGGTGGTCGTGGCGTCGGCGAGTCTCGCCACGCTGTGCCTGTTGGTAATTTATAGCGTCGTGATGCGCTATGTCTTCAGCGATGCACCGGATTTTGTCGAACCCATTGCCCTCCTGCTGGTGATTGTGATCGCCATGTTCGGCGCCGCGCTCAAAGTTCGCGAGGGCGGCCACATTGGGCTCGACTCGCTAGTCAAGAAGCTGCCGCCGAAAGGCCAGACGATCGCCCATGCGTTCCAGCATATTTGCCTGATCGTGCTAGCCGTGGCGATTTTCTTTGGTTGCTGGCAGATGGCGGAGACGACGATGGACGACAAGATCCCGATCCTGGGCCTTCCGGAAGCGCTTCGATATCTGATTCCGGTCATTGCCAGCGCCTGCATCGCTCTGTTCTCGTTCGAGAACCTGCTGGGGCTTTTCGCACAGAAACAAAAATAGAAGAATCATGGAACTTGCCATCCTCTCAGTTAGTTTCCTCGTTTTCCTCGTATTCGGGGTTCCTGTTTCGTTCGCATTGGGACTCTCGTGCGTCCTGACGTATCTGTATGAAGGCTTGCCGGCGGCCACCGCCATGCAGTCGATGATTTCGGGAATGAACGCGTTTTCGTTTCTCGCCGTCCCGTTCTTCATTTTCTCCGGCGAGTTGATGCTGCACGGCGGTATCGCCGACCGCATCCTGCGCTTTGCGCAGGCCACGGTGGGTCATTTCCGCGGTGGGCTCGGCATGGCTAACGTGGTCGCGTGCACGCTGTTTGGCGGCGTGTCCGGTTCGCCGACGGCAGACACCTCCGCCATGGGCGGCGTCGTCATTCCGCTGATGAAGCGCGAAGGCTACAGCGCGGCCTATGCGGTCAACGTGACAACCCATTCGTCGCTGGCGGGCGCGCTGATGCCCACCTCGACGAACATGATCATCTATGCGTTCGCGGCCCAAGGCATCACCGGGACGTTGAACGGTCACCAGATGAGCGGCGTGTCGATCGGCGATCTGTTGTTTTCTGGTTTGTTGCCGGTGCTGTGGGTGATGGGTTTCGTGCTCATCGCCGCGTACTGGCAGGCGGTCAAGTTCGGCTATCCGCGTCGCCCTGACGGCTCGACCGAATTACAGCGCTTTCCTGGCTGGTTCGCGGTGGCCCGCACGTTTCTGGGTGCATTGCCCGGTTTGATGGTGATCGCGATCATTCTGGTCTGCGTGGCCAAGGGTATTGCTACAGCGACGGAAGCCGCCGCTATCGCAGTGGCTTATTCGCTAGTGCTGACGATCGTCATTTATCGCACGATGACGATGAAGAAGCTCTTTCATGCGCTGTCCAAGGCCGCTAAAACCACTGGCGTGGTGTTGCTGCTGATCGGCGTGTCGAACATGCTGCGCTACCAGATGGCCTATCTGGAGATTCCCGACGCCATCGAGCACATGCTCGATGGGGCAACGAGCTTGCCATGGTTGATGCTGCTTTACATCAACATCATCCAGATCTTTCTCGGCACGTTCGTCGACATGGCCGCGCACATCCTGATCACCACGCCCCTGTTCCTGCCGATGGCGATGCATGCCGGCGTCGGCCCCGTTCAGTTCGGGATCATGATTTTGCTGAATTGTGCATTGGGTCTCGTGCATCCGCCGATCGGGTCGGTGCAGTTCATCGGCTGCGCGATCGGCAATGTGTCGATAGGTGAAACCACCAAGGTGGCGTGGCCTTATTACCTGGCTATCTTCAGCGCGATCAACATCGTGACGTACGTACCGATGTTCTCGACGTGGTTGCCTAGCCTGATCAATGGTCACCCGGTGTTTTGAACGCTTGATTAAAAGTCGGCGCCGGTGTGGCACTGCCAGATATGACAAATAAGTTTTTTACAGAGGAGCAGAAATGAAAAAGGTAATAGCAACCTCGGCCCTTGGGTTGGTCGCCC
>NZ_JALQCK010000043.1:0-85691 GCF_030464835.1 Paraburkholderia sp. WS6
CGACAGGCAACCGATGTACGCCGATCGCTTGAGCCTGATGGGTGTCTGGCGCGATCCGTCGCAGCCATGAATCGAAGAAACGGGTGCGCTCGGCTACTGCATTCGGTCAGTGCAATCGAAATCGGCTGCTAAGGCAGTCGAAGGTGTTGTTTGCTCACTTGACACCGGGCCCGCTAATGGGTGGGTGTCAGCGATTTTGACCGGTCCGTCGAACGACCGAAAGTGGCCGATCACTGCCTGATGGCGATCGGCAGCACGCGACCCGGAGCGGCCGCCGAGCTTTCTGCAAAGCAGCCATTCGGAATCAAGATGGGCTCGCCCAGACAGCAAGACCGCCGGCATTAGGTCAGGTCGTCGCCGGCTGAACGGAGGAAAACGGGTGTCGCGTCCCGGACCTTGTTATGGTCCGGGAGGTCCCGCGAATGCCGTCAGTAGATCGGAAACACGAAGTCCAGCATCGGCGTGAACCGGATACTGGAATCCGGACAGATGACGCATCCCCTGACCGCGACCCGCTGCCCCAAATAGGGCAGCCAGAAGCAAACGATCCGGTACGCCGGCCATTCCGAGCACGATATCTGTCACAACCTTGTCGTCGCAGGGCTAGGTTGACGGACGGTCCAGCCGGAGCGACGTATGTTCACCCGGCGCGTACTGCCCGTTGCCCCGCTGGATCGTGCCAGTGATCCAAATGTCCTGTTGTGACGGCAGCGTTTTCAGGGGCGGCTCGGCGGCCACAGCAGCAGCTGAGCCAACGGCCAGGACGGCCGATGCCAGCAGTGCCTGCGAGCGTTCTTTCGTGATGCTGCTCCCATCCGGCTTGTGAACCGCCTGGTTTGCCAGAGGCTGGCTGCTTTGGGTCAGAGGCGGTTCACAGCACACCCGTCAGCCAGCCTTCCCGTTCTTATGCATCGCTTCGCGGGCTTTGGCGGGGGTAAGCGCTACGCTCGTCATGAACAGGATCTTCATTTTAGTCTCCTGTTTCCTGATGATTCAGGGTGTAGCCTCTGACCTGTTTCGTGGAGGCTGCTCCTGCGGCTAAGCGCAATCGCCCGAAGATCACTGGATTGGCGGCACCACGCCCAGTTTCTCGGCCAGCATGCGCTCATACACGCCGAAGTGCAGGTCGACTTCCTCCTGACTTACTGTCGTCACGATGATGTTCACCTGATCCGGCAGCAGGCCGAGCACCACCGCAATCGCCGCTTCCAGTTGCGGCGCACAAACGCGGTCTTCGGTCAGTGTCGTGCCGACAGCGATATCGTAGGTTTGTTCGTGCTGGAAGACGATCTCGACCAGCCGCGCGCGGGCGCTCATGTTGTTGTCGATCGCGAGTTGCACGGCCTCCGCCACGCTACGCATCAATTCCGTCGGAAAGCCTCTGGTCGAGCGCAGCCGGACGCGGTGTCTGCCAAGCGTGAGCCAGTCCGAATCGAATTCCATGGTGTCCTCCGGTTCCGTTGCAACGCACCGTGATAATAGGATTTGGCAGGCGATTTTCAAGACCGGAATTTCACCACCGCCCCTTGAAATTTTCACCGTAGGTTCTATCTTTGATTTCGCTCAGGCAGATGCGCCGGTCACATCCGGTGCGCTGCGTGTTTCGATTTGTTTGCCAGCGGCCTGGCAGGCGGACTGGAGCGCGTAGGCCCGTTCGCCTCCTCGCTGCATCGAAGGAGGATACGATGAGTGATCTCTTTTCCGGAACCGACCTGTTCAGTGAGTTTGACCGTCTGCAGCGGCAGATGGACAGCCTGTTCGGCGGTTTTCCGTCCAGCATCCGCTCGGGCCGCTTCGGGGCCTTTCCGCAGCTGAACATCGGTACGACCGACGACTCAATCGAAATCGTCGCGTTCGCGCCCGGTCTGAAGCTGGCCGAACTCGACGTGTCGATCGACAAGGGCCTGCTGACAATCAGCGGTGAGCGCAAGCCCGCCCAGACCAGCAGCGATGACAAAACCCGGGACGACACCCGCACCTATGCACAGGAGCGGTTCAGCGGCAGTTTCCGGCGCGTGATCGAGCTGCCGCAGAATGCGGACCCCGACAAGGTGCAGGCGCGCTACACCAACGGTTGCCTGTCGATCAGCGTAGGCAAGCGTGAAGCGTCGAAGCCGCGAGCCATTACCGTCCAGTAATGTCAGCCATTCAAGGAGCAAGCCATGAACGACAGGACACAGGTCGCTGAGCGCGACCAGAACGCGGTAGCACGACGCGAGGGTGACCAGCCGGCGCGGCGGATGACGCTCGCACCGGCAGTCGACGTGTTCGAGGACAGCCAGGGCATCACGCTGTGGGCGGACCTGCCAGGCGTCACAAAGGACAAACTCGACGTGAAGGTGCACGACGGCAATCTTTATATCGAGGCCGAAGCAGTTGTGCCGACGCCCGCCGGTCTGCGGTTGCAGCACGCCGAGATCCGGGAACCGCATTTCGCGCGCGCGTTCTCGCTGAGCCCGGACTTCGATACATCGAAGATCGATGCAAACCTGCAGGACGGCGTGCTGAAACTGACGATTCCGCGTCGAGACGAAGCACGCCCACGCCGGATCGAGGTGCAGACGGACTGAGCCCGGCAGAGCCGCAACGACGACAGGAGAAAAAACCGGTGGCGGCCGCGAGGTCGCCATCGCCCGTTCGTGGAGGTGCGGATACAGAACGTCATGGAGGAAGGGTGATGCGGGTAAACGATCAGCATATGGGCCGTGCCGGTGCGTCAGTTCGCAAGCGGCCCGGCCCTCGCAGATGGTGGATATATCGGCTTGGTCACGAGCGGGCGCGATGCCCGTCTGCTTGCCGACTGGCATCTGCCGCGTCACACCCGGGCGGTAGACGCAGCGCGACGTCTCGCCGCACCCCGTCAGTCTGACTGCAGACGGTGTGTCCATGGACGTCGGCAGAAACGTGGCAGTGTGAACGCAATGATGCACATCCGGTTCTCCTGTCAGACCATCGAGGAGCATACGATGAACACCGACCTGAAAAAGTGGAACCCTTTCAAATTTCTCCGCGGTTCAGGACGCAAGCCCGAGGCGGACAGTGCGCAAAGCCCGCCCGACAGCGAACCGTCACGTGTTCCGTGGCCCGACATTTCGCGACTTTTCCCCCGTGATTCGTGGCGTGCGATGGAGGATTTCTTTCATGATCCGTTCGCGGCGCGCGGCGCGCTCGAACGATGGTTTGGCGACTTCAGTTCATCGCGTTTCCAGCCGCGCATCGACGTGGTCGACGAGGGAAAGATACTGCGCGTGACCGTCGAACTACCAGGCATGGAGCGGGAGGACTTGACCGTTAGCGTCGAGGACGGAGCGTTGGTATTGCGTGGCGAAAAGAAGCAGGATGTGCACAGTGAGGAGGACGGCTGTTACCGGCTTGAGCGTGCATATGGAGCCTTCACGCGCACAATCCCGATGCCGGAAAATGCCGATCCCGACCACGCTCTCGCAAAGTTTGACAAGGGCGTCCTGACGTTGACGGTGCCGAAACAGGAGCAGCAGCGATCCACGAGCCGCACGATCGATATTGGCTAACGTTGGCCGGCGACTTGGCGATTGCGAGTTGAATCAATGGGAGTAGCCCGGGTGGTTAGCTCAGCTGGAAACTACGCTCTAAAAATGCGCGCCGGCCGCCGGTTCGCCAGGCGTGGCATCCGACCGGAAGATCGGGCAAGTCGCGAATCGTATCGTCCAACTCAACGATGTTCTGCAAACTTACCACGAGGGCATCGCCTTCTTGCCGACTAGATTGAGAGCCGTGAAATTGCCACGCGCTACCCTCATCGTCAATCCAATCGCGTCCGCAAAGGACACCCTTGCTTGCGATAGCTGCAACGTTTGGCGGGTCATTGAAAACCCCCGGTTCGCTTTTCATGTGCTCGTCACCGGAATGTTTCGCGCGGTGGGTTGTCGACGATTTAGGCACTGATATCGAACGTCCGAAACTGGCCGCACTTTGCCTTTTCCGCGCCCCCCGGTTCATCAACAACCGCGCGCTCGACAGCGATTAAGCGTGAACCTGCAATCAGCGCTCATCGGGGACGTATTCCGCAAAGAGGATCCGCATATCATCGCTGACCCCGTAGCCAAAGCTATTGCAGACTCGACATACTGCGTCGAGTCGCGCGAAGAATCGATCGCGCTCGTCACGCGACAAGGCAACCGACGATCTCAGAGCCTGTTCATACATTCGTACTAACGCAGCAAAAAACGTGTCGTCTTCGAAGCCAACCTCAGCGCAAAATCCAGCGGCGCGTTCGCAATAAAACACCATAAGCTCTGCCAACCCTTCTGGTCGTCCGACAGCTTTCCTGTAATCCGAGATCGCCTTCTTCGCATTCGAGACCGAAGCGGCCTGATCCCTGAAAACGTCAGGACATACCCATCTGTCAATGGTGCGTTTGTATGGCTTCAGAAGATCGTCACCCAGGTTAAATCGCGCATGCAGGAACGCCTGGTTTTCCTTGCTCGCCGCGTACAGGTCTTGAACGAGCGCAAGCAAACCGGTACGATCGAATTGCGAGAGATGTCCTTTGACATCAACCCACGACGGCTTGGCTGTCTTTTTCACGATTACCTAAATTGACGATCAAGCTGCCGGTCCGCCTGCATGGCAGCCATATGGATGCTATTTCCGAACGCGACGGACGACGCTCGGAGTTTCGCACATCCCGAGTCGGTACTGATTGTCAAAGATTTCAACCAGAAATGCGACAGGTCGCTTGTGGCCGGACAGCGACGCGCTGATAACTTTGCCATCGTGGTCTGTGTCATCTCCCAACCGGATAAGATCCATCATCGAAAAGCTTCGCCGATTTCGTTTTCAGTTAGGTTCGTCAAGCCTACTTCTGCAACTGGCAAGAGGGAATCGTCGCCGTTATGGGAGTAACCTATTTTTCATCGTCGCTCAACAAGAATATCCGTTCCCGGCATTCCTCCGGTTTGTTAGCAGACTGGTCGATATGATACTCAGCGACTACCATTTTGCTGTCCGGACGACTTAGCAGCTCGGTAACATAGGTTCTTCCATCACTTGTTTTTTGCGGCTTCTCGCCATCAGAAGAAAACATGTCTAAGGCCTTTGAGTCATTGCCAGTTGACAGATCAGACATCGTGTAGTACCTGCACTCTGTTCCGCAACTATGCAAGCCGATATAGTATTTTCCAGCGAAGTTGACTTTGGGCGGCGCCACCGCCTTGCCCATGTCATCTCGCCACATGTCATCTGATTTGGCGTAGTACGAGGGTATGTAAAGCTTTCCTCCGTATGCTCCCGCAGGGAAGTCCGAAAATCTGGGCGTTACAGTGGTTGTTTCAGCCGAAAATGCAGTGGCGAAGCCAATCGTCGCAAGCAGAAGCGAAGGTAAAAGTCGTTTGAACATAGTGGGGTTTATCGAGACACGCTCAACAACCCATTGTGTTTGCGAAGGGTAGTCGCGATACCGATCGACGAAGAGGAACGACTCCGGTTTGCCAGCGTTGGGCGCCTTAAGGTGCGGAGTCGCCATGGATGTTCAAGCTCGAAATGAGCGCTCGCCTTCACTTGACTACGTAATGTGCCACGTGAAGGCGTCCGTTCCATGCCCAAGTGGACTCCGCTACACCGCCACCCAGCCGATACTTACTGCGCGGTTTTCTTGGGAGGTTGTGAACGCGACAGCTTATTGCGGAAGAACGAGTACCACTTGCCATTCGCACTCAGCAGTACAGCGCTATCTGTCCAACGAACGTCATCCACATCGAGCTTGTTACTGATCGGCAGTGCAACCGGTGGTTTTTTTCGGAAGTCATATAACGACACAGAGGGAGTATCGGAGAACCCGCCGATGAAGTCCTGGACGACTACGCGCGTGGCGGGTTTGTCCGCCCCGGTGGAGTCTGTGTAGTAGGTGTAGTGAGACCCATAAAGCTGGTCGAACTGCGCACCGTTCAACGAGGCATTGAAGGTAACGCCGTCTGTTTTTACGTGCTCTACCTTCACGATAGACAGCGTACCGGCAGCGGTCTGAATGGAGTCGTGGTCTCCACCATCCGTCTGTGCGTAAGAGCCTGCACAGCAAAACGACAAAAAAAGCCCGATCAGTGACAACTTAAACAAATTCATCTCCTAAAAAGTCGGGTTCGTCCCGCCCACTGCGGTCACGAGATCCAGCAAGGGGCGTACGTCAGCAAGCTTGGTCGGGTCACAGGCAAAGTTCTTGAAGTTGACACCGTTGTCGATCAGCTGACTCAGCCACAGTCGATGTGCCTTCACGTAATTGCCACCATTGTCCTCTGCGCGTTTGGCTGCAGCAGAAGCACCAATCTGTGCGATCAAAAGAGTTTTTGCCCCTCGAGCGATCAATCTAGCCGGATGACCCGGTGTCGCCTGTGAGTACGTATCATCGGCAGCAATAGTCCCGGCAAGATATCTGTTCGCGTCGCCCGATCCGAGGTGATGGGACAAATATAGGATCTTCGCTCGCTCGCCGTCGTTCAGTCCAGAGAAATTGTATCCGTTTGACTGGAGTGCACGGAAATTCGACATCCCATAGTCGACGGCTGCCATGATCGCGGCCTCGGCATTCGACCTGAAATCAAGCAGCTCGGCTTTATGGGCCGGGACGACGTGATATTTGCCGTGCGCATCCTTCGTTACCCACCCGTTCGCTTCAGCCTTTTCGTTAACGAACGTTCCGGAGCGGACTGCCTCGCCAAGCCACGTGCCCGCCAGGAATTGTGTCAGTCCGCGGGCGCTGGAGCCCGAAGCAGCGGACGCGGGGTTCCATTCGCCGGTCGACACTTTGACGATTTTTGTTTTGATCTTGCCGTGGATTTTGACTTTTTTCTCAACCGAGACTACCAATTTGGCCGCCTCAATATTGATGACAGAAGCAACGGCTTGCGGTTTAAATCCACTCCTGGTGCCAGCAGAAATGATGTAGTCGCGAAACTTGGCATTTGGCCCCAGTCGCAAGTTGTCGTTATTCGGGCATTCGACACCTACATTTACGACCGGATTTCCGGCTGTATCCCGGTTTTGCTGAGTCTCTCCTGGTGGCAAGGGCAACGGCGCCGCCTCGTGATGATCGGCTCCGCCCTGATGTACTCGCAGCGCTGTATCGAGCTTTACTTTTGGACTGCGAAGGGTCGCCTGATGCACGCCTGCAGGCGGAGCAATCTCTGCAACCTTTTTCGTCCCGCCGTCAATCTTTGCGACAAAGACCTGGACTTTTTCCGATGCTTTTTGCGTTTGGATAGGTGGAATGAGTCCCTGCTTATCCGTCACATGCTCTTGAGAGTCAGCCCCGGCAACTACTTTGGTCTTAAGGTCAGGAATTGGCGCGCCATTGGCATCGGTTATGCGAATCCACAATTCGCTAAAATACGATTCGGCATCCTGCTCTGGCTGCTCGCGCAGGACAAGTTTCTGGCCAGGGTAGATGAGTCTGGGGTTGTCTATCTTGTTCAATTTCACAAGATCGCTGACTGTAACTCCGTTTCTCTGAGCGATCGAGCTAAGGCTGTCGCCAGGTTGGACCGTGTATTGGTTATCTTCCGCCATCGTTACGCAACCCCATCTTCTTCGTCGAGTGAACCACTGGAAGCCTCTGCTTCACGATCAATATCTGCATCGAATAAAGTGCCCCATTCGCCTTGCCCGTAGAGCACCGTTACCGCCTCTGTGTTCTCGGGATTTAGCTTGCGCTCCGATCCAGAGTCCGAGGACAGCCCTGCGAGCACTCGTTGCACCGTAGTTGAGCCGGCAGGAACAGCGAACATGCCGTAGCTCACATCGGCAGTAGACTTTCCGTCGTCGATTGAACGAAACAGGAATTTCTGGCTGAACTGCGCTGGGCCCGATTGCGGTAAGTCCGGCAGCGAATAGTTAGTCCGTGCAGGACCTTCAAACGAATGCTGGCTGCCTTTGATGTCGACCGTGCCTGGCGCATGGATCTGGATGTTGCCCCCTTCGATCCTGATATAGGCACCACCTGACGTCAGCAGAATCCCGTTGGCCGAAGCGACCTCGATCGTCTCGCTCGTCGAGAGTAACTTCAAGGTTTTCTGGGCAGTCACTTCCACGTTGTCCGAGTGCGCCCGGATCTCTACTTTGCCTTTCGCCGCAAAGAGCTTCATTCCCGAGTTTTGCACGAACAGGCTGATCTTCTCGGTCACGCTGGCAAGCAGTGATTTCCCCGATGCGATGTGCGTGCTCTGCCCGCTCACCAGATTGATGTGCTGATCCGCAGAAACCTGTGCAGACTTTTGCGTCGATGTCGCAAACCCCGCAGGGGTCGCAAACAACATGACCGGCTCCTTAAATGCGTTCGCATTGCCAGTCCCACCGCCCGCCGTGTTGCCGCCTGTACCCGCCGCACCGGAAACGCTATTCTGGGTCGCATCCGTAAATGCTTTGAGCGATTCATACCCATCCTTAAGACTCCCGGCCTGATTAGTCTCACTCGACTGCGACAGCGATTCCATCACGCTTTCCGAATTGACCAACTGGGCGTTTGCGTTGCGAACGTCGAGCGGCTGGGTTGCGGCGCCGGTGGTGGGATGGGTCGATATGTAGAGCCCCTGACCGGCCCTGACCGCGCCGTAGGCGTCCGACTTGAGGTCGAACCCGCTCCCAAGATATGCGCCGCGGGTGTTGCCCGTTTGACTGACCAGATATCCAAGGTGCAACTGCGCGTTGGTACTGCTGCTATACAACTGGACACGGTTCTGCCCGGTGGCGTCGTCCATCACCATCTGGTTGAATCCGCTGCCCTGGTACTCCTTCGACTTGTATCCAGAGAGGATTCCGTTCGAATGCCAGTCCGGGGTCTTTGAGCCGTTGTAGAGGCGTCCCGTGACGATAGGTCGATCGCAGTCGCCATCGACAAACGACACAATGACTTCCTCGCCAATGCGCGGAACGTGGACTCCGCCATAACTACCGCCAGCATTTGAATGCGCGACGCGCATCCAGCACGAAGCCGTTTCGTCGCCCGGGTTCAGCCGATCCCAGTGCATCCGAACCTTGATCCGGTTTAGTGTGTCTGTAAACACTTCCTGGTTGGCAGGCCCAACCACGGTCGCTGTCTGCAAATGCATCAGTGGCTTGTCATGGTCCAGCGGGCTACGATATGGCACTGTCCGGCGCTGTGCCTCCACGCTCGCCATGAAGAAGCCTTCACTGCCATCGCTTGATTTGATGATTAACGCCTGCGTGCCATGCTGCGTCCGTGCGGCGGCCAAAGCGCTGGTCAGACTATGCGGAAAGTCAGTCGTGCCGCTGGACACGGGCAAGTTGTTCTCGATCGTCCATTCGACGCCGATCACCGCAAACTGCCGTTCCTGCTGACTACCGAGGTTGTGATCCGGGTGATCGGCGAGTTCGAACCATCGACCCGCATCGATGCGTCGGACTGCGCCCACGCCATGAAATCGCTTGGCCCGCGATTCCCATTCTTCCATGCGCACCTTGGAAAGCTGATCACCGCGCGCCTGCTCCGCATAGCTATACGCACCAGTGTATTCATACACCTCAGCTTGCGATGGCAGGTTGCCTTGCGTGGTCAGCGTTGGGATCGTCGTGCCCTTCGGATTTGCGGCGGATGACGGCGCCTTGTAGTCGAACGTGCGCGTCGTGAGGGTCGTACTTTGAAGCGTGCGAGTACCACTCCATTGCACGAACGCGCCGGTCTCACTGTTAGTGCCGGATCGGTAGAAGTCAACCGCTTGCGGCGACAGTGGCGCCAACACATCGAGATTATCGGTGACTACCAGCGTATGCGATTTCCCGTCGCCAGCCTGCTCAAAATAACCGAAGAGTCCTTCGGCCTCCATCAGGCGATGACAGAAATTCCAGTCGTCCTCGTATTGAACACAGAAGGAGCGTTGCGGCAGCGGATTGCGCAACGTAAAGCGAAATGCACCCTGGGCCTGCGGATGCATATTGAAAACATCGGTTAGGATTTCATCAACCGATTTATCTTGCCAAATACGCGCATCTTTTCGGAACCGCAGAAAATGCATCCATGATGCAAATCCGATCTGATAACTGGTCAGGGCGCTGTCAGACCCCAGGCGCCGCGCAGTATGAACGTAACCATGATGCGGAGCGTACGACTGATCGGATTGCTGCATCCATAGGGTTACAGGCTGGGCGATCAGCTTTTTGAGTTCGATTCCATCGCTGGTCGAGACGACATCAAGCGTGAACTCGTAGTGACGGCCAATTCGAGAATTTCCTACAAGGCGTTGCGGTAGCAACACATTTTCACCAAGCGGGCTATCCAGTTTCAGTAGCCGGTCACTTTGTGCGAGTCCGCCGGTAATCGCCCCAATCAGGTCTTGCGCTCCCATACCGCCTCTTTTTATTCAACACGCGCCCCCGCGTCATCGCGCGATTCTACATAAAATAATATAAATATCGCAATCCAGATTTGGAAAACAAATGTTAAATCGGTACAAGCTTCTTCTTGATGCCATGCAAAATGAATATCGGAAAGAATTGCATCATCCTGACACCGGCGCGCTGCAATGTGGCTGGCAATAGACGGCACTTCGGAGGAGTCGCCCTTCAAGTCAAACCTGCTATTTCTATGAAATTATTCGATTCCATCCTCTTGAGTTACTGTTTATAGTCCTGCGCTTAAGCAAAGGTCGGGAGTGTTCCTTGATTCGATACAACATTGTTGACGGCGACAAGACGACCGCAGACGGAATTGCGATCGCATCATCTAACAGTTGCCTTAATATGGGAAAAGCTTTGGTCATGCTAGGTGACTATGCTGACTGCCCTAGGTGCAACTCGAAGGGCCGCATTGTGGGAGATGGTCCAAGGAGGCCGACCAAGCTCATGGGCAAACAGCCGGCGCTGAATAACGATCTCTGCATGTGTTCGTGCGAAGAGAAGCCGCGCCTGATAAATTCGCTCTCCAGTCTGTGGGAAGAGGTCGGCTCCGATGACGCCGACAAGCAGAGTTCCTCCCAAAACACGGGCAACCCCGGGGCTGAGCCCGAGCAAGGCGGTGAGCCACAATTGGGGCGGCGCTTCCAGTTCGTAGATAGTGACACGCAGGAGCCCTTGGCAAACCGTCAATACGTCGCCAACGTTGACGGGCAGGCGAGCCATGGCATGACGGATGAAAGCGGTTTTGCCGATATCGATGGCAGGCCCGGCAGCGATATCCAGGTTCACCTAGTGTTCAAGGCGCCCACTGGCAATCTCAAGGTTCAGGAGGGTTAATCATGTCGGACTATCAGTACACACCTGAACACTGGTCGCAGGGCGATCCCGTTGCCAACTATAAGGCCGGACAGATTGTCGCGGTGACCGTGAATGACCGGGCCGCGACGCGACAAGCCATCATCACAGTGTTGAAGAAGTCCGGCTACACACTGGTGGAGCGCTCGTCCTGGGGCGCCAAGCCTCCGAGGGATACCTTGACCCCTTCAAATTGGGATTACAGCGATGTGGTCATCCACCATGCCGGCCATAGTTATTCATGCGCTGTCAACGAGCAAGGGGCCATCGAGCAGATGAAAAAGGCTCAGGAATACGACATGCATGGCTTTTACGACATCGGGTATCACTATGCGGTCTCGTGCAACGGTGAAATTTTCGAAGCCAGAGATGTGCGCTTCGTTGGGTCGCACGTGATGGGAGATAACACTGGAAAACTTGGAATTGTGCTTCTTGAGAATCTTGCTGAAGCGGGCGAGGCGTGGCAGCAGGAATACAGCCGGAAGTCGCTATGGGAAAAACTTAAGGGGACGTTGGACATTGGGCGCGACGCGGTAGCGTTCGACCACGAAATGCCGACCAAGGCTCAGTTGGACGCGCTGACGACGCTTATTAAAACACTGAAAGAGTTTTTCAATCTCAAGGCCCTAGGTGGCCATCGTGAATATCAGCTACTTGCTCCAGGGCACGAAGGGCGGGCATGCCCTGGAAAATATGGCATGCAAGTGGTAACGCAGATGAGGAGTGCATTCGGCTTAGCCGCTCCATCAAAGTGAAATGTCCAGTCCAAGCGCGTTATTGATAATGAACGTATGGCTCTCAAGCTGTTGCTGGATCCGTTCGCACCGCTCGATGTCGGGAAGATTGCCCCGAATGGGAAGCTTTGCCTTCCATTCCACCGAACCCAACCACTCGCTACTTCCGGGGTCAGGCCCATGCCCCTGCCCATCGGAGATGTCGAAATAGTGCTGGCCCACGTAGCTAAACCATTCTGCGCTGCACACTTTTGACTTGGGCGGCGTCGGGATGCTTGTGTTTATGGCAATCCAGGCAACGACTAGAAGCGCAACCACACCAATGACTTTTTTC
Organism: Paraburkholderia sp. WS6; assembly: GCF_030464835.1. Lineage (NCBI taxonomy): Bacteria > Pseudomonadati > Pseudomonadota > Betaproteobacteria > Burkholderiales > Burkholderiaceae > Paraburkholderia > Paraburkholderia sp. WS6. Next base: position 12,304 of record NZ_JALQCK010000043.1, read on the forward strand.
ATGTTTGCATGTTAATTTCAATATTGAAGTGGATAGCCGGAGTCTGGTTAATTACTTCCCTGATTGTAGCCTCAATAGGACTGCTCTTTAAGCCTCAAAAATCTGACATTGCCGTCGTTTTCGGTAACGAAGTTCATGCGGATGGTAGCCCATCGAACAGGTTATCGGCAAGACTGGATCGGGCGCGCCAATGTTATGAGAATGGGGCGTGCCGTCAGATATTTGTGAGTGGTGGTGTTGATAAACAAGGTACCGACGAAGCGCTGGCGATGGAAAATTATCTTGTCAGACGAGGCATTCCCAAGGAGCAGATAGTCATGGATAACATGGGTCTTGACACATGGGACACCGCCAGAAACGCTAGCGCCTATATGAAAACGCGCCATCTGGAAAGTGCTCTCGTTGTCACGCAGTATTTTCATGTCCCACGGGCTGTTATCGCCCTAAAGAGATTTGGAATCAGTCATGTGACCGGTAGCTACCCGCGCTTTTTTGAAATCCGCGATATTTACTCGACTATCCGGGAGGCTCCTGCGATCATTTGGTATAGCGTTAGAGAAGACTTTTAGGGACATCCACACAGCGACGCCGATCGCAACGCGCGTAAGCCTCCGAAGTGAGTTTGATCGATTCGCAAGTTGAAGACCGCGCGGTCGTCGAAAGTAACAAGCGGATGACTTCGGGTGGTCTCTGACGTTGCCGAATAGCTCCGACGAAGCTTTCGGAGCCGGAGCGGCTCACGAAGCTCTTCTTCAGTCGACCATGAGTAGCCCCATAAGCGTGGTGCGGATGCGCAGCGTGCGAACATCGTGACCGCCCGCGCCAGCGCAGTATCGAAGCCGGCACGCATGTCCAGCGGGTCGACTGCCTTCCACACCTCATCAATGCGGATCACGCGAGCCACTCTCGCAGCCAGTGGCGCCTTGTGCTGCCTCAGATATCGGCCAGCTATCGAATCGCATGCCGCCCGCAGCGAACGGGGACCATCCGCAAACCAATTGATCAAACGTTCGCGCGCGATGCAAACGGGAATCGGGTTTCCTTGGAGCAGTGGTAGCACTTCCCGTTTGACGAAGTCCGAGCATTCGTTATCCCGCCACGTATCTGCAAGCTCCACGTAGAACTCGCGTCTGCCAAACGAAACGCCCGGCAGAGGTCCGGCCCAATTGCAAACATGGACGTGTCGCCGGCTTGTCGACCGCTCGCATCGGGCTTCTATATTTTACGGCGCACAGCTGATATCCGCGTTGCAAAGATGAACGCGTGCACCGTCCACATAGCCGTGCTGTCGGTCCCCAGCGGGCCACCGAAGCGTGGTTGCAAAGAGACTCCTAACTATGTTGGCTCGTTGGATCCACTTCTTAATCACAGCGAAGGTCAAATGGCCGCTCTCGCCGTTAGTATGCTATGTGCCGCAAGCTTGTCCTTTCCGTGGTCGCGGTGGCCAGCCCTAGTTATGGACGACCCCCTCCAGCACAACGATGTCGTCCACGCGTCTGCATTTGCCGATTTGCTGGGCAATCTTGTGCGTGCCCGCGGTTATCAGGTCTTTCTATCAAGACACGACGTTGCTCAAGCTGAGTTTTTGCGTCGCAAGTTCTCCGCAGGTGGCGTGCCGTGTACGACGGTACACATGCTCGGACGTGGCGAATCCGATGTTGACGTCGCCATCCGGCAATTTCAGACCGAGGCCCATGAGCGTTCGGCTTGACGCCGCCCAGTCGATTACTTTTTGGTCACATGATGGCCAGTTTTCGTCTACGCACGGACCTGTCTTCACTGCCCAGGGACGCATATCTGCTTAATCTACTGACTGAGCTGCCGCAGCGCACGCCGGATCGCGATATCAGCGATCCGCTGCCGTTCAACTTCCCGAAGCCGCACGAAGTATCGGCGCCTGTCTGATCTAGCTACAGTGCGCCAGCGAACTCAAAGCGGCGTGCGTAAATTCGCGCTTACACTTGCTGTGCAAGACTGAACTATAGCCCTCACCTGTACGCAGCCCTGTTCGCGCGAGCGTCGTGAAGTGCATGATGGTGTCCACCGTGTTCTCTGAAATACTGCTCCCTCCGAACTGGATCTATTCTCAAGCTAATCAGCTTTTCTTTCCAACCTGCAGGCTTCCGGCCAATGAGTTCCCACAAAAGCTGAAGGTCAATCGGATGGTCGTAGCAGATGACGGGCCGTTGTCTTAAGCCGCTAAACTTCAACATCCAGATTCGCGCTGCCTCGGCCAAGGCGTCGCGCGTCATAATGCACCCCGGAAACTTTCCGAGCTGAGGCAATACCTGGGCTCGCACAAAAGCGCTGCAAACTTCCTCATCCACCTCCGCAACCTCGCCGTAAAACTCGTGTCCGTCTTCGGACACCATCGCAAAGCTTATCAAGCGAGGTGCCGCTATATCAGTAAATTCCGTATCGATATATATGCGGCGTTCCCAAGGATGGATCGTGCTCACAATGGCGCCTTATAAAAGTATCGATGCAAATGCTAGCGCATTTGTTCCGTTTTGCGGGTGTCCATCCAGGCAAGCCACCCTTTTCGATAAGCTCGCGCGTCCACTAACGCGTGATGCTCGCGATTGTCGCTACTCGTAGTGCGCCATTACCGCCCGGTGATAGGCCGTTGTATCGATCAGCGGGCGAAGATCGTAGTGGGTCGTTTTTAGATTCCGTGGATGCAAGTCGGCCAAGAAGTACGGCAGGAAATCGAAGTCTGTCGCCGAGTCGCATGCCACCTGTAGTGAACGCGGGGCATCCCCGAACCACCTTATCAAACGTTCGCGCGCGACGGAGCTTGGCATCGCGGGGCCCTGCAGCAACGGTATCGACGCTTGGACTCTGGAACAGATGCGCCGGCAACTCCGCTCCCTGATCAAACTGATCGAGGCGGACGAGCGTCAGATCGTCTATACCGACTTCGAGGATGAGATCGGTGAAAGTGCCGAAATCGTGCTGCCCGACGTCAGTGTCGGCACTGACAAGGCGCGCTTCCAGATGAAGGTGCGGCATTTCCTCAAGTTGCACGCAGATCACATCACCGTCCAAAAGTTGCGACGGAATGAGCAGCTTACGCCGCAAGACTTGACTGAACTGCAACGCATTCTTTTGGAGGACGGCGTTGGAACGGATGACGACCTGGCAGGCCTTGACGCAAACGGCGGCCTCGGGCTGTTCATTCGCTCCCTCGTCGGTTTGGAGCGGGATGCCGCCAAGGTTGCTTTCGCTGACTTTCTGACGAGCAGAAACCTCAACGCCAACCAGATTGAGTTCATCAACCTAATCGTCGACCATCTGACCGATCGGGGCGCGATGGACCCACGCCGGCTGTACGAGAGCCCGTTCACCGATTTCGATGATCAGGGAGTGAGCGGTTTGTTCCCGCAAGCCGATGTTCTACGAATCGTTGCCGTGCTCAACGATATAAAAGAGCGAGCAGCGGCATAGGGTCAATTCTGGGTGGACATCAACACCGTTTCACCTTCCGAGAACGCAACTGTGCAGCGTTGCGGCCAAATCTACGGAACCAAGGATAGAAATCCGGGACACGCTCGCACCGGATGCTCTTCCGCGATGTTGATCGAACCCACCTCCATGACGACATTGCCCCAGACACAAATGCGAAAAAGGGTTACAGGCTTTTCACCTGCAACCCTTCGAGTTCCGCAATCGGGCAATTCGAGGCAACAACAGCCGGACCGCACCCTTCAATACATGCGGCGCGCACCTACCGCTGAGTGCTGTCTGATGGCGAGCACGAAAATCTAATCATTTCCGTACATTCGAGTCCAGCTAACCCAGCGTTAGTCCAACGATTTCCGTTTCCCTGCAGAACAGCAGCATCAAACATCAATATTCCCCGCCCTCAACGCATTCGACTCAATGAAAGCCCGACGCGGCTCCACGTCATCCCCCATAAGCGTCGTAAAGATCCCATCAGCCGCAATCGCATCCTCAATCTGCACACGAAGCAAGCGACGCACGGTCGGATCCATCGTCGTCTCCCAAAGCTGCCCAGGGTTCATCTCACCGAGACCCTTATAGCGTTGCTTCGAGATATTGCGTTCAGCATCAGCCAGCAACCACTTCATAGCGCTCTTGAAGTCGGTAACAGCCATACTCCGCTCACCGCGCTTGATCACCGCCCCAGTCCCAATCAACCCCTTAAACGTATTAGCGGTATTGATCAGCTGTTGGTAATCAGCGGTCAGCTGAAAATCCTGATCCAGCACAGAAATCTTCTGATTGCCGTGATGAGTCCGCGCAACGCGCAGCGAGCGCAGTTCACGCACCGGGTCATACATCGTCGTGACCTTAACCTCAGGTTTCAACGCATCATCACGCAACTTGGCTTCGAGAGCCGCCGCCGACACTGCAGCCGCTTCCTCACTGGAAAGGTCGATAACAACCCCATCCATCACAGCCTCAAGCGCCCCAGCGTCATACAACCGGCTCAAACGGTTAACTACGGCCTGAGCCAACAAGTAAGCCCGAGCCAACTCACCAAGCGCATCGCCAGTAATAGGGGTAGAACCTTCTGAAGCCAACAACTCCGACCCCTGCAAAGCCAGCTTCAGGATGTGAGCATTAACCTCAGCCTCATCCTTCAAATACCGCTCATCCTTACCCGCCTTGATCTTGAACAGCGGCGGCTGCGCGATATAGATATACCCACGCTCGATCATGTCCGGCATCTGACGATAGAAGAACGTCAGCAGCAGCGTCCGAATGTGCGCACCGTCCACGTCAGCATCGGTCATGATGATGATGCGGTGATAACGCAGCTTGTCGAGGTTGTAGTCTTCCTTGCCGATCCCGCAACCCAGCGCCGTAATCAGCGTCACAATCTGCTCCGAAGAAAGCAGCTTGTCATAGCGCGCCTTCTCCACGTTGAGCACCTTGCCGCGCAGCGGCAAGATCGCCTGAAACTTCCGGTCACGCCCCTGCTTCGCCGAGCCGCCTGCCGAGTCGCCCTCGACGATATAAATTTCCGACTTCGCCGGGTCCTTCTCCTGGCAATCCGCCAGCTTGCCCGGCAGACCCACGCCATCCAGAACGCCCTTACGACGCGTCATTTCACGCGCCTTCCGAGCCGCATCGCGCGCCCGCGCCGCGTCGACGATCTTGCCGCAAATGATCTTCGCGTCGTTCGGCGTTTCCAGCAGGAATTCTTCGAGCGCCTTCGCGACCACATCCTCCACCGGCGCGCGCACTTCCGACGACACCAGCTTGTCCTTGGTCTGCGCGCTGAACTTCGGCTCCGGCACCTTCACCGACAGCACGCACGAGAGCCCTTCGCGCATGTCGTCGCCGGCCGTCTCGACCTTCGCTTTCTTCGCGACTTCGTGATCGGTGATGTACTTGTTCAACACGCGCGTCATTGCCGCACGCAACCCGGTCAGGTGGGTGCCGCCGTCGCGCTGCGGAATGTTGTTCGTGAAGCACAGCACGTTTTCGTTGTAGCTGTCGTTCCACTGCATCGCCACTTCCACGCCCACGCCGTCTTTCTCGCCGCTGATGTGGAAAATGTTCGGGTGCAGCACGGCCTTGTTCTTGTTGATGTACTCAACAAAACCCTTCACGCCGCCCACAAACGCGAAATCTTCTTCCTTGCCCGTGCGCTGGTCGGTCAGCTTGATGCGCACGCCGTTATTCAGGAACGACAGTTCGCGAATCCGCTTGGCCAGAATGTCGTAGTGATATTCGACATTGCCGAAGATCGTCTCGTCAGCCAGGAAGTGCACTTCGGTGCCGCGGTTTTCGGTGTCGCCAATCAGCTGAATCGGCGAGACAGCCACGCCGTCGATCTCTTCGATCACGCGGTTCTGCGGCACGCCACGGTGGAATTCCATGAAGTGCTTCTTGCCGTCGCGGCGAATGGTCAGGCGCAGCCACGCCGAGAGCGCGTTCACGCACGAGACGCCCACGCCGTGCAGGCCGCCGGACACCTTGTAGCTGTTCTGGTCGAACTTGCCGCCGGCGTGCAGTTCGGTCATCACGATTTCAGCGGCGCTGCGCTTCGGATCGTGCTTGTCGTCCATCTTCAGGCCGGTCGGCACACCGCGGCCGTTGTCGGTGATCGAGATCGAGTTGTCCGCGTGAATGATCACCTGGATATCGTTGCAATGCCCCGCCAACGCTTCGTCGATGGAGTTGTCCAGCACTTCGAATACGAGGTGATGCAAACCGGTCCCGTCTGACGTATCCCCGATGTACATCCCCGGCCGCTTGCGTACCGCCTCCAGACCTTCGAGGATCTGAATCGAGGAGGCGCCGTAGCTGTTATCGGGTTGCGAATTGTTCGTTTCAGTCATGGATTTTTTCCGGTTCTGCGTTACTGCAAGGTTGCTGCTCGGGACTTTTCAAAACACCATAAAAACGCCAAAGGGGCGCTGCGCCCCTTGGTGTGTTCTTTGGTTTTGGACGCGTTAGATGCGCATCGGCATCACGACGTATTTGAATTCGTCGTTCTCGGGAATCGTGATCAACGCGCTGGAGCTGGCGTCGCCAAGGCTCACTTGCAACATGTCGACCTTCAGGTTCGCGAGCACGTCGAGCAGATACGTGACGTTGAACCCGATATCGACGCTGTCGCCGTCGTACGCGATTTCCAGTTCTTCCTGCGCCTCTTCCTGATCGGCGTTGGTCGACATGATCTTCAACTGGCCCGGCTCGATGATGCAGCGCACGCCCTTGAATTTGTCCGACGTCAGAATCGCGGCGCGTTGCAGCGAGCGCTGCAGTTCTTCACGGCCGATCACGAACTGATTCTTGTGCGACTTCGGAATCACGCGCTGGAAGTCGGGGAATTTGCCTTCCACCAGCTTCGACACCAGTTCGACCTGGCCGAACGTGAACTTCACCTGCGTCGGCGCGATGTCGATCTTCAGCGTGTCGTCGATGTCTTCCAGCAGACGCTGCAGTTCAAGAATCGTCTTGCGCGGAATGATCACTTCCTGACGCGCGAACGAGCCTTCGATCTTCATCGACGAGAACGCCAGACGGTGGCCGTCTGTTGCGACCGCCATTAGCTGGTCACCGTCCACTACCAGCAGCATGCCGTTCAGGTAGTAGCGGATGTCCTGCTGGGCCATCGAAAAATGGACCATGCCGAGCAACTGGCGGAACGTTTTCTGGGGAACCACCAGGTTCGCACCGTAGTCTTTAGCCTGAGCGACGGTCGGGAACTCGTCGGCCGCCAGAGTTTGCAGCGCAAAGCGGCTCTTGCCGGATTGCACGGTCAAACGCTTGTCGTTCAGCGTGAGCGTGACCTGCCCGTCGGGCATGGCGCGCAGAATGTCGAGGAGCTTTCTTGCTGCCACCGTGGTCGCGACCGAATCGCCGCCCACGCCAAAATCGGCACGCGTGGTGATCTGCAACTCGAGGTCGGTCGACAGGAACGACACTTCAGGGCCGTTCTTGGTAATCAGCAAATTGGCGAGGATCGGCAACGTATGGCGGCGTTCGACGATGCCGCTCACGGTTTGCAGCGGCCTGAGGAGGTTATCGCGTTCGGTCTTGACCAGTTGCATAGAGTTCCTTCGTTGATATAACGGCCTGCGCGCCTGACTTGCCAGCCTTACAGCGCGCAACCGCGGCTCCCCGCCGGCGCCACGCAGCGCCTGTCACGGCGTGAATTCCGCCCGCGGCCGCCGGGCGGTTAAACCTGTATTGTGCCTGAAAACGGAACCGCTCCACTAAAATGGGGGCGAGTTTGGAAATAAACAGGTCGAATTTCCCGCCCGACCTGCTTAACCTTTCAGCGTTTGCTCCAGCACGTGCAGTTCGTGGTTCAGCTGCGCGTCCGTGCCGCGCTCGGCGGCGATCTTGCGCACCGCGTGCAGCACCGTGGTGTGGTCGCGTCCGCCGAACAGCTCGCCGATTTCCGGCAAACTCTTCTGCGTCAGCTCCTTCGCCAGATACATCGCGATCTGCCGCGGCCGCGCAATGTTCGCCGGACGCTTCTTCGAATACATGTCCGCCACCTTGATGCTGTAGAAGTCAGCCGTGGTCTTCTGGATGTTTTCCACCGAAATCTGCCGGTTTTGCACCGTCAACAGGTCTTTCAACGCTTCTTTCGTCACTTCGATCGTGATTTCGCGGCCGTGGAACTTCGAATACGCGAGGATCTTGCGCAGCGCGCCTTCCAGTTCACGGACGTTCGAGCGCAGATGCTTGGCGACGAAGAACGCGACGTCTTCATTCAGGCTCACGAACTCCGATTGCGCCTTGCGCATCAGAATCGCGACGCGCATTTCCAGCTCGGGCGGCTCGATCGCCACCGTCAGGCCGGAGTCGAAGCGCGAGATCAGGCGGTCGTCGATGCCGGAGATTTCCTTCGGATACGTGTCGCTGGTGATGATCACCTGCGCCTTGTTCGCGACCAGCGCCTCGAACGCGTAGAAGAATTCCTCTTGTGTGCGCGACTTGCCTGAGAAAAATTGAATATCGTCGATCAGCAGCAGGTCGAGCGAGTGGTAGTAGCGCTTGAAATCGTCGAACGCCTTGCGCTGGTAGGCCTTCACCACGTCGGACACATATTGTTCCGCGTGGATGTAGCGAATCCGCGCGCCAGCCTTGTCCATTAGAAGCTGGTTGCCGATCGCGTGGATCAGGTGGGTCTTGCCCAGACCCACGCCGCCATACAGGAACAGCGGGTTGTACGAAATGCCGGGGTTGTCCGCGACCTGAATCGCCGCGGCGCGCGCCAACTGGTTGGCCTTACCGGTCACGAAGTTGTCAAAGGTCAGCACGGGGTTGAGCTTTGAACGCTCGTACATCGAGTCGTTGTCGCCGTTGCCGTTCGAGCTCGCGCTTTGGCCCGGGCGCCACGTGCGGCGGGCGGCGGCGGCTTCGTTCGCGTCGAGGCTGGGGAGATCGAGGTCGGCGGCATCTTCAGCGACCGCGCGTGCGTTCGCGTTGTGGTCAGCGGCAGCGCGTACATTTGCGTTGAGGGTCGCCATCGCGCTGTTCGCACCATTGGCGCGCGCGGCCTGCGACGCTTGTACGGCACCGACGGCTGCGTCCACGGCGGCCCCACCGCCGTTTGAACCAGCCGAATGGCCGCCGCCCATTGCACCAGACGCCGAAGATGGACGCGACGGAGCCGGCGCCGACGTCGCCGCGGGGGCGCGCATGCCTGCTTTCGGGTCCAGCACGAATTGCACGTCGACCGGAGCGTGCCAGAAATCGCGGGCCATATCCGCGATGCGGCCGGAGAACTGGCTCTTGACCCAGTCGAGCTTGAAGCGGTTCGGCGCAGCGATGCTAAGCGTGTTCGCAGCGGCGTCGAAGGCGACCGGGGCCAACGGTTTGATCCACGTCACGTACTGCTGGGGCGTTAGCTCGCGCTCCAGCAATGCGGAACAGTGTTGCCAGAAATCGTTCATCGAGTTGCTGTCGTTATGATGTGCACGGCGGTTCGCCGCTGCCCCTGTCGCGCGTACGCAACAAGGCCCTGAGCAGTCAGGCCGAACCAGGCGTAATGGCTCCAGGCGCTTGTGCCACAAGGGTTTGCGGGGCAAGCGAGCCGGAGCGGCGTGCAGAATTTTTGGGAAGTAAGGCGAGATTCTAACGCCAAATCGTCGGCGAAAGGGAGTTATCCACAGGGACGGATCATCTGGCGAACTCCTCTTGGGGTCAGGCCGAAGCAGGCTAAACTATTGACGGCCAAAAGAAAACCGGTTTAAATAGCGGGTTCCGCGAAAACCAATTCTGTAAACCTCCGGCCATTGCCGCTTCAGCGATGATCGTGCGGTTAATTTTCGATCAGTCGATCAAGTGAGAGCAACATGAAACGTACTTACCAACCTTCCGTTACCCGTCGCAAGCGCACCCACGGCTTCCGCGTTCGCATGAAGACCGCAGGTGGCCGCAAGGTCATCAACGCACGTCGCGCGAAGGGCCGCAAGCGCCTCGCCATCTAAGGTTGGCGAGCGGATTGCGCGCTCTGTCTGTGCCTACAGGCGAAGCCCGCGGTGAAGCGGGAGCGGCTGGGGCGCCGCAACTGGGCTCGATTCCGTTGCGAGCGCAAGCCGCCTTCCCCAAAGCCGCAAGGCTACTGAAAACGGATGAATTTTCATCCGTTTTTCGTTTGCGCCCGTGGCGGCGCACCGCGCACTTCGTGGTGTACGGCCGGCCCACCGGTAACGACGCTCGCTTAGGTCTCGTGATCGGCAAGAAGTATGCGCCGCGCGCGGCCACGCGTAATCTGGTACGTCGACTCGCGCGTGAAGCCTTCCGGCTGCGTCGCGCGGAATTCGGCGGTTGGGATGTGCTGTTGCGTCTGCACACGCGCTTCGACAAGAAAGCTTTGCCGAGCGCCTCGTCGCCGCCGTTGAGGGCGCTGTGCCGCAGCGAAATAGAGACGCTGCTCGATAAAGCAGCGCGCGAAATTGTCCGTCGCGAGGCGCCGCCCGCGGAAGCGCCCAAGACGGAATGACGCTCAAGTGACCGCCCGCTTTGCAGTACAGGCCGCCAAAGTAGGTCGGGCAGCCAGGCTGCGCGGGCGTCGCCCGGTACTCCACGTTGCGCGGCGCCGTTAGGCCGCACCAGTCATGCAAACGGTACTCATCGCTTTATTGCGTTTCTACAAGGTTGCCGTCAGCCCCATGCTCGGCAACCGGTGCCGTTTTTACCCTTCCTGCTCTGATTACGCGCGCGAAGCAATCCAGTATCATGGCGCCGCGCGCGGGACTTATCTCGCCGCCAGGCGTATTTGCCGCTGCCACCCGTTTTCCGCGGGCGGCATCGATCTCGTCCCGCCTCCCACTTCTGAAAAGCGCTGACGCGCCGTTCCATCGACACTGAGACAACGCATGGATATCAAACGCACCGTCCTATGGGTCATCTTTTTCATGTCAGCGGTCATGCTGTTCGACAACTGGCAACGCGACCACGGACGCCCGTCGATGTTCTTCCCGAGCGCCAATCCGACCAAGACCGTCGGTAGCGCCGCACCGGGAACCACGACGCCGGGAACCCAATCCGCCGATCTGCCGGCCACCAACGCTGCTGCGCCGGGCACTGCGCCGGCTGCTGCGGCTCAGGGCCAGCTGATCAGCTTCAGCACCGACGTCTATAACGGCGAGATCGACACCCGCGGCGGCACGCTGTCGAAGCTGTCGCTCGTCAAGCAAGGCGACGGCAAGCAGCCCGATCTGGTCATCACGCTGTTCGACCGTACCGCGAACCATACGTATCTGGCGCGCACCGGTCTGCTCGGCGGCGATTTCCCGAACCACACCGACGTCTTCACGCCGTTGCCGAACCAGCCGCACGATCTGACGGGCGACGCCAAGTCGTTCCAGCTCAGCCTCGAGTCGCCGGTGAAGGGTGGCGTGAAGGTCATCAAGACCTACACGTTCACGCGCGGCAGCTATGTGATCGGCGTCGACACGAAGATCGAGAACGTCGGGACCGCGCCGGTTACGCCGTCGGTCTATATGGAGCTGGTGCGCGACGATACGCCGGTGGAAACGCCGCGCTTCTCGCACACGTTCATCGGACCGGCTGTCTACACCGACCAGCACCACTTCCAGAAGATGACGTTCAGCGACATCGACAAGAACAAGGAAGACTTCGTCAATTCGGCCGACAACGGCTGGATCGCGATGGTGCAGCATTACTTCGCGTCGGCGTGGATTCCGCAGCAAGGTGCGAAGCGCGACATCTATGTCGAGAAGATCGATCCGACGCTGTATCGCGTTGGCGTCAAGCAGCCGGTGGCGACCATCGCCCCGGGCCAGTCGGTTGATGTGTCCGCGCGCCTGTTCGCCGGTCCGGAAGAAGAGCGCATGCTCGAAGGCATCGCCCCGGGTCTTGAACTGGTGAAGGACTATGGCTGGGTCACGATCATCGCGAAGCCGCTGTTCTGGCTGCTCGAGAAGATCCACAGCTATGTCGGCAACTGGGGCTGGTCGATCGTGCTGCTCACGCTGCTGATCAAGGCCGTGTTCTTCCCGCTGTCGGCCGCGAGCTACAAGTCGATGGCGCGCATGAAGGCGATCACGCCGCGTATGCAAGCCCTGCGCGAACGCTTCAAGGGCGATCCGCAGAAGATGAACTCGGCGCTGATGGAGCTGTACAAGACCGAAAAGGTCAATCCGTTCGGCGGCTGTCTGCCGGTCGTGATTCAGATTCCGGTGTTCATCTCGCTGTACTGGGTGTTGCTGTCGTCGGTTGAAATGCGCGGCGCGCCGTGGATTCTCTGGATTCACGATCTGTCGCAACAGGATCCGTTCTTCATCCTGCCGGTGCTGATGGCCGTCTCGATGTTCCTGCAGACCAAGCTGAACCCTACGCCGCCGGACCCGGTTCAAGCCAAGATGATGATGTTCATGCCGATCGCGTTCTCGGTGATGTTCTTCTTCTTCCCGGCCGGTCTGGTGCTGTACTACGTGGTGAACAACGTGCTGTCGATCGCCCAGCAGTACTACATCACGCGGATGATGGGTCAAACGAAGACGAAAGCGGCCTGATTGATGTCTTGCCTGAAGCGGGTGGTAGCGCCCGCTGACTGACAGGCAGAAGCTGGCTGTAAAAAAGCCGCCCGGTTTTGCACCGGGCGGCTTTTTTTATGACTCGGTCGATTGGCCTTTATCTTTCGATGTCGTTGTCGATGCGTCTTCAGGCGCGGCGTCAGTTTCCTGTTGCGTGCCGCCGTCAAACTCCGTCATCAGTTCTTCCACCAGATTGCGCTGCCTCGGCGACAAACCCACGAAGCGGTTAGCCATCTTCGTCACCAGCTCGACCGTTTCCGGCGTCATCGGATATTTCTCGCCGCGGGCAAGCGGCTTAGCCTTGCCGGAGGGCGTCGGCCCGTAGTGCAACCAGTGAACGTCCTTTTGCAGCCACGTCGCTAAAACCTGCAACTTGTCGCGCTTTGGAATCGTCGTACCCGCGAGCCATTTGTGCGCGGTTTGTGGTGAGACGGCAGGGCCACTGCTATAAAGCAGGTTGAATTCCCTGGCTAAATCGGTCCCACCCTTAATTTCTTTGGGGAGTGAGTCTTTCAGCCGTTTGGCGAAAGCTGCTTTTTCTTTGGAGGTCGGCATGGGCCCGATTGTGCAATTCGGCGCATAATCAGTGGACAACCAAACGCGCTATTTTATTGCTTAAATGAGCTATTTTTAGCCTGAAATCACCAGCTAATAACGCGTTTCACGATTTTATAGAATTCCGTCTTTTCCTTGTACAGCGTGCGTTCTAGGCATTCTGGCGCGTCATCTGTCGCAAATGTGTCTTAGGCTATCTTAGCTTGTGTGAGATAAATCCTCATTTGTCTTATGAAAATCGGGCTGCGTTAGGAATCGGGCCCGAGTCCAGAGCCAATGGATGCCCGCGTTACAATGCCCGGCGCTTACTCATGCGCATTCAATCCCTTCTGACAGCCTCGTTCCCATGCTCGCCACCGATTCCGATCCGATCGTCGCCATTGCCACCGCCCCCGGCCGAGGCGGAATCGGGGTCGTGCGGATTTCGTTCGGCCGTGCCGGGGAAGCCGCCGCGCAACCGTTGATGCAAGCGCTCACTGGCCAGGCACTCGCGCCGCGTCACGCGAGCTATGTGCCGTTTCTCGATGACACCGGCAGCGCGCTCGATCGCGGCATTGCACTGTACTTTCCCGCGCCGCACTCCTACACCGGCGAACACGTGCTCGAGCTGCAGGGGCACGGCGGTCCGGTCGTGCTGCAACTGGTGCTGCAGCGGTGCATCGACGCCGGCCGTGCGTTCGGTCTCCGTTTGGCCGAGCCGGGCGAATTCACGCGGCGCGCGTTTCTCAACGACAAACTGGATCTGGCGCAAGCGGAAGCCGTCGCCGATCTGATCGAGGCCAGCACCGAAGCTGCCGCCCGCTCGGCGGGCCGCTCGCTCGACGGTGCGTTTTCGCGCGACATCCATGCTCTGGTCGAAGAAGTCATCACGCTGCGCATGCTGGTCGAAGCGACGCTCGATTTCCCGGAAGAAGAAATCGACTTTCTCGAAGCCGCCGACGCCCGCGGCAAGCTCACGCGGATCCGCGAGCGCCTCGTGCACGTGCTGAGCGAAGCGCGCCAGGGCGCGTTGCTGCGTGAGGGTTTGTCGGTGGTGCTGGCTGGGCAGCCGAACGTCGGCAAGTCGTCGCTGCTGAACGCGCTGGCCGGCGCCGAGTTGGCCATCGTCACGCCGATCGCCGGCACGACGCGCGACAAGGTTGCGCAGACCATCCAGATCGAAGGCATTCCGCTGCACGTGATCGATACGGCCGGCCTGCGCGATACCGAAGACGAGGTGGAAAAGATCGGCATTGCGCGCACGTGGAGCGAGATCGAGCGCGCGGACGTCGTGCTGCATCTGCTCGATGCACGTACCGGCATGACCGCCGAAGACGAAACGATCGCTGCGCGCTTCCCGAGCGGCGTACCGGTGGTGCGCGTGCTGAACAAGACGGATCTGACCGGGCTCGCGCCATCGGTGACGCCGCTCGACGCGGATCTCGAACTCAGCGAAGTGGGGCTGTCGGCGAAACGGGGCGATGGCGTAGCGTTGCTGCGTGAAGAATTGCTGCGAATCGCCGGCTGGCAGGCCGGCGCGGAGAGCGTCTACCTCGCGCGCGAGCGGCATCTGATTGCGCTGCGCGCGGCCCAGGAGCATCTGGCGACGGCAGCGGCACACGCCGATCAGAACTCTCAAGCGCTCGATCTGTTCGCCGAAGAACTGCGTCTCGCGCAGGATCAACTGAACTCGATCACTGGTGAATTTAGCTCGGACGATCTTCTCGGGGTGATTTTCAGCCGGTTTTGTATCGGGAAATAATCTACTGCCAAACGACGATCTATCATCGCAAGCACCTCGCCAGAGGTTGTCGTCCACCGAGAAAGTGAAAGTTGCGTCTGAGCGGCCAAACTGCCCGCTCAAGAGCATTTCGGTGAAGCCGCCAAATTGGTACCCTTGGGATCTGGAACAACGCGCGGTTTCACCGACGACCCCCGCTCCACGTCTGCACTGCCGTGCATTGAACATCCTCTGTTGACCCAAATCCACCTATTTCGTTGGTACACAAAATCCAGCCAGTCTAAAATTGCCGGCATCCCCGCATCAAACAATCCGCCATGCCAAAACTAGCCGCCCCGCTCACCGAAACGCAGATCCGCGCGCTCGAACCGCGCGCCACCCGATATTGCGTTGCAGACGGCAACGGCCTTGTCATCGAAATCATGACGACGGGCACCAAAGTCTGGCGCTTCCGCTATTCGCTGAACGGCAAGCGCCAGCCGCTCGTTACGATCGGCGATTACCGGATGATTTCGCTGCGGGTCGCGCGCGCCAAGGCACAGAAGTACGCGGAGATGGTCGCGAACGGCGTCTCGCCGGTGGCGACGGCGCGGCGCGACCGCGGTGCGGAAAGCAAGGCAGAGGTGCTGCGCGAAGGCGCCGAGCTTTATCTCGCGACGGAGATGGCCGGCAAGTCGGCGGAATATCAGCGCACCACGCGGCGCGCGCTCGAAAAAGACGTCCTTCCTGCCATCGGGGCCAAGCCGATCAAAGCCGTGACGGACGACGACATCCGCGCGATATGCGACCAGATCAAAAGCCGCGGCTCGCCCAAAATGGCGCTGCACACGCGCAACGCCGTCAAGCGGCTCTATGAGTACCTGATCGCCCGGCAACTCGCCGCGTCCAATCCGGCAGAACTCATCCCGGCACGCTTCATCGCGACGCCGGACAGCCGCACGCGCGTGCTCGATCCTGACGAAATAGGCGCCATGCTCCGGGCGATCTACGCGTCGAACATTCGACGCCCGCTGAAATTGGCTTTACACCTGCTGGTGCTGACGATGGTGCGGAAATCGGACCTCATCGAGGCGGCCTGGTCCGAATTCAACCTCGACGCAGCACGATGGACGATCCCGGCTGAGCGCATGAATAAGGACCGTAAGCATGTGGTGCATCTCTCGCATCAGGCGGTCGCTCTGCTTCGCGAGCTTCAGGACACGAAAACCAGTCGGAATTTCGTATTCCCGAGTGTCAGGGGCGACGACCGGCCGATCGCGAAGAGCACGCTCAATCAAGCGGTCAAATCGCTCGGACTCGACGTCGAGCATTTCGTCCTACATGACTTTCGACGCACTGCGGCGACCCACTTGCGCGAGATGGGGCAGTCTGTGGACGTGATTGAGAATGCGCTGGCGCATACCGTCAAGGACGCCACGGATGGAGGTCATCACGCTGAGCACGCCGCGGAACGGCGTCGGACCTTGCAACTGTGGGCGAATTTTGTCGACGCCCAGATCGAGAACAGCCGGCACGGCGTGATCGGCTAAGTGCGGCAGATGCGGCAAACGCGGCAGCTAATAGGCCGCTTGCCGCTACTTACCTCACCATTGGCCGACAGTACACTTGATGGTACACAGAGAAAGAATGACCCGAGGCAAGCACCTTCCCAGAAAAAGAAAAATACCTTCTTCACTAGGTTCTCAATCACCCCGCACCACGCCCCGCAATCCCATTCACGTCAATCCCGCCGCGCTGCCAGCCGACCCTTCACAGCGTCCTTTTTTCTCGCCGTTCATCGTCTAAACTAAAGCATCGATGCACGTCGGGACGGAGGCTCCCATGTCTGAATCGTTAATGGCTTATTTGCTGGGACCTCTGGTGATGCTGGTGGTCGGCGTGGCGATCTGGGCCGCGTCCCACTATCGCCAAAAGACGAAGCCGGAGCGCCTCGAGCGCTGGCTCGATACGCATTATGCGGAGTGGCTGCATCACAAGCACTGAGCAGAGATACCCAACAAGACAAGGCCGTCGCACCCTGCGACGGCCTTTTTCTCTGGTGCGCGCGAGCATCGAAGCTGCGCGCGCCTCCGCACGTCCCTTACCAGCCCTGTTGAGGCTGCTGCGGATACTCCTCATATTGTGCGGGCGGCGGCGCGCCGCACGCGACGTACGCACGCTGGTACTGGTCATAGCAGTATCCCGGCGGCGGCCCCGCATACACGGGCGCCGGCTGATACACCGGTTGCGCATAGACCGGCTGCTGGTAAGCGACCACAGGCGCCGGATTCAGCACAGACGTCGCCACCGCGCCCAGCACGGCACCGCCGATCAGCGCACCGACCACGTCGCCGCCGTTGCCATGCGCCGACGCTTGACCCGCCACGCTCAGGCTCCCCACCATCAACAACGCCACAGCAATCTTTTTCATGTTTCTCTCCCGCCGTTCAGGCATGGAGCAGATTGTGTAGGGCGCGCGCGGAAATAGATGCTGCAGTTGGTAACCGGGCATTACGCGTGTAACGCCTGGGTCGGCCCCCCTCACCGACCGCCATCCATTCCCACGATCAATGTAAAATTCGCCGCATGACCCGTCGGACAAATCCGACGATCCGCAAAGCTTTCCGATCCTTCGACCCCGAGACCTACAAGTCGACATCGGGCGTCGAGCCCAAGCAAAAAAGTTAAGGGGCGTGCGCGTGAAACAATGGACCATCCGGCAACGGATTCTGTGCAGCTTCGGGATCGTGCTGATCGTGATGCTGGCAATGGCAATCGTCACTTTCGAGCAACTCGGCGGCATCGACCGCGACGCGAAGAGTCAGCAGGAAGACTCGATGCCCGGCCTCTACTACGCGACCGCGATGCGCGCGGCCTGGTTCGAGAACTACACCGTCACGCAGCGTCTCATTTACGTTGACGCGGACCCCGACTCCGTCAAGCGCGACACCGCCCGTTTGCAGGAGACCGAGCAAGTACTTCAGAAGCTCCTCGGCGACTACGGCGCGACCATTTTCCGCGACAACGATCGTGAGTTCTTCAATGACTTCCGCCAGCAACACACA
The DNA here is from genome assembly GCF_030464835.1 of Paraburkholderia sp. WS6. Taxonomy (NCBI): domain Bacteria; kingdom Pseudomonadati; phylum Pseudomonadota; class Betaproteobacteria; order Burkholderiales; family Burkholderiaceae; genus Paraburkholderia; species Paraburkholderia sp. WS6. Next base: position 30,123 of record NZ_JALQCK010000043.1, read on the forward strand.
CAGTACCTGCCGATCCAGGCCTCCCTGTTGAACGTCCTGCCGAGTTCGAAAGAAAACGCCGCGCGCATCCTCAACACGCAACTCACGCCGATCTGGGAAACAGGCCGCCTCTCGGCGCGCAATCTGGTCGAAAACAACAAGGCCGACGCCGATAAAGCCGCCGAAAACATCCGCCGCTCGGTCGAGGCTACCCGTATCGTGCTGCTCGTGATGCTGCTGATTGCCGCCGTCGCCGCCGTGCTGGCCGGCTACTGGCTGCTGCGCGCGGTCACCACGCCGATGGCGAAGGTGCTGCAAGTCGTCGACGTCATGCGCACGGGTGACCTCACGCAACGTCTGCAACTGAACCGCGCGGACGAGATCGGCGCGCTCGAAGCGGGCTTTAACCGTATGACCGACGAGCTCACCGCGCTGGTCGGCCAGGCGCAGAAGTCGGCGGTTCAGGTCACCACGTCGGTGACGGAAATCGCTGCGACCTCGCGTGAACAACAGGCCACCGCGAACGAAACCGCCGCGACCACCACCGAGATCGGCGCCACGTCGCGCGAAATCTTCGCAACCTCGCGCGATCTGCTGCGCACGATGAACGAGGTCTCGGAAGTAGCAGGCCAATCAGCCGCACTCGCCGGCACCGGCCACGCCGGTCTCGCGCGCATGGAAGACACCATGCGCCTCGTGATGGAAGCGGCCGGCTCGGTCAACGCGAAGCTCGCGATCCTCAACGAAAAGGCCAGCAACATCAACCAGGTCGTCGCCACCATCACCAAGGTCGCGGATCAGACCAACCTGCTCTCGCTGAACGCAGCGATCGAAGCAGAAAAGGCCGGCGAATACGGCCGCGGCTTCGCGGTCGTGGCGACCGAGATTCGCCGTCTCGCGGATCAAACCGCCGTGGCGACCTACGACATCGAACAGATGGTCAAGGAGATCCAGTCGGCGGTGGCCGCGGGCGTGATGGGCATGGACAAGTTCTCCGAAGAGGTACGCCGCGGCATGCTCGACGTGCAGAACGTGGGCGGCCATCTCACGCAGATCATCCAGCAGGTGCAGCAACTCGCGCCGCGCTTCTCGATGGTCAACGAAGGCATGCAGACGCAAGCCACCGGCGCCGAGCAGATTACCCAGGCACTGACGCAGCTCTCGGAGGCCGCGCAGCAGACGGCGGAATCGCTGCGCCAGTCGACCCAGGCTATCGACGATCTGACGCACGTCGCCAATAGCTTGCGCACCGGCGTATCGCGCTTCAAGGTGGTGGCCTGACGCGCCGCGGCGGGTTCACCGAAGCACGCGACGCCGATTCACCCATACGCCTCTCATACAGCCCAAGCCCACGCCGATGCTCTTCATCCTCTTCACGCTCGATAACGAACGCTACGTGATCGACGCGACGCAGGTGGAGCGTCTGATGCCGCTCACGCCGCAGTCGCCGCCGAAGATGATTCCCGGCGCGCCGTCGTGGGTCGCGGGCGTGCTCGATCACGAGGGCGCGCCGCTGCCGGTGATCGATCTGCCGGCGCTCGCGCTCGGCCGCCCCGCCGCCCAGTTGATGTCGACACGCGTGGTGCTGGTGCGCTATCCGCATGCGGGCACCGTGCGCCTGCTCGCGCTGCTGCTCGAAGGCGCAACGCGCACCATTCGTCTGGACGCCGAGGCGTTTCATGACGCCGGCATCGACATGCCGAACGCGCGCTATCTGGGCCCGGTCGCAAGCGAAGCAGGCGGTCTGGTGCAATGGATTCGCGTCGAGCATCTGCTGCCCGACGACGTCAAAGCCCTGCTGTTTCCCGAGGCGCACGCATGAACGCGCATCACGACAACGCGCCGCTCTATCGACGCTTCGTCGATCTGCTGCATCGAACCATCGGGCTCGATGCAGCATCGCTCGGTCATCAGTCGATCGAGCGAGCGGTCGATCAGCACGCCGCGGCCTGGTGCGCCGACGGTCACGCCGACGCCACGCTCGCCGACTACTGGGAAGCCACGTTCGCGTCGCCCTCGATGGTGCAGGCGCTGGTCGAAACGGTGGTGGTGCCGGAGACCTGGTTCTATCGCGACGCCGACGCGTTCAGGGCGCTCGCGCGTCTTGCGCACGAACGCCTTGACGAGCGCGGCACCGCGCTGCCGCTGCGAATTCTGAGTCTGCCCTGCTCCACCGGCGAAGAGCCGTACACGATTGCGATGACGCTGCTCGACGCCGGCATCGACGCCGCGCACATGCGCATCGACGCAATGGATATCAGCGAGCGCTCGCTGGCCCTCGCTCAGCGCGCCGTGTACAGCCGCAACTCGTTTCGCGGCAATGCGTTCCCATTTCGCGACGCCCACTTCACGCGCCACGAAGACAGCTGGCGTCTCGCGCAACGCATCGTCGACGCGGTCCGGTTCTCGCACGCAAACCTGATGCAACTCGATGCCGCGGCGCTCGGCGTCTACGACTTCGTGTTCTGCCGCAACGTGCTGATTTACTTCGACCGCGACGCACAGCAGACGGCCTTGCATGCGCTCAACGGCGTGCTGGCTGAAAACGGCACGCTGTTCGTCGGTCCTTCGGAAACCGGGTTGTTGATGCGTTATGGCATGCAGTCGGCGAAGATCCCCTTGGCGTTCGCGTTCCACCGCGCCACGCCCGCTGAAGCGCAGCTCAACGGCTGGCACACCGCGTCGCTCGCCACCGCCGCGGCACTCGCGATGACGCATTCGCCAGTGCCCGCGCTCGCGCCGCTGCAGGTGTTTTCAGCCGAGCCTTTCGCGTGGCCCGATCCGGTTGCGCGCACGTCTTTAAGCGGTATTCCGCAACGCACGCCGAAACCGTCCAAAGCTGCGTCGCAGTCGCACGAGTTTGCGCCACCGCACATCACCTCGCCGACCAACGCCGCACGCGACACGCTGCAAGCCGCACGCGCGCTGGCCGACGCGGGCCGTCTGACGGAAGCCGCGAACGCGATCAAGGTCTATCTGGAACAGCACGCCCCGCACGCCGACGCGTTTTATCTGCTCGGCGTGCTGGCCGACGCCAGCGGCGATACGAACCTCGCACGCGGCCACTATCGCAAGGCGCTCTATCTCGAACCGCAGCACGCCGAGGCGCTCGCGCATCTGGCGACGCTGCTCGAACTCGAAGGCGATCGCAACGGCGCGCGTCTGTTGATGGACCGCGCGTCGCGCGCACAGGGAGCGCAACGTGGTTGAAGACCACACGGTGACCTTCGACGATTGCTGGAACCGCATCGGCGTACGAGGCGATTCGTCGTGCGAGCGGCTGGTCGAATACGTGCGCTGTCTGAATTGCCCCGTGTTCGAAGCGGCCGCGGCTAAATTGCTGGAGCGTCCGATCCCGCTTGTGGATCTCTCGCTGAATGACGCTGACACGCCGGCGCGACAGCAAAGACATGATCAGCAAGGCGCAAGTGAATCGTTCCTCATCTTCCGTATCGGCGGCGAATGGCTCGCGCTGCCCACGCCGATCTTCAAACGCATCGTGCAGACGCGGCCGATTCACACGTTGCCGCATCGGCAGCATCGCGCGGTGCTGGGCGTGGTGAACGTGCAGGGCGACTTGCTGGTGTGCCTGTCGCTCGCGCATCTGCTAGGGTTCGAAGCCGACACCACTGCAGGCGACGATAAAGCGCGTCACGATCTTCCGCGTTTGCTGGTGATCTCGCGCGCCGAAGAGCACGCGGTGTTGCCCGTCGATCAGGTCGACGGCGTGCATCGGATCGCGATCTCCACCTTTTGCCCGCCGCCTGCGACGCTCTCGCAAGCCGCCGCTGCGCATACGCGCGCCGTGGCCCCGTGGCGCGGCATGACGGTCGGCCTGCTCGACGCCGATGCATTGTTCGATACCTTGAACCGGAGTCTCGGATGACGGACGACCCGCGCCGCCCGTCGCTGATCGATCTCTTCCGCGAAGAAGCGCGGACCCAGGCACGCGTGCTCAACGACGGCCTGCTCACCCTCGACCGCGCACCGCGCGATGCCGCCGCACTCGAGGCCTGCATGCGCGCGGCGCATTCGCTGAAGGGTGCGGCGCGTATCGTCGGCGTGCAGGTTGGTGTCGAACTCGCGCACGCGATGGAAGATTGTTTCGTCGCGGCGCAGGAAGGGCGAGCGTTGCTCGATGCTGCCTGGATTGACGAGTTGCTGCGCGGGGTCGATATCGTTGCGCGCATCGGTAATGATGAGGACGAGTCGGCGCGTGATGCGGTTAGTGCGTGCGTGGCTTCGTTGCAAGCGCGGATGGTGGACGTCGTGCCGCATGGAGTGGCAATGCGGCGGGATGCTGTGCCGCCGGCTGCCTCTGCTCCTGCCGTGAGTCCTGCTCGCGTCGACGGTTCTGCATCTGCATCCAGCGTAGCTACCAAACCGCAAACCGCATCGGCCGACGCTGACGCTGCATTCAATCTGCTAGCCAACGCCCTGCGCGCAGAAGCGACACCTGCCTCAGCCGCACCGGCCAGCGCGAGTGCAAATGCATCCGCGCCAGTCTCGGGAACCCCGTTTGCTCCGGCAAACGCCCCTGCGTCTGCCTCTGCGACCCCATTCGCTTCTTCATCCGCCACGGCAACCTGGGCCGCTCCTGCAAGTGCCTCCGGGTCGTCGACCACAACCGCGTCCACCTCGACCGAATCAAGCGCCCCAGCAACAGACCCCGGCCGCATGCTGCGCGTACGCGCCGACAACCTCGACCGGCTGCTCTCCCTATCCGGCGAATCGCTGGTCGAATCACGCTGGCTCAAACCCTTCGCGCAATCGATGCTGCGCGTCAAACGCGTCCAACGTGACGGCACCCGCGCGCTGGATCAGTTGCACGAAACGCTCGCCGACCTGAAGCTCGACCCGCGCGCACACGCCGCACTCGAAGAACTGCGCCGCCTCACAGCGGAATCGCAGCACCTGCTCGCCGAGCGCCTGGCCGATCTGGAAAGCTTCGACCGCCGCTCGACCCATCTGTCGCAACAGCTGTACGACGCCGCACTGCAATGCCGCATGCGCCCTTTCGGCGACGGCACCAGCGGTCTCGCACGCATGGTGCGCGACGTCGCGCGTTCGCTCGGCAAGAAGGTGCGCTGGCAACTGGTCGGCGAATCGACTCAGGTCGACCGTGACATTCTCGATCTGCTCGAAGCGCCGCTCGGCCACATGCTGCGCAACGCGATCGACCACGGCATCGAAGCGCCTGCGGTCCGTCTCGCGCGCGGCAAGCCCGAAGAAGGCACGCTCACGCTCGACGCCCGTCACACCGCCGGCGCCCTGCTCATCAGCGTCTCCGACGACGGCGCGGGCATCGATCTCGACGCACTGCGCACGTCGATCGTTCGCAAAAAACTGGCGAGTGCGGAAACGGCCGCCCGTCTGTCCGAAACCGAACTGCTCGAATTCCTCTTGTTGCCCGGCTTCTCGCTGCGCGATCAGGTCACCGAGGTGTCAGGCCGTGGCGTCGGACTCGACGCGGTGCACGACGTCGTCAAGCGCGTGCGTGGCACGGTGCGCATCACACACGAACCCGGCTTCGGCACGCGCGTGCAGTTGCAGTTGCCCCTCACGCTCTCGGTGATTCGCAGCTTGCTCGTCGAAGTCGCGGGCGAGCCGTACGCCGTGCCGCTCGCGCATGTGAACCGCACGCTGCACGTGAGCCGCGCGGATATCGAATTGCTCGAGGGCCATCAGCACATTGCCTTCGACGGCCGCCGCATCGGCGTCGTCACCGCGCATCAGATTCTCGACACCGCACCGCCCGCCAACGAAGGCGATACCGTCAGCCTGATCGTGATCGGCGACGGTGAAGAAACCTACGGCGTGGTGGTCGATCGCTTTCTCGGCGAGCGCATGCTGGTCGTGCAGCCGCTCGACCCGCGCCTCGGCAAGATCAGGAACATCACCGCCGGCGCGTTGATGGAAAACGGCGACCCGGTGCTGATCGCGGACGTCGACGACTGGCTGCGCTCAGTCGAAAGGCTCGTCGCAGGCGGCGATCTGAAACATACGCAGCACGGCGCTACCCTCACCGCCCGGCGCGTCACGCGGCGCGTGCTGGTGGTCGACGATTCGCTCACCGTGCGCGAGCTCGAACGCAAGCTGCTGGCGACACGCGGCTACGACGTGACGATCGCCGTCGACGGCATGGACGGCTGGAACGCGGTGCGTGGCGAGCACTTCGACCTCGTGATTACCGACATCGACATGCCGCGCATGGACGGCATCGAACTCGTCACGCTCATCAAGCGCGATCCGCAACTGCAGTCGCTGCCGGTGATGATCGTCTCGTACAAGGATCGTGAAGAGGACCGCCGCGCCGGCCTGAACGCGGGTGCGGATTACTATCTGGCGAAAGGCAGTTTCCACGACGAAGCACTGCTCGACGCAGTGCGCGATCTGATCGGCGAAGCTTACGGTTAAACCCACGGGTAAAACGGATGAAAATCGGAATCGTCAATGACCTGCCCCTCGCCGTCGAAGCACTGCGCCGTGCGCTTGCTGCACGCCACGACTACGAGGTGCTGTGGGTCGCGCAGGACGGCCAGCAGGCGGTCGATTTCTGCACCGCGCAGCGGCCCGACATCGTGCTGATGGATCTCGTGATGCCTAACGTCGACGGCATCGAAGCCACGCGCCGCATCATGGCGAAGGCGCCGTGCGCGATCCTGATCGTGACCGTCGACGTGGGCGCGAACGCGTGGCGGGTCTACGAAGCGATGGGCGCGGGCGCGCTCGATGCGGTGGATACGCCCTCGTTGAGCGGCCCTGACGCGCACAAGAGCATCGCCACCCTGATCGCCAAGATCGACAGCATCGCCGCGCTGGTCACTGAGCGCAACGCGCCTGGCGCAGCAACTGCGGCGGCGCCCAGAAGCATGACGAACCGCGACACGCCGCTGGTTGCAATCGGCGCCTCGGCAGGCGGCCCGGCGGCACTCGCCACCCTGCTCGCCGGTTTGCCGAAGGATTTCCCGGCGGCAATCGTCGTTGTCCAGCACGTCGACGCGGCGTTCGCCGCCGGCATGGCCGACTGGCTGAACCAGCAGTCGGCGCTGCCGGTGCGAATCGCCAGCGAAGGCGACCGGCCGGAAGCAGGCGTCGTGTTGCTCGCCGCCACCGACGATCATTTGCACCTGAAGCTGCCTAACGTACTCGGTTATACGAACGTGCCGGCGGAAACACCCTACCGGCCTTCCGTCGACGTGTTTTTTCATAGTGTCGTGGCGCGCTGGCCGGCGCGGGCGATCGGTGTGTTGCTGACCGGCATGGGCCGCGACGGCGCGATCGGACTCAAGGCGATGCGCACAAAGGGGTATCACACGATCGCGCAGGACGAAGCGACCTGCGCCGTGTACGGCATGCCGAAGGCGGCGGCGGCGCTCGACGCCGCCGCCGCGATTCTGCCTTTGCCCCGTATTGCCGCTGCGCTCGCCGCCGCCGTCGGCACACGTTAAGGCCCGGTAAGCGCACACTAGCCGCACATTAGCCCGCTACGACTCATTGACATTCATTCTGGCTGACCAATATGGACACTCCGAAACCGCATCAGGCCACCACCGCGCAGGAACTCGCAGAACACGACGCGAACGCGCAGGCATACGCGGAGGACGCACCGAATAGCGCCATCGATGACGCGTTAGCGCGCATCCTCGGCAATCCGCCCGCGGCCGAGTGCCCGATCATGGTGTTGCTGGTCGACGATCAGGCGATCATCGCCGAGGCGGTCCGCCAGGCGCTGGCCGACGAAACGAGCGTCGACTTCCATTACTGCGCGTCGCCCGAAGAGGCGGTGCGCTGCGCTGAGGAAACCCGCGCGACGGTGATCCTGCAAGACCTCGTGATGCCCGGCACCGACGGCCTCACCCTCGTACGGCAATACCGGCAGAAACCGGCGACGCGCGATATTCCGATCATCGTGCTGTCGACCAAGGAAGAGCCGCTCGTGAAAAGCGCGGCCTTCGCCGCCGGCGCCAACGACTACCTCGTGAAGCTGCCGGATCGCATCGAATTGATTGCGCGGATTCGCTATCACTCACGCTCGTATCTGAACCTGTTGCAGCGCGACGAGGCGTATCAGGCCCTGCGCCAGTCGCAACAGCAGTTGCTCGCGACCAATCTGGAATTGCAGCGGCTCACGCATTCGGACGGATTGACCGGTTTGTCGAATCGCCGCTACCTCGATCAGTACCTGGCCGCCGAATGGCGTCGCGGCACGCGCGACAAGACGGCCCTCGGCTTTCTGATGATCGATGTGGATAACTTCAAGGCCTACAACGACACCTATGGACACGTTGCCGGTGACGAGGTTCTTAAGCGCGTCGCGCACACCGTCGAGTCGTGTCTGGGACGCTCGCCCGATCTCGCGGCCCGGTTTGGCGGCGAAGAGTTCGCGGTGGTGTTGCCGGGAACATCGTCGGGTGGCTTGCGCTTGCTTGCCGAGAAAATCCGCCTTGCGATCGAAGGACTCGCGATTCCGCATGCAGGATCGGCGGCGGGCGTCGTGACGATCAGCATCGGCGCGGCGAACATCGTGCCGTCCGCGACCGAACCGGTGACGACGTTGATCGAAGCCGCCGACGTCGGGCTGTATCGGGCGAAACGCGATGGGAAGAATCAGGTGTCAGTGAGCGGCTGATCAGCACTGCCACGAAGCAGCGCCCACGGGCGCATCGCCGCGATACTTGTTGCGTGCTTCGGCGAGCACGCTCGCATCGATTGCGCCTTCGTCCACCAGCGCCTTCAACGACGCGATCACGATCGACTTGCGGTCCACTTCGAAGAACTCGCGCAACGCCTGACGCGTGTCGCTTCGACCAAAACCGTCCGTGCCGAGCGTGACATAGCGGCGCGGCACGTAGGCGCGGATCAGTTCTGGCACCGCGCGAACATAGTCGGTCGCGGCGATGATCGGGCCGTGCGATGCTTCGAGCGCTTTCGTAACGTAGGGCGCCTCTGTCGGCTCGCCAAGACGTGCGTTTCTTTCCGACGTCATGCCGTCACGCTGCAACTCGGTGAAGCTGGTCACGCTCCACACCGCGGCTTCAATTTGCCAGTCGTCCTTGAGCAACCGTCGCGCCGCGATGACCTCACCAAGAATCGCGCCCGCGCCGAGCAATTGCACCTGCGCTGAAACTGCCGACGTTGCCGCCTGCGCATCCCCGCCAAGCGGATAGATGCCTTTAAGAACGCCCTCACGCAGCGTCGTCAAATCACCACCCGGCACCGAAGGCTGCGCGTAGTTCTCGTTCATCACGGTCACGTAATAGAACACGTCGCGCTGTTCTTCGACCATCTCACGCATGCCCTCGTCGACGATCGCGGCAACCTCGTAAGCGAACGCCGGATCGTACGCGCGGCAGTTCGGAATCGTCGATGCCGCCAGATGGCTCGTGCCGTCCTGATGCTGCAACCCTTCTCCACCGAGCGTCGTCTTACCTGATGTCGCGCCGATCAGAAAACCTCTCGCGCGCTGATCCGCAGCCGCCCAGATCAAATCGCCAATCCGCTGGAAGCCGAACATCGAGTAGTAGATGTAGAACGGCAGCATCGGCAGGTTGTGCACGCTGTACGAAGTCGCCGCCGCGATCCACGACGACACCGCGCCCGCTTCCGAAATCCCCTCTTCGAGAATCTGCCCTTTGGTGTCCTCGCGGTAGTAGAGCATCGAGCCGAGGTCTTCCGGCTCGTACAACTGCCCGAGCGGCGAATAGATGCCGACCTGGCGGAACATGTTCGCCATACCAAAGGTGCGTGCTTCATCCGCGACGATCGGCACCACGCGCGGGCCGACTTCGTTGTCCTTGAGCAGCGCGGTCAGCATGCGGACCAGCGCCATCGTCGTGGACATCTCGCGGCCGTTCGAATCCAGTGCGAATTGCCCCCAGGAGGACATCGGCGGGACGATCAGCCCCTTCGACGCCACTCTCCGCCTTCTGGGCAGATAGCCTCCCAGGGCAGCCCGGCGAGCATGCAGGTATTGCATCTCCGGGCTGTCGTCCGCTGGCTTGTAAAACTTCACCTGTTCGACGTCCTCATCCGTGAGCGGCAGGCGGAAGCGATCGCGAAACGCCTTGAGGTCGTCGAAGCCGAGTTTCTTCTGTTGATGCGTGGTCATGCGGCCCTGGCCCGTGGTGCCCATGCCGAAGCCCTTCATCGTCTTCGCGAGAATCACCGTCGGCTGGCCGCGATGCGCGAGCGCTTTCGCATACGCCGCGTGCAGCTTGCGCACGTCGTGGCCGCCGCGGCGCAGACGGTCGATGTCGTCGTCGCTCAGCTGCGCGGCGAGCGCGGCAAGCTCCGGGTTCTGGCCGAAGAAACGCTCGCGGTTGTACGCGCCGTCGTTGGCCGAGAAGGTCTGGAACTGGCCGTCGACGGTGTGTGCGAACGCGCGCAGCAACGCGCCGGTGCGGTCGCGTGAAAACAGCGCGTCCCAGTCCGAGCCCCACACCACCTTGATCACATTCCAGCCTGCGCCGATGAAGTGCGCCTCAAGCTCGTCGATGATGCGGCCGTTACTGCGCACCGGGCCGTCCAACCGCTGCAGATTGCAGTTGATGACGAACACGAGGTTGTCGAGCCCTTCGCGCGCCGCAATCGACAGCGCGCCGGTCGATTCCGGCTCGTCCATCTCGCCATCGCCGAAGAAGCCCCACACCTTGCGACCTTCCGTTTGCACGAGGCCGCGATTGGCGAGATAGCGCATGAAGCGCGCCTGGTAAATCGCGTTGATCGGACCAATGCCCATCGAGCCGGTCGGGAACTGCCAGAAGTCCGGCATCAGCCACGGATGCGGATACGAACACAGCCCAGGCCCGCCAATCTCGCGACGGTAATGCTGCAGGTGTTCCTCAGAGAGAAAGCCTTCGAGGTAAGCCCGCGCATACACACCCGGCGACGAATGCGGCTGGAAGTAGACGAGGTCGCCCGTGCCCTCCTCTCCGCCCGGCGCCGCGGCGCGAAAGAAATGGTTGAAGCCGACCTCGAACAGATCCGCCGCCGACGCATAGCTCGCGATATGGCCGCCGAGTTCGCCGTACGCCTGGTTTGCGCGCACCACCATCGCCAGCGCATTCCAGCGCAGCGCACCTGCCAGACGTTCTTCGAGTTCGAGATTGCCCGGATAGCGCGGCTGCTGATCGAACGGGATCGTGTTCTGGTACGGCGTGACGTTGGTCCGCGCCGATTCCACACCCAGCAACAGCGCATGGCCCGCGAGCTTGTCGAACAGAAACTGCGCGCGATCACGGCCGACATGAGCGACCACGGCATCGAGCGCTTCCAGCCATTCGGCGGTTTCCTGCGGGTCAGCATCTTCCGCCTCCGCACGCTCCGCGCGCTGGAGATCCAAAGACCGCAACTGCTTGCTACCGCTGGACAAATCCGTCATGGCACCACTCCCGCATCGACGCGTTCGGTTCAAGATCGAGTGAGTCAATGGTAACCACGTGCTCACAAAATGAGCGTCTCATTTGCTTGTGATCCTGCACTGAGATAGGCTATTTATTCCGGATTTGGCCCACACGACAGAATATTTACTCTATGACCACGCCACCCAGACGACTCGACCGCATCGACATCGGCATCCTGAGCCAGTTGCAGCAGAACGCGCGCATCACCAATGCGGATCTGGCCCGCTCGGTGAATCTGTCGCCCACGCCCTGCTTCAACCGCGTGCGCGCGCTCGAAAAGCTCGGCCTGTTCAAGCAGCAGGTCACGCTGCTGAATCCGGAGCCGCTCGGGCTGCGCATCAACGTGTTCATTCAGGTGAGTCTGGAAAAGCAGGTGGAAGACGCGCTGACTCGCTTCGAGCAGGCGATTTCGGAGCGCCCCGAGGTGATGGAGTGCTATCTGATGACGGGCGACGCCGACTATCTGCTGCGCGTGGTGATGCCGGATATGCAGACGCTGGAGCGGTTCATCGTCGACCATCTGACGAAGATCCCGGGCATCTCCAACATTCGTTCGAGCTTTGCGCTCAAGCAGGTGCGCTACAAGACGGCCTTGCCGCTGCCGTCGTCGGGACTGACACTGGTCGATCCCGACGACGTTTCAACCGACTGGCGCTAGGCGCTCGCGAGGTGCACACCAAGCCAGCGATTACCCGCGCGTATAACGCGCAGCCGGCACGCTGTGCGACAGGTTCGGCCCGAGATGCTGGCGTGCGGTGTTGAAGCGCTCCCAATCGGCCGCATCCGGCAAGGACGGAATCGTCACGAGTTCATGCTGGTCGAGGCCCACGAGCGCGGCGTCCACCATGTCCTCGGCGGTCATCACGATCTGCGACGGCAGATGTTCAACCGCGAGACCGGCGCGGTCCCAGAACGCGGTACTGGTGGCGCCCGGCAGCACGGCCTGCAACTGCACGCCCTTGTCGCCCACTTCATGATGCAGCGACTGCGTCAGGTTCAGCACATAGGCCTTGGTGCCGCTGTAGGTGCCGTTCAGCAACTCCGGCGAGAGTGCGACGACGGACGAAATATTGATCAGGACGCCATTGCCCCGCTCCACGAAACCCGGCACGGCTGCAGCCGTCAGCCGCGTCAGCGCTGTCACGTTCAGCTCGATCATGCCGTCGAGGTCGTCGATATTCGAGTCGATCAGCGAAGCCGTCGCGCCGACGCCCGCGTTGTTGACCAGCATGGTGATGCCGCGGTCGGCGCGCAAACGCTCCTCGATACGCCGCTGGTCGCCCTTGATGGTCAGATCGGCAGCGATGGTCTCGATATGGCGGCCGGTTTCCGCGGTCAGACGCTCGGCTACGCCCGTCAGACGTTTGACGTCGCGCGCCACCAGAATCAGGTCGTAACCGCGCCGCGCGAGGCGGTCCGCATAAACCGCACCGATGCCCGACGATGCGCCCGTAATCAATGCCGTGCCCTTGTTTGCTTGCGTTGCCATGGTGAATCTCCTTGCGGGCTTAGCGCGTCACGCCTGAGCCCTGATCGATGAATGGGGAAAACTGGAACCTCCCCCGCTGCGCCTTTTTTGTGGGCATCGCGGTGTTGACGAGTGAAGTCTAAGCGCGTAGCCTCTTGTCTCAAATGTCATATTTACCTCGTTTTAGGACATCGCAATGAAACGCATCGGCGTGGTGGTCTTCCCCGGCTTCCAGATCCTCGATATGGTGGCGATCTCCGTGTTCGAACTGGCGAACCTCGAGGCCGGGCAGCCGGAATACCAAGTGGAAGTCATCTCCGAACAGGGCGGGATGGTGCGCAGCTCGTCGGGCGTCGAGATTGCGACAAAGGCGTTTGGCGACCCGCCGTATGACACGGTGGTCGTCACGGGCGCGATGCAGATCGAGCCGTCGTCGGCGGGATTGCTGGGGTTTTTGAACGACGCCCTCGCCGCCTCGCGCCGCACCACCAGTATCTGCACCGGTGCCTTCGTGCTGGCCGAAGCGGGCATCCTCGACGGCCGGCATGCCACGACCCACTGGTACCACGCCCGCAACTTGCAGCAGCGCTTTCCCGATACGCGTATCGACGAAGACCGCATCTTTGTCGCCGACGGCTCGGTGTGGACCTCGGCCGGTATGACGGCGTGCATCGACTTGTGTCTGGCGCTGATCGAAAGCGATCTCGGCATCGCGGTCTCGCGCGCCATCGCCAAGAAACTCGTGGTCTATCACCGGCGCACCGGCGGCCAGTCGCAGTTCTCGGCCATGCTCGACCTGGAACCGAAGTCCGACCGCATTCAGGACGCGCTGTCGTACGCGAAGAACCATCTGCGCGAGCCGTTGACGGTCGAACAGCTCGCCGACGTCGCGCATCTGAGTCCGCGCCAGTTCAGCCGCGCCTTTCGCGACGAAACGCGCCAATCGCCGGCTAAGGCCATCGAGGCGTTGCGTGTGGAAGCCGCCCGCGCCATGCTCGAAGCAGGCCGTCACTCTATGGAAGCTGTCGCGGTCGAAACCGGCTTTATCGATACCGAACGGATGCGGCGCGCCTTTCTGCGCGCGTTCGGCCAGCCTCCGCAAGCGATCAAACGCGCAGCGCGCGCGATGTAACAGCGGGCTGTAACAGAGGTGGTGGACAATATCGCCGACAGCATCTCCACCTTGAACCGTACGGCAACTAGAGGACGCGTGATGAACTACGACGACAGCAATCCCTTCGCGAAGATTCTGCGCGGCGAACTACCCTGCATCAAAGTGGCGGAAAGCGATGCCGCGCTGGCCTTCATGGACCTGATGCCGCAAGCCGACGGCCACATGCTGGTCGTGCCGAAGGAAGCGGCGGTTGAGATTTTCGAGTTGTCGGATGCCTCGACAGTGGCCTGCATGCGCATGACGCAGAAACTCGCCATCGCCGTGCGCGCGGCCTTGCGCCCGGACGGCGTGTTCATCGGACAGTTCAATGGCGCCGCGGCGGGACAAACGGTGCCGCATGTGCATTTTCACGTGATTCCGCGTTGGGAAGGACAGCCGCTGCGCATGCATGCACGCGAAGTCGCCGATGCGGCCACGCTCGAAGCGCTCGCCACGCGCATTCGCAATCATTGGCGCGCCCCCGCTGACGGTGCGAACGCCGAAGACGACGCAACTGGTCACGCCCCGTAATATGTGTAATGGCCGGTGAAACCAGCCGATCGCGCAATGTGACTAGACTGGCGTCTGCCTTGTACCCACAAGGCATTGAGTGTGGATCTCTTTTCAGCCTGCCCGAAACGGCAGGCTTTTTTATTTGCGGGTCTCATTCGCGAACCGTCCTCGCCTCGCAGCGACGCTTGCGGCGCGATGTTCCATGCATTCCACTGAAAGGGTCAAACCCGATGCCGCGAGCGGCGCAACGGATGCCGCCAGTCGATACGGCGCGGCTTCGTGGGCTCAAGATGCAGGTCGTGCAAATGCCGATGCTCCTGCCACAATTCGTCGGAGAAAAGAAACGCGACGATGAGCAGCGGGATGACCAGAAAGGCGCCTAATATCAATTGCTCGATCACGGTAGCCTCCATCGCAAGAGCATGATTTCATTGTAGAGCACCGCATGTGCCCACACGGTGCCGAGCCCCTCACAAATTTGCGATAAGCGGCCTGCGACAACGCGACGCCCCTCCCTTGCCGAACCCGCGCAGCGTCTCGCGCTTCGCAAGACCGCGCTACGCGGACGAGAGGCGTTGTAAGAACTCCCCGCGCTGCGCCCGGACTAACAGGAAACGCAAGCTTGAGTTCTCATGCTGAGGCTGCGGAATCAAATCAATAATTCTCAAGGGGAATCCAATGACTATCGAACGCAGCAGCGAACTGACCCTGCGCCCGCTCGAGCGCACCGACCTGCGCTTCGTCCACGAAGTGAACAACAACGCAAAGATCATGCGTTACTGGTTCGAAGAGCCTTATGAAACGTTCTCCGAACTGACCCAGCTCTACGACCAGCACGTGCACGACCTGCGCGAGCGCCGCTTCGTGGCGATCGACAACGACGGCCAGACAGTTGGCGTCGTCGAGCTGATCGAGCTGGACTATATCCACCGGCGCGGCGAGTTTCAGATCATCATCGCACCGGATGCGCAAGGCCGCGGCTACGCCACCATCGCCACGCAGCTCGCGATCGACTACGCGTTTTCGGTGCTGAACCTGCGCAAGGTCTACCTGATCGTCGATAAGTCGAATACCGCTGCCATCCACATCTATGAGAAGTGCGGTTTCCGGCATGAGGCCGAGTTGATCGAGGAGTTTTTCGGCAACGGCCGCTATCACAATGCGTTGCGCATGTGCATGTTCCAGTCCGAGTTCTTCAAGACCGATCGGCACGGCTGAGTGAGTTCAACCTGCGTCAACCAGCCACGCCATGCTGCGTCGCCTGGGACACCTGGCACCGTTTATCTTCTGTATACACACCGTTATTTCGTGATTTTTGATTAGTCGGGTGAATGACTTTGTGTGCAACGCACCAAATGCCTGTATTAATTGTAGTAAATCACTTAATTGGTGCCTCACGTTTACGCCAATACGCGCCGCAAAGCTTTACTGGTTAAAGCGGCGCACCCTGCCCGTCTTTTAGTTATCCGTTTCAATCCGTCCTGTTTAAGCGGCTGCTCAAGGCTTAAGCAGGTGCGACAGGTGGTGCGACAATTCGCCGCTGTTGCGACCGCACACAAGATGTGCTTGTCGTTCTTGCGCGTTCTCCTAAAGTGCAAGGTGCGGGTTCGACGTTAAAGTTAAATACATAGCTAACCTGAGTAATTCAACCCGCACCGGAGGAAAATATGAAAACGCGAATCGCCCTTGTTTTCGCCATTGCGGGATTGGCTGCCGCTTCTGTTCAGGCTCAAGACGCCATGGTCAAGCCGCAGCAAACAATCCAGTTCAAGGCCAACGCGTATGGCTGTCTGTCGAAGGATAAACTCGACGCCGCCGACCAACACGCGCAAGCCGGGGAACAGCAAAAGATGCAGGAATTCTTCTCGGGATATCAGTGCGTTTCGACGCCGGAAAACTCGAGTTTCCGCGTTGTGCGCGTGGTTGGCCATGACGTCGAATTCGTGAACGCTGGGAATAGCGATACACAAGGCCTCTGGGCAAACGATCGATTCATCAAACAATAAGCTAAACGCCAACACCCCGGGTAAACGCCCGGTTTGACGGGTTTTAATTTACGCTACAAACCCTCTGATATTAAAAATCTGAGGGGCTGCGAACCTGCGAGTTAAAAATCGGCTGGGCATTGAGTGCCCGGCCGCTTTTTATTTCTGCGTGCGCTTTCCATGCGCGTTTTCTATGATGTGACGCCGATAAAAAAGCCGATGCGGGCTTTCGATCCGCATCGGCAATACGCCTTCTCGCAAAGCGCAGGGAGAAACGGCTAACCGTTCAAAAGACCATCAATGCGAGTCGCGCGGCACGGGCGCGCCGCTCGATCCGACCAGGAAATCCAGATCCGCCCCCTGGTCCGCTTGCAGCACGTGCTCGACGTAGAGCTTGTAGTAGCCGCGCGTGGGCGGCGCAGGCGGCTGCCAGGCAGCGCGGCGACGCGCGAGTTCTTCGTCGGTGACATCCAGATGCAGGCGGCGGGCGTCGACGTCGAGTTCGATCATGTCGCCGGTTTGCACGAACGCGAGCGGCCCGCCCGCGGCCGCTTCCGGCGATACATGCAGGACCACCGAGCCGTATGCCGTGCCGCTCATGCGGCCGTCCGAAATGCGCACCATGTCCGTGATGCCCTTCTGCAGCACCTTCTTTGGCAGCGGCATGTTGCCGACTTCGGCGAAGCCCGGGTATCCCTTCGGCCCCGCGCCCTTGAGCACCATGACGCAGTGCTCGTCGATATCGAGCGATTCGTCGTCGATCTTCGCGTGCAGCTCCTCGATGTTCTCGAATACCACTGCGCGGCCGCGATGCTTCAGCAGATGAGGTGTCGCCGCCGACGGCTTGATCACCGCGCCGTTTGGCGCCAGGTTGCCCTTGAGCACCGCGATGCCGGCCTTCGGCTTGAACGGCTCGGCGAACGTCGTAATGACCTTCTCGTCGTGATTCGGCGCGTTGCGCACGTTGTCCCAGATCGTCTTGCCGTTCACCGTCAGCGCTTCGCGATGCAGCAGACCTTGCTCGCCGAGTTGCTTGAGCACGGCGGGCAAGCCACCCGCGTAGTAAAAGTCTTCCATCAGGTACTCGCCTGACGGTTGCAGATTCACGAGACACGGCACGTTCGAGCCGAGCTCCCAGTCCTCCAGCGAAAGCTCCACGCCAATGCGTTTGGCGAGCGCTATCAGATGCACGACCGCATTGGTCGACCCGCCGATCGCCGCATTGGTGCGAATCGCGTTTTCGAACGCCTGGCGCGTGAGGATCTTGTCCATCGTCAGATCCTCGCGAACCATGTCGACGATGCGCCGGCCGGCCAGATGCGCGAGCACTTGCCGGCGTGCATCGACTGCGGGAATCGCCGCGTTGTGCGGCAAGCCCATGCCGAGCGATTCGACCATCGAAGCCATCGTCGACGCCGTGCCCATCGTCATGCAGTGGCCGCGCGAGCGGTTCATGCACGACTCGGCTTCGGTGAATTCTTCCTGTGTCATCGTGCCGGCGCGCACTTCCTCGGACATCTGCCAGACGCCCGTACCCGAGCCGATGTTCTTGCCGCGAAATCGTCCGTTGAGCATCGGTCCGCCCGACACGGCCAGTGCCGGCAGATTGCACGACGCCGCGCCCATCAGCAGCGCCGGCGTGGTCTTATCGCAGCCGACCAGCAGAATCACGCCGTCCATCGGATTGCCGCGAATCGACTCCTCGACATCCATCGAAGCCAGATTGCGAAACAGCATCGCGGTAGGCCGCAGATTGGTCTCGCCGAGCGACATCACCGGAAACTCGAGCGGCAAACCGCCCGCTTCGTGCACGCCTTTTTTCACGTACTCGGCGAGCTCGCGAAAATGCGCATTGCACGGCGTGAGCTCAGACCACGTATTGCAGATGCCGATCACCGGACGTCCGTCGAATTCGTCGTGCGGAATGCCCTGGTTTTTCATCCACGATCGATGCAGAAAGCCGTCGCGATCTTTGAGGCCAAACCACGCCTGGCTGCGCAGCGGCTTTTTAGTCTGGTTGGAATCAGCCATGAAATCTCCTGTTGGCAAGCATGTAGTGCGGGGCGCCTGGCCCGGGGCGTATGTCAGCGTCAGTGCACGCGCTTGCTGCGGCGGTACTGATCGAACAACACCGCGAGCAGCAGAATCCCGCCGCGAATCAGGTATTGGTAGAAGGTCGGCACATTCATCAGGCTCATTGCGTCCTGCACGGAACCCATGATCAGCACGCCGACCAGCACACCGGAAATCGTTGCGACGCCACCCGTCAGCGAAACGCCGCCGAGCACGCACGCGGAGATCACGCCGAGCTCGAGACCCACCGACGTTTTTGGGTCGCCGAGGCTCATGCGTGACGCCAGCATCACGCCTGCAAAGCCTGTTACGAGGCCTTGCAATACGAACACTGTGATCTTGATTCGGGTGACCGGCAAGCCCGCGAGCAAAGCGGCCTCGCTATTGCCGCCCACGGCCAGCACGTTTTTGCCGAATACGGTTTTCTTCAGCAGAAAACCGAACAGCACGAAGCCGACGATGTTGCTCCAGATCGGATAAGAAATACCGAGGAACGCGCCGCCACCAAGGTCGAAGAAACGCTCTTCGGAAATCATCACCGCGTCGCCGTTCGATGTGATGAAGGCGAGGCCGCGCACGACCTCCATCATCGCGAGCGTGACGATCAGCGAGTTGATCTTGTAGCGCGCAACCAGCACGCCGTTGACCAGTCCGACCGCGCCACCCGCGAGCACGCCGGCAGCGATGCCGAGCGTCACGCTATGCGTCGCGGTAATCAGGGTGGACGCCACCACGCCCGCGAACGCAACGATCGACGCCACCGACAAATCCACTTCGCCCAGCGCGAGCACGAACATCATCGTTACGGATATCGAACCAATTAGCGTGACGGAGAGCAGCAAGCCCTGGATGTTTCGCGAGCTTAAGAAATCCGGCACGGTGAACGACAAAGCCGCGAACAGGATGATGAACACCATCACGATGCCGGACTTGTTGATGAGGTCCCAGGTGCGCGCGGCGCGCGCGCTCAGGCCCGAGGAAGCGATGGCTGGCGTGGAGGAGTCGGTTGAGGGTGTCTGCATGATGTCTATTCCGTTTTCGATGGCGCGACGCAGTTGCCGTCGGTTGCATTCAGTGGTCTGGTGAGCGTGGCGTCCTCAGCGTGGCAGTGCAAGCTTGATCAGCGCATCCGGCGTGGCCTGCGCTTTCGGCAGATTGCCGACGATGCAGCCTTCCTTCATCACGATCACGCGATCCGCCACGCCGATCACCTCAGCCAGATCGCTCGACACGACAATGACCGTGCGGCCCGCTTCAGCGAGCCCATACAGCAAGCCGTAAATCTCACTGCGCGCGCCGACGTCAATGCCGCGCGTGGGTTCGTCCATGAGGAACACGTCGATGTCTTCAGCGAGCCAGCGCGACAGAATCACCTTCTGCTGATTGCCGCCGGAGAGGGTGCCGATCGGTGTTTCGCCGTTACGCGTTTTGATTGAGAGCTTGCTGATGAACTCTTTGGCGGTCTGTGCTTCCTTGCGGCCGTTAAGCACGTTGAAGCGGCTGAAGTGACGGCGGCAACTGATGTTGAGGTTGTCCGACACAGAAGCAATCGAGACGATGCCTTCCTGCTTGCGATCTTCCGGGCACAGTGCAACGCCCGCACGCACGGCATCGCGCGGCGTGGCGAAACGCACACGTTTTCCCTTGAGCACGATCTCACCGGCGCTCGGCTTGACGGCGCCGTAAATCAGTTTCATCAGCTCCGAACGGCCTGCACCCACCAGACCGAAGAAGCCGACAATTTCACCTTTACGTGCGGTGAACGAGGCCGGTTCGCGCAAGCCGCGTCCCATCAGGTCCCTGACTTCGAGTTGCAGGCCACCCAGTTCGCGTGTGCGGTAGCCGTACACGTCGGCGATCGAACGGCCCACCATGCAACTGATCAGGCGATCGCGATCGAGTCCGTCGCCGGCTTCGAACGTATCGATGCGGCGACCGTCGCGAAACACCGTCACGCGGTCGCACAGTTCGTAGACTTCGTCCATCCGATGCGTGACGTAGATGATCGCGCGGCCCTCGGCCTTCAACGCTCGGATGATCCGGAACAGCTGCGCGGTTTCGCGCGACGACAACGAACTCGTCGGTTCGTCGAACGCAATCACGCGCGCATCGCGCATCAGCGCCTTGCCGATTTCGATCATCTGGCGCTGACCGATCGACAGATTCTTCACCTGTTGCGACGGGTCGATTTTTTCGCCTAGTCTTTCCAGCTCGCGCACCGCGCGTGCAATCAGCGCCTTTTCATCGAGCACGCCGAAGCGGTTGGGCAGGGCTCCGAGCATCAGGTTTTCTGCAACGGTCAATTCAGGCACCAGATGCAGTTCCTGATAGATGATTGCGACGCCCGCCGCGATGGCCGCCTTGGTCGTGGTGAACTGTTGCTCAACACCATCGAGCAACAAGGTGCCCGCTGCCGGCTGGTTCACGCCGGACAGCACTTTGAGCAGCGTCGATTTGCCGGCGCCGTTTTCACCCATCAACCCATGTACCTCGCCGCGCCGCACGTCGAGCGACACCTGGTCGAGCGCGAGCACGCCGGGAAAGCGCACGGTGATGCCGTCGAGTTGCAGATACGGATCAGTCGACGTAAGCGTAGGCGAGGGCGCTTGCGCGGGCCGCGCCGCTTGGCCCGTTTCGCCAGTGTGAGAAACCGTCATCGAAAGCCTCTAGCGGGTGGACAAGCTATGCGGGCCGATCTCGCGTTGACGTCAGCGTGAACGTGAAAAGGCCCGCAGTGTGCAGACTCGAATACCGCTTAAATTCCGAGCTCTTTACGCACGTCCTGCCAGTTGCCGCGCACCATCAGCTTGCCGGTGGTTTGCGTGTCGGCGGGCGGCTGCTTGCCGTCCTTGATCCACTCGACGAGGTTCTCCGTGCTCTCCTTGCCGTGCATCGTCGAGCTCACTGCGATCGTGCCGTAGAAGCCCGTCGGTTCCTTCTTCTGGAACTCGGCAAACGCTTCGCCCGCACCGTTGATGCCGACGCCGATCACGTCCGCCGCCGGAATGTGCAGTTGTTCGGTCGCGCGAACGCCACCCAGCACGCTTTCCTCGTTCAACGCGAAGATCACCCACTTCTTGATGTTCGGATGCTGCGCAAGCACCGGCGACGATGCGTTGAAACCGCCTTCGTCATCGGTCGTCTTTTGCGGCGCGTCGAAGATGTTTTCCTTCTTGAAGCCGCCGGCCAACAGCGATTCCGTTGCGCCGTCGGTGCGCAGTTTGGCGGTCGGCAGTTCGTAGTTCGTGATGCGCAGCGCGCCGACTTCTTCCGGCTTCCAGCCGCGGCGCTTCATCTCTTCGGAGATCGCCGTGCCGACCTGATTGCCGATCTTGAACGCGGACATGCCCAGATGCGGCACGTTCGGCAGCGGCTTGCCGGTGGAGTCGACCAGTTGATCGTCAACGGTGACGAACTTCATGTTGTAACGCTTCGCACGCGCCTGGATCGCCGGTCCGAGCCGCACGTCGGGCGCGCAGATCACGAAACCTTTGGCGCCTTGCGCGCCGAGGTTATCAATCGCGGCCAGCACTTTCTCGCCATCCGGCGTGCCGATGTTGACCACCGCGAAGCCGTCCTTCTGGCCGAGCGCGGTGGCGGCTTTCTGTTCGTTGATGAACCACGCCTGTTCCGGCATCTTCACGAGGAAGCCGACTTTCAGCGGCTGATCGGCGCGTGCGGAGAATTGTGCGGCAAAGGGCGCGGCGAGAGCCGCGGCGGCGATCGCGGATAGCGTCAAACGGCGAAGCTTGCTGGTCATACTTGTCTCCTGAGGTTGAAAAGCTGCATTGGTTTCGTTTATTTGCAGCAGGGAATGCACGGCGGCGTCAGCCGGGGCGTGGATGGGCGATGGGGTAAGCCGTTCGAATCGCGGCAGCGTGCGCCGTGCAACACGCGGCATGCTGAGCGATGAGATTCGCGGCCGAGTGAACTGCGAGATACACGGCGGCTACGGCGCTGCTACGGGCAGCGGAATGAGCCGTGGGAGATGTGGCGTGGTAAGCGAGTCTCATGGCCATCAACCCGCAACGTAGGCCGTTTTCACGGCCGTCCAGAACGCTGCATCGGTTGCGCCGTAGGCCGATGCCTTGCGACCGCCACCAGCCGCGTGATGCTCGATGGTGGTCGTCGGCAGATTGATCGTGACGAGGCCGCATTGCGCGTGGCGGCGGAAATGCCGCGCGCGGCTCAAGGAGCGCGTGCAGATGCCGGCGCATAGACCGTAAGCGGTGTCGTTCGCGAGATGCAGCGCGTGGTCGTAGTCGTCCGCTTTCAGCATGACAGCGAGCGAACCGAAGGTCTCTTCTCGTGCGATGCGGTGTTCGGGTTCGCCGATAAACAAAGCCGGTTCGAAAAAGTAGCCGCGTGTCGCGCGCTCCAACTGACGCCCGCCGTGCAGCAGTTGCGCGCCTTCCTCCTGGCCAACGCGCACGTAGTCGAGATTGCGCTCCAACTGCGCGGCGTTGGCGACCGGGCCCATATCCGTGCCGTGCTTCAGTGCGTGATCGACGCTCAGCCTGGCGAGCTTCGCCCGCAATGCGTCGACGAACGGCTCGAACACCGCACGTTCGACGATCAACCTCGATGCAGCCGTACTACATTGGCCGGTGGAACCATACGCGCCGCTGAGGGCTGCATCGACGGCGCTGTCGAGGTCGGCATCAGCCAACACCACGAAGGGATTCTTGCCGCCCATTTCCAGTTGCACGCGTGCTTGCCTTGCAGCCGCAACCTGCAGGACACGTGTGCCGGTTTCTGCCGACCCAGTGAAACTGATCGCCGCCACCAACGGATGCGCGGCGATCCGCGCGCCGACCTGCCGGCCACTTCCCATCACAAGATTGAATACGCCGGCCGGCAAACCTGCGCGGCTGACGATCGATGCCAGCGCCGCCGCGCAACCCGCTGCCGATTCGGCCGGTTTGAAGACCACGCAATTGCCGTGGGCGAGGGCAGCGCCGATCTTGGCGGCGGCAATCGCCAGCGGCGCGCTCCACGGCGCGATGATGCCGATAACGCCGAGCGGTTCACGCGTCACATCGATCTCGACGCCGGCGCGCGCCGCCGCCACGGGTTCGGCAAACGCGCGGAGTGCCTCGGCGGCGAAGAACTTGAAAATCTGGCCGGCGCGCGTGGCTTCGGTCAAGGCCTCCGGCATCGGCTTGCCGACCTCGCGCGCGAGCAGCCGGCCGAGTTCGTCACGCCGTGCCAGCATCTCGCTGCCGATCGCATCGAGCGCATCCGCGCGGCGCTGCGCCGAACCCAGGGACCATTCGCGGAACGCCGCGCTGGCCGCTTCGATGGCCGTATCGGTTTGCCTTGCATCGGCCCGGACGTAGTCGCCGACCGGTTCATCCAGATCCGACGGATTGAGCGACACGCCGGTGGTCGCGCCCGTCTCCCATCCGCCATTGATGTAATGGCGGAACGGACTGGCAACGAGCGGGACGAGCGGATCGCGATTCATCGACGGGAGGGCGCCACATGGGGAAGCTCAGAAAGTCCACGAATGGTATGAGCCACCCCAATAACTTTCCAATCCCTTTTTCGGCCATCCCGATATCAATTTCGATATGGCATGATGGAGACTCAACGACGGCAAATCGTCCGACAGACGGCATCGAGCTGCATAGGGAGACAGGCCATGACGCGTAGCTACTCGAACTGGTTCGTGCGGGCGCGGCTCAAGACGCGGCAGTTGCTGCTGCTCGCAGCGATGGAAGAGGAGGGCAACGTCCGGCGTGCCGCCGACGTGCTCGGCATGACCCAGCCCGCCGCGTCGCGGCTCCTGAAAGAGCTGGAGGACATGCTGGAGGTGAGTCTGTTCGACCGCACGCCGCACGGCATGCACGCCACCCTGTATGGCGAAGTGATGATCCGTCACGCGCGCATGGTGCTCTCGAATCTCAGCCACGCGCACGATGAAATCTCGGCACTGCGCGCCGGTCTGGCCGGCCAGGTGCGGATCGGCGTGATCGCCGCGGCCGCCGCAACGATGGTGCCGCGCGCCATCGCCAGCGTGAAGGGACGCTATCCGCAGTTGCAAATCTGGGTGGAGGTGGAAACGTCGGACGTGATGCTGCCGAAGCTCGCCGAAGGCGAGCTGGACATCATGGTCGGCCGGGTACTGGAGCGGCAGAACCAGTTCAAGACGGAAGTCCGCTACGAACCGCTCGCCGACGAGCCGCTGTGCGTGGTGGCGCGTCCCGGCCATGCTCTCGAAAATGAAACAAGTTTGACACTGCGCGGAATCGTCAACGCGAGCTGGGTTTTGCACCCGCCGGGCAGCGTTTTGCGCCATCGCTTTGATCTGATGTTTTCGCAGATCGGACTGAATCCGCCCCAAAACGTCGTCAATACTAACAATTTTTTGGCGATTTCGAGCTTATTACTTCAAAGCGACATGTTGGCGGTTTTACCTGACGAAGTGGCGCGTCAGTACCAACAGTACGGTGTTCTCAAGCAGGTACCGATCGATTTACCGTGCAGAATGGATACATTCGGTATCATCACGCGCCAGTCGCATCTGCTTTCGCCAGCGGCCTCCGTCGTGCTGGAAGCCTTACGGGAAGCCGCTGCCGGGGTGTATGGCACCGCTTTCGAGCCGACAGTGGCGCGATAAATGCTTCTCCCGTTGCGATAGTCGCAACAGCAGCCGGCTTTTTCGGCTCGGGAGGAACACGCGATGTACAACAAACACGGAACACGGCAACGCGCCGTCGACGATTCTTTTTCTGTTCGCTCCGGTGGAGCGAGCGCCTGGTTTAGTAACGGCATGGCTCTCAAATCGACGATTTACAAGGCGGAACTCCAGATCGCCAACATGGACCGGCACTATTACGCCGACCATTCCCTGACGATCGCCCGCCATCCCTCGGAAACCGACGAACGGATGATGGTCCGCGTCGCCGCGTTCGCGTTGTTCGCGCAGGAACGCCTCGAATTCTGCAAAGGTTTGTCGGATGTCGACGAACCGGACCTGTGGCAGAAGGACCTCACCGGCGCGATCGAAACCTGGATCGAAGTCGGCCAGCCGGACGAACGGCGCATTGCCAAGGCCAGCGGCCGCTCGAACGAGGTGATCGTGATCGCCTATGGCGGCCGCACGTCGGACATCTGGTGGCAAGGCGTGCGCAGCAAGGTCGAACGCATGCGCAATGTGACGGTATGGACGCTCGGCGAAGACGTCGCCGCCGCGCTCGGCTCGCTGGCCGAACGGACCATGCGTCTGCAATGCACCGTGCAGGACGGCGAAGCATGGCTCGGTAGCGCTGAAGCCGATGCGGTGAAGATCGAGTGGACGGTGTTGAAGGCGCCCGCCGACGCCTGGTAGCCTGGTAGCCTGGTAAAGGCCTTGGCAGCGCCCGTTACAGCGACGTCACACGCGACGCTTCGGGCGGCCCTTTGAGCTCGACCATATTGCCTTCCGGGTCGAACAGATACAGGGATTGCCCAAACCCATCCGCGCCATAGCGCAAAGCCGCCTCGCCGGGCCGCGCGCCGTGTTCGGCCAGATGCGCCTTGAGCGCCTCGGCGTCGAACGGCTCAACCCGCAAACACACGTGGTCCATATTCCGCCCCGCGCCCGGCACGCCGTTTTCGGGGTGATCGAGCTTGGCGCCGACCTTTAGCAGGTCGATCAGCGAGCGCCCCGCGCGCAACTGCGTCAGACCCAGATCGGGCTGCTCCTTCTCGACGCTGCAACCGAGCACCTCGCAGTAAAAGCGCGTCATCTGCGGAACGTTCGACGCCCGAATGACGATGTGATCGATCTCGCGAATGTGGATTTTCATATCGAACGCCCCCAAGGCTTGCTCGCAGAACGGATGAACAGCCACCAGTGTAGGAGAAAGGACGGCGCCGCGAGAGCGGGCGATGAACCCGCCACGAGGGGCAGATCAAAAATGTTCAGACGAAAAAAAGCCCGCTCTATGTGGAGCGGGCTGAATCCATATCAGGAGGAGACATGGAGGAGACAGGTACTAATATACACATGGGGTTGATGCGACGCAATAACTTTTTAAGGGAAAACCCGATATCGGGCCAAATTGTCGCAGTTTGAGGCGAAACGGGCGACCGGCGGGGCTTCCGGCCCTACGAGGAAGCGCAATGACAGAGCAAGAACCGGGGCGTAGTGTGTCGGCATGCGGCCTACATTGGTGAGCATCGACACCGCCTTTCCGGGACCATCATGAACCGCACCGATCTTACCGAGACCAGCAACGAAGCCGCCGTCAGCACGCCGCGCTGGGCCACAGACGCCGAACGTTGGGAAGCCGTCACCCGCCGCGAGCCGCAGGCCGATGGCGCGTTCTTCTACGCCGTCAAAACGACGGGCGTGTTCTGCCGCCCGTCGTGCGCGTCGCGCCAGCCGCGCCGCGAAAACGTCGCGTTCTTTGCCGACGCAAACGCCGCGCGCGCCGCGGGCTATCGCGATTGCAAGCGTTGCCAGCCCGGCGGCCTGCCGCGCGAGCTGGAGATCGTCAATCGCGCCTGCGCCGCGCTGGATGCCGATCCGCAGCAACGCCTCACGCTCGCGCAGCTAAGCGACGCGGTGCACGTCAGCCCGTTCCATTTGCAGCGTCTGTTCAAGCGCGTGGTCGGCGTCTCGCCGCGTCAGTATCAGGCCGCGCAACGCGGCGCCGCGTTGCGCGATGCGCTGCAGAGCGGGTCGGACGTGACGCGCGCTACGCTCGACGCCGGCTTCGGCTCGCCATCGCGGATGTACGACAGCGCTTCAGCCGAATTGGGCATGGCGCCATCCGCGTTTCGCCGTAAAGGCGCCGGGCTTACCGTGCGCTACGCCAGCGCTTCGACCTCGCTCGGCTTCGTGCTGATCGCGGCAACCGACAAAGGCATCTGCAAAATCGGTTTCGGCGACGATGCCGCAATGCTCGTCGAGGATCTGCGCGGCGAGTTCGCCAACGCCGAACTGGTCGAAGACGCAGCGCGGCTCGCACCGTTCATCGCCCAGATCGACGCGTATCTGCGCGGCACCCGCCAGGACTTCGATCTGCCGCTGGATATCGCCGCCACCGCGTTCCGGCAACGTGTATGGGACGCGCTGCGGCGCATTCCCTACGGTGAGACGCGCAGCTATTCGCAAATTGCGGAAGCGGTCGGCTCACCCCGGGCCGTGCGCGCAGTGGCGAGCGCGTGCGCGACGAATCCGGTCGCGCTGGCGATTCCGTGTCATCGGGTCGTGCAGAAGGGCGGGGCGCTGGCGGGATACCGCTGGGGCCTGCCGCGCAAGGCTGCACTGCTCGATAACGAAGCCCAGCACGCAGGCGACGTTTCGCGCGACGAACCCAACCGCCGCGACCACGCGGCCATCGCAACCACCACCAACCTGGACCATGCCGCGTGAGCACGCTTGACGACGTCGCAACACTCGAACTGCCCTTCAAACCACCCTTCGACTGGCCGCGTCTGCTGCGCTTTTTCGGCGGACGCGCGACGCCCGGCGTCGAAGCCGTCGAAGACGGCGCCTATCGCCGCGCGATCGATTGGGCCGGCGACAGTGGCACGCTGACCGTGCGCCTGCATCCGCGCAAGCGCTGCATCGTTGCGAACATCGACGGTCCTGCGAGCCGTCACGCCGACGCGCTCGCCGCGCCGATCGCGAGGATGTTCGACCTGCACGCCGACCCGAAGAAAATCGGCACTGAACTGGCCGCCGACCCATGGCTCGCGCCGTTGATCGAAGCCGTGCCGGGATTGCGCGTACCGGGCGCGTGGTCGGGCTTCGAGCTGGTGGTGCGCGCGATCGTCGGGCAGCAGGTCAGCGTGAAGGCGGCGACCACCATCATCGGACGATTGGTGCAGCGTGCCGGCGAGCGCATCGAGGGTCATCCGCATGAGAACACCGCGTGGCGCTTTCCGACACCCGCCGCGCTCGCGGCGGTGGATCTGGAAAAGATCGGCATGCCGGGTAAACGCGTAGCGGCGTTGCAAGGGTTTGCGCAGGCGGTCGCTTCGGGCGACGTGCCGCTCGACAGCAACGTCGCCGATGCCGACAGCCTGCGCACAGCCTTGCTCGCACTGCCTGGCATCGGGCCATGGACAGTCGAGTATGTGGCGATGCGTGCATGGCGTGATGCCGACGCCTGGCCTGCTTGGGACCTCGTGCTGATGCAGTCGATCTGCGCGCGCGATCCGGCGCTCGTGCGGCCCACGCAGCAACGCACCCGCACCGACACATGGCGGCCATGGCGCGCGTACGCGGCGATGCACCTGTGGAACGAGGTGGCGGATCGGGCCGGCGCAGCGCGCGGCGGCTGAGATCGTGTGGCGGTCCGGGAGGAGGGCCGCACGGAACCGACGGACCGTGGGCAGGCGGCTAGCTCGGCGGCAGCACTCGGACGACGCCACGCGAATCGCGCGTCGGGCGCGTGAAGGGTAGCGTAAGGCGCAGGGCAGCCCCTTTCGTGCTGAACCGTGCTGAAATCAGGCCAGGTTGTGTCGTCGGAAGGCCGCCCGAAGCGGCCTCAAGCAGCCGTCGTGGCGAGATGTTAAAGTGCCCGCTACTCGAAAATTCCGCCGAACGTTGTCAACCGCGCAGTGCTGCACCTAAGCAGTGAAGCGGCACATGGCGGCCGACAACGCCCGACTCGCATCAATGCCAAACACGACACCTTCCCGCACGAACGACGCGTTCTCGCACCGCCTGTCCGTGCTGACCACAGGCCCACAGCGCGACGCGCTGATACGCGGCCTGCGCGGCATCGAAAGGGAAAGCTTGCGCGTAACGCACGACGGCAAGCTCGCCATGACGCCGCATTCGCGCGCGCTCGGCTCGGCGCTCACGCATCCGTCGCTCACCACCGACTATTCCGAAGCGCTGCTCGAACTGATCACGCCGGCTGAACACGACGTCGCGATCACGCTCGAGAAGCTCGATACGCTGCACCGTTTCGTCTACGCCGAACTCGGCGACGAGATCTTGTGGAACAACTCGATGCCGGGCCTGCTGCCTGAAACGGACGAAGGCATTCCGATCGCGCATTACGGCACGTCGAATATCGGCAAACTGAAGTACGTGTACCGCATTGGCCTCGCGCTCCGTTACGGCCGCACGATGCAGTGCATTGCGGGCATCCACTACAACTATTCGCTGAACGAAGAAGTGTGGCGGGCGTTGCATGCCGACCAGCAATCCACGGCAAACGCCGTCGATTTCCAGTCCGACCGTTACCTCGCGCTGATCCGCAATTTCCGCCGCACCAACTGGCTGCTGATGTACCTGTTCGGCGCATCGCCGGCACTGGATCGCCGCTTCCTGCGCGATCGCCAACACACGCTCGAAACCTTCGACGCCGACACGCTGTATCGCCCGTACGCGACCAGCTTGCGCATGAGCGACCTCGGCTACTCGAACACCACGGCGCAAGCCGCGCTGCACGCTGACTACGACACGTTGCCGGGCTACCTCGACGCGCTCGCAAAGGCCGTGAGCCAGCCGTATCCCGCGTATGAAGCGATCGGCACGCAGCGCGACGGCGAGTGGGTGCAGATCAACACGAACGTGCTGCAGATCGAAAACGAGTTTTATTCGACGATCCGCCCGAAGCGCGTCACGCATCCCGGCGAGCGGCCGCTGCATGCGCTGGCTGCCCGCGGCGTGCAATACGTCGAAGTGCGCTGCATGGACATCGATCCCTTCGAGCCGACCGGCATTTCACTGGAGACGTCGCGTTTTCTGGACGCCTACCTGCTGGTCTGCGCGCTCGACGACAGCGCACCGCTGCCGCCGGACGCGTACGCGGAGGCCAATCAGAACTTCGGCCGCGTGACGATGGAAGGCCGCAAACCGGGCCTCGAACTGACGCGCGACGGCAACCCGATCGCGATGACAGATTGGGCGAACGAACTACTGGTCAAGATCGACGCAGCCGCGGCAACACTCGACGCGCTGCATGGCGGCGACTCACACGCACGCGCCGTGGCGGTTCAACGGGCAAAACTGGCGGATGTCTCGCTGACACCGTCTGCACGCGTATTACAGACGATGCGCGACAAGCAGCAGAGCTTCCTCACCTTTGGCCTCGAGCAAAGCGAAGCGCACGCCGCCTATTTCCGCGCGCGCCCGCTGGATGCCGCGCAGACGAAAGAATTCGCCGACCTCGCTACGCAATCGCTTGCAGAGCAGGCCAAGCTTGAGCGAGAAGAGGTGGCTTCATTCGACGCATTCGTCGCGGCCTACAGGGCGTACACGTTGAACCGGTTTAGCGTCTAAACGACGACGAACGTAGGCAGCGCGCCGGAAAAAGCAGCCTGGGGACTAATGCCGTTCAGTTAACGCTGAGCGGCATTTTCATTTGTGAAGCACGAAGCGGCCTTGGCGGGCCGCTTTTTATTGGGCACAGGTAACGTCTACGCAAAGCGCCGCCGTCGGCCCAACTGTATCGGCAAAATCGCCGTTCGTTTAGCCATTCGCAAATGGACATGAAACACCGTGCCGGGGATGCGGTCCAACTTAGACGACACGCTCCAGAGCGGGAGGCTTCAAGGCGATGAAAAAAGGTCTGTTGGCCGTAGTGTGCATAGTGGCGGCGGGGTGTTCGACGCAGGGGCAGGTGGACCCAGACGTGATGCAGATCGCGACGACGCCGTTGACGTGTTCGAGCAAGGCCGAGTGTGATATCTGGTGGCAGCGAGCGCAGACGTGGGTAGCGGGCCATTCGACGTACAAGATCGAGTCTTCGACTGACACGTTGATCCAGACATCGGGCCCGGACGGCGGCAAGCGCGCGCTGGCGTACCAGATAACGCGGACCCCAAACCCGGACGGCACAGCAACGATAGGTTTCGCAGCGCATTGCGACGGCTCAATGGGTTGCAAACCAAACCCATGGGAGGCGGGCGCCGACTTCAAGCAATACGTACGAGGCAACACGCCGGGCGCGCCGCAGAGCGACACAAAACCATCGCAACCAGCACCAACGGCGATGCACCCCGATGCATTGCAGGGACAATCGGTCCCGGGAACGAGCGGGGAAGCGATAACGCAGTAGGAGAGGAAAAAGCGGCAACGCAGTCAGCAACGAACCAGTTCGCGATCCTCTACGAGGATCGCTGCACCAGACACCGCGTGTAGAACAATCCGATCGGCTTTGCACACAAGAAATCCGACGCTACCACCCGACAACGCAAAAGCATCACGAGTGGTTTTAAGAAGTACTCTTCGGCGCGCGCAGCGCCGCCGGAAGAATGACGCCCTTGTCACTGGCGTATGCCGGTGCACGAACACAGATTCCAGATGCACCACTACCCGCAGCAGACCGCAGGCCCCGCTTAGCATTAGCGGTTTGAGCTGCTTTCTTTTGCCTACTTTTCTTTGCAGCCGGCAAAGAAAAGTAGGTGCCGCCCCGCACAGGGGCAACGCTAATAGACCACTAACAATTCAAGGAAAGGCCAACGCCCCAGGAGCACAAACACAGAGCTCAACCACACCAACAACCCAACAAAAAAACCACCACCGCCGAAGGCAAAAAAAACCCTCAGTGCCCCATAGAAGGCCCAACCCCCTTCCTGGGCTTAGTAACCCAAACAAGCACAGCAAGCACAAGAAACGCCGCACAAGAAATACGAAAAAAGTCATTGGTGGCCATCATATAAGCCTGCGCAGTAACAACCTGATTCAACTGAGCGGTGAGGCTATCACCAGAAAGCCCGAGACTCCCCAACGCGTTGGTATAGGCATTCGTATTAGCCGCATAAACGTTAACAGAATCAGTCAACATCGCATGATGATAGATAGTGTCATTTTCCCAGTACGTCGTACTAATAGCCGTCCCAATCGCCCCAGACAAAGTCCGAAAAAAGTTCGACAACCCGGAAGCACTAGCAAGCCGCTCATCCGACACGCTGGACAGCGTAATAGTAGTCATCGGCACAAAGAAACAGGCAACGCCAATACCCTGCACCAACCGCGGCCAGATCACATGATTGAACGGCACATCGAGCGTAAAAGTCGAATTCCAGAACGACACAAACGCAAACACGATGAACGCAAAACTCGCCACCACACGCAGGTTCAGCCGATGCATGTTCTTGCCGATCATCGGCGACAAAAACAGCGCGAGAATGCCGACCGGCGCCGTCGCCAAGCCGGCAAGCCCGGCGGTATACCCCATCACTGTCTGCAGCCAGAGCGGGAAAATCACCACTGACCCGAAGAACGCCATAAACCCGAATGAAATGATCACCACGCCGAGTGCGAAGTTACGATCCTTGAACAGCGAAAGATCGACAACAGGTTCCTTGTCCGTCATCTCCCACACCAGCAGGAACGCAATCGACACCACCGCGATAATGGCCAGCGTGATGATAAACGTCGAGTTGAACCAGTCGCGATCCTTACCGAGGTCGAGCACCATCTGCAGGCACGACACGCCGATCACGAGCAGCGTGAGGCCGACCGCATCGATGCGCTGTTTGGTGACCTTGGTTTCGCGGCCACGCAGCAGCAGGAACGCGCACACCGCCGAGAACAACCCGATCGGCACGTTGATGTAGAAGATCCACGGCCACGTGTAGTTGTCGGTGATATAGCCGCCCATCACGGGCCCGAAAATCGGCGCGCAAATCACGGTCATGGCCCAAAGGCCGAGCGCAAGCCCGCGCTTTTCCGGTGGGTACGAGCGCATCAGAATCGTCTGCGAAAGCGGGACCATCGGCCCCGAGACCAGCCCTTGCAGGAGCCGGAACGCGATCAGCGACTCGAAGTTGTGCGCGAAGCCGCACAGCGCCGAGGCGATCGTGAAAAGCAGAACGGACAGCGTGAACAACCGCACCTCGCCGACGCGCCGCGCCAGCCACCCGGTCAACGGCACCGCGATCGCCGAGGCCACGGAATACGACGAGATGACCCAGGTGCCCTGACTGGTCGCCACGCCGAGGCTGCCGGAAATGGTCGGCACGGCGACGTTCGCGATCGAGGTGTCGAGCACTTCCATGAACGTGCCGAGCGCGAGACCGACGGTAAGCAACGCCAGCACCCCGCCTTTGAGCGGAGTGGGTTCGGCGACGGGTAGGGCTTCGGCGGGAGCCGTGGCAGCCATGTGTGTTTCTCCTCAGCCGGGAAAGCTTGTCGCGGCAGCTTTATCGCCCCCTTCAAGTGGCGCGCTTACATGCCGGATCACCCTCTGCCCAGACAGACATTTTCAAACGATGGCGCTTTCAAAAGCGCCTCTTGGTTACTGCCCGCCGTGACCTGGCGGAGGTTCTTCGGGTGAGTCTTCCAGCGAGTCCTGCGATGGTCCGAGGCCGCAACATGCGCTTCCTCCCTCATCGATCCCGTTCGCAATGAAACGGCCGAGCAGGTCGAGCAGAGTGGCGTGGTCGGCGGCGGAAAATCCGCGCAACTGCTCGTTCAGCACGGCGGCTCCCAGACTGGGCAATTGCCGCGCCGCTTCGTGGCCCTGCGGCGTCAGCTCCAGCTTGACCATCCGGCGGTCGGCGTCGCTGCGCGTGCGCACGATAAAGCCTTTCTTTTCAAGGCGATCGAGCAGACGCGTCATGGATCCGCTGTCGTATGACATGACGCGCGACAACTCGAACGGCGTGCTCGCGCGCTGCGCGGATAACACCAGAATCACGCCGATTTGCTGGGCGGTCAGTCCTAACGGTTTGACCGCACGGTCCATCCGCTCGACAAGCACGTTTCGCGCTTTCGTCAGGTAATAGCCGAGACTCGATTCGAGGTGAATCTCGTCCGCGTTGTAAGGGCCGTCGGGCATCGTGTATCCGGGAACATCGTCAAGCAGAACGGATTCTAGCTGCCTAAGCAGACAAGTCAAATTTCATTTCGCGTCGTGCCAACGGCGCAAAAAACAACACCGCGACAGCGCGCGAAGCAAAGTATCTTGAAATTTAATTGCATAGTCAATATTATTATAGGCAACGAGTTACGCGCGACCCGCGCCACCCGAGACCATGTTCTGACCGATTGTCTGCACGCCGCAATGGCGCCGTGCCAAAAGGATTTCCCCGATGCTGTACCTCAAAAACACCCTTGGCGGCTTGAGCCGCTCCCTGACCGATTCCGCGTTGAGCAGCTTTCAAGGTCCGCATCGCTGGTGGAAGCTGGCGTTGTTCGCCGTGCTGTTCGTCCTGCCCGGTGGATCAGTGGGAGTCGCGATGTTGGCGTGGGTGGAGCATCGGCGAGGGCAGAAGGGGACCCAAGTCGTCCCGGTGGAACCGGTGGGGTCCGTCATTGCGGCGGGGAGTGTCGTCGCGACCGCTGCCGCTGCTGCAAGCCCGGTTGGCCCTTGCCCGGCACGCTCAGGCGCGCCGTGCCGGGCTGCGGCTGGCAAGCAGGCCCGGCAACCCACGTCATCGGATTCGCGAGTTTGACTCTCTAGTCGTGGAACCGGCCTTTGTTGCCTGCGCGGCGCGTTTCCGTCGCCAAAGGCAGCCAGGCCGGTAACAGCACGTAACCATCCCGACACGCTAAGTAACACACCTCCGCCTCCCCCCGCATTACCCTTTCAGTTTCCCGCGCCCAAGCGGTCCCATACGCTAACATCCCGGCAGAGCCATGATCTCGCCCGGTCGGCAGTGCCGCCATCGGCCGCACTGCGGCGTCCAGAAGGAATCCATTGCATGCAGTTTGAACGAATCTCGCGCGCGCGGACGCTTGCGCCCCGCGCCCTGACTATCGCGGTAGCCGCGGCCCTCGCCACCGTGCTGGCTGGTTGCGTGGTCGGCCCCGACTACAAGCGGCCCGCGGCCGAGATCCCCGCGTCCTACAAGGAAGCCGCGCCCGGCTGGAAAGTCGCCCAGCCGGCCGATCAGCACGACCGCGGCGACTGGTGGACTATCTACCAGGACCCGCAACTCAACGCGCTCGAAGACCAACTGAACGCGTCGAACCAGACCGTCGCCCAATTTGCAGCCGCCTATCGCCAGGCACGTGCGCTGGTGGGCGAAGCACGCGCGGCATATTTCCCGACCATCGGTGCATCGGCAGGCGCCACGCGCTCAGGCAACGGTTCGTCGTCCAGTGGCAACTCAACCCGCTCCAGCGTCAGCAACAGCTTCAACGCGCAACTCGACGCAAGCTGGGAGCCGGACCTGTGGGGCTCGGTCACGCGTTCGGTCAATTCGCAGAAAGCCGGTCAGCAGGGCGCCGCCGCCGATCTGGCGAATGCGCGGCTGTCGGCCCAGGCTACGCTCGCGCAAACCTATTTCTCGCTGCGCTCGCTCGACTCCACCCAGAAGCTGCTCGACGACACCGTCGCGGCCTATCAGCAGTCACTGCAACTCACGCAGAACCAGTACGCGGCCGGCGTCGCCGCGCGCTCGGACGTGATCCAGGCGCAAACGCAGTTGCAATCGGCCCAGGCGGCCGCGATCGACAACGGTGTGCAGCGCGCGCAGGACGAGCACGCGATCGCCGTACTCGTCGGCGAGCCGGCCTCGACCTTCTCGATTCCGCCGATGCCGCTCACCGCCACGCCGCCCGCCGTGCCCGAGCAGATGCCGTCGGCGCTACTCGAGCGGCGCCCGGATATCGCATCGGCTGAGCGCAAGGCGGCGGCGGCGAACGAACAGATCGGCGTCGCGATCGCCGCGTTCTTCCCGACGCTGACGCTGTCGGCCACGGGTGGCTTCCAGAGTTCGGTGTTCTCGCAATTGCTGACCGCGCCGTCGCGCTTCTGGACGCTCGGCCCGCAACTCGCCGCCACGATCTTCGACGCCGGCCTGCGAGAGGCAAAGACTGAAGCCGCACGCGCTGCCTACGACCAGAACGTCGCGGCGTACCGTCAAACGATTCTGGCCGCGTTCCAGGACGTCGAGGACAATCTCGCCTCGCAGCGCATCCTCGAACAGGAAATCGTCGTGCAGCAGCAAGCGGTGGATTCAGCGCGTCAGGCGCTGGCCATCGTCACGAACGAATACAAGGCGGGTACGGTCGGCTACGTCAACGTGCTGACCGCGCAGACCACGGCCTTCCTGGCTGAGCAGAAGCTGGAGAACATCGCCGGGCAGCGCATGGTGTCGTCGGTGGGTCTGGTGAAGGCGCTTGGCGGCGGCTGGGACGCGTCGCAAATGAACCGCGAAACGGGCGACATGGCGGCGCCCGCGCCGCAGCCGGCAGCGTCGGCGACGCCGGTGGCACAAAGCGGAGCCGCGCCGCAATCGGCGCAGAGCAACTAGGCACGGGACTCGTAAAGTCAAAGCAAAAGAGGCATAGCCGCGCAATGCAGCCATGCCTCTTTTTCTTGCAACCGGCGCCTCAGTGCGCGAACGTCAACGCGACCGTATCCGGTCCGCTTGGCCGGCCCAACAGATTCAGCAGTCCCGCGAGGTTGTCGCGCGCTTCCGGGGCGGCGCTGGCCGTCCCTCGAAACGATGTCGAGGCGGCTGACACCGTGCCATTGCCAGTCAGCATCAGTGGCCCCTTCAGGGTCGTCAGATCCAGCGTGGACGACGCACCCTGCGCCTGGAACAACAGCCGGTAAGAACCCAGTGGCTTGACCAGCGAGACGCGCGAACTGACATCGTTCAGGGTCACGGTCAACTGGCCGAACGCTTCCTGATTGAAACTGCGCCAATCGGACCATGCGAGGCGCACGTCGCCTTGCAGATCGAGCGTATTGAACGGCGCGCCGAGGCCGCTCAGCAGCGAAGCCGGCACCGCCATCGCACCCGGCGTAATGGTCGCGCTGCGCAGGGTCGCATCGACGGTGATCGGGTCGGGCATCGCTTCGCTGTGCCGCATGGTCATCCGCACACGGCCGGTGAAGAGCGGCCAGAACGCCGTGCGCCATTCGATCCGCCCCGGCAGCAGGGTCGCCGCGCTCATGTCGGAACCGGCGGCGAGCATCAGCGTGGCCGAGCCGTGCCACAGCGAACCGGACGGATTGACGAGATTGACGTGGCCATGGGTTTGTCTGGCGAACTGCGGCGTAATCCAGGCGGCCGGCAACAACGTGAGCATCACGACTGCGTTCGCCAGCACCGCGACCGCCAGCCAGGGTAGCGCGACGCGCAGGCGCCGCATCCAGTAAGTCATGCGAAATCCTGTAACGGCGCGGTCATTTCGCGGTAGATGGCTGCATCGACGCCGTTAGATCCACCTGGCCGTCTTCCTTGAGCGCGGTCACGTGCGCCTCGGCGACCTGCACCTTGAACTGCTTGCGCGCATCGTCGACCCAGCTCGTCCACGCCGGGAACGCCACGTTCTTCATCTGGATCTGCACGATGTTGCCGATCACCTGGACCTGGGTCGCGGCAAGGCCATGATCGCCGAGCGAGGCGGTGAGCGCGTCCTTCAGCGCCGCGCCGGTCGGCGCGACACCTTGAGCCGCAGCGGAGAGCTGGCGCGCTTCGTTCGCCTGCGCAGTCATCTGCGCCAACTGACGCTGCAAGGTTGGCAGCGATTCACGCAGATGCGCGCGGCCATCGTGCGCCGGCGCCCACAGCACCGACCACGCGATCACCACGGCCAGCACCCCGCCGCCCCATGCCAGCAGCGTTTTTTCGCGTTCGGTGCGCTGGTCCCAGAATCCAGCCCAGCTTTGGGCGAGTTCAGCTTTCATTGTCCGTTCCTGATGGTCCACTTGCCGGTATTGCTGTCGATCGCGCCGGTCAGGCCGTTGCGCGCGAGACGTTTGGCGAAATCGGGATCGAGTTTCACCTCGGGCTTGAAGGTCACATCGAGCCGCCGGTCGTGATAGTCGAGCGCGGCGATACCGTTGACCGGCACCGGCGCCAACGAACGCGCGAGGCCATCGGCGAGCGATAGGAAATCGTCCGGCGACAACTCACCCGCCGCCACCCGCAACTGTTGCAACTGCCGCGACATCTGATCGGGCGCATCGAGCACGACCGTCGTCTTGGGGAAGGCGTTGAGGAGCAGCTCGGTCATCTGCGTGTTGATCGCGTCGCGCTGACGCGCGAGCATCAGCCACTGCACGTTCGCGCCGATAATCGCGATCACCAGCGCGCCGACAGCCAGCGCGACCGGCAGGCGCAGACGCCGCAGCGTCGCACGGTCGAGCCGCCACGGCTGCGAGGCGAACTCGAACTGACACAGGTCGAAGCGGCACTCCAGCGCGCGGCGGGCGAGTTGCTCGAACGGCAGCGGGCTGGCCCCATGGATATGAGCCGCGAGCTTCGCCGGGCTGGCTGCTGCGAGACTCGGCTCGTTGCCGGGCACTTCCGTCAGCATGTACAGCGAAATTGGCGCCGCGCCGGCGAGCGCGCTGAGCGTCGCGTTCACGGCGTTAGCCGGCACCGCCAGCCCTTCGCCTTGCACGCCGCGCGCGATAGCCAGCTCGACGCGCGGCGTACCACTGAGCGGCGCGCTTTCGACCGCACTCCCGAGCAGCAATGCGGGCGCGGTCTGGGCGACGGCGCCGAGCACGGCCGCCACCATCGGCACGACCGACGCGACGCCAGGCGCCATCACCGGCGCCACGCCCGGCAGCGACGTTGCCACGCTCGCCGAGCCCGCCATGACCGGCTCGCCTGCGTTGACCATTTCCGCGACTTCGGCGGGCGTGTCGAGCGCGACGGCTTGCGGCAGACAGCGCGTAACCGGCACAGCGCGCACGCTGCGGTGGCCGGCGGAGGCAAAGGCCTCGCAGATGAAGCGGAACCAGCCGCGGTCGATGATCGCGAGCAACTGCCGGCCGCCCGCGATCGGTTGCGGATCGACGGCGATGTGACAGGTTTGCGGGTCCTGGATCAGCTGATCCTCGACGACATTCGGCAGCGCCTGACGCAACCTCGGGCCGCGCAAGGGCGGCAGCTTGGCGGGCATCATCAGCAGGTCGCGGGCGGCGACCATCAGCACCGTCGACGCAGCGCGCGGCAGCAGCGCGAGCGCCGAGCGGCCCGCGCGTTGGGTGCGGCCCGACTTGTCGAGCAGCACGAACGGCAACTCAGGCAGTTGCCATTCCTGCGATGGCACCGCCGGATCACGCGGCGGCAGTAGGACGATCAGTGTGCTCAAAGGCCACTCTCTCTGGGAAAGGCGTTATTCATAGTTGGTCTTGTACCCGCACGATACGCGTAGTGTGAGTCAATGCGTCGCGATAGACGAGGGTCGTGCGGTCCACTTCCGCGCGTTCGTGCTGCACGCGGCCGTGGATCAGAAAGTAGTTCGTGTTGACGTCCATTTCACTCGGGTCGACCGAGACCGACTGTACGCCGGCGCCGCGCAAGGCGAGTTGCACATCGCTGACATTATGGAAAAACACTGTCTGCCGACGCGCGACGAAGGCCTGCGCGGCGGACAGGTTCATCCCCGGCACGATCGCCGCGATCACTTCGGCGGAGGCCGTATTCATGTTGACCGCCGACACCGTCGGCAGCACGGTGACGAATGGCCGCAAGCGGGCGATCATTTCCGGCGTATAGCCGGGGATATCCAACAGCGAATCGACGCTGGTCATTTGCAGCGGCGCGACGGCCGCGTTGTCGTCGCCGTCTTCCATACCGGGTTTGTCGGTGAAGCTGCCGCTCGTGGCGCCGCCACCCGCGGTAATCGGAGCTGTCGACGCGCCGGTAGTGGACGTAACGGTCTGGAAGCGTGTCGCCGATTGACCGAGGCTCGCGCGCATCTGCACGGCGGTGCTTTTTGCCAGTTGGCTGTTCACGCCGAGGGATACCAGCAGGCGCTGATAGGCGCCGATCTGCTCCGTGTTGATCTGCATGACGCCCGGCGCGGGGCTCGAGACCAGATTACGGAGGTTGAATTTCGCCTGGGCGTCTTCGATTGAACCTGAGAGATAGGTTGCCTGGCCTTGTTCGGCTCTGATTTCGCCTATTTGTCCAAGGAAATCCGACAGGCGTGTTTTGGAGATGGGGACGCCCCATAGGCCGCCCAGGTAGGTGATGCCTGCCGAGGTGTCGCCCTCGGAGCGGAGGATCAGACGCGTCCAGTCCAGCGCGCCGCGGGCGACCCATTGCGCCTGGGAGAGGAGGCGTTGGTTTTCGATCCTTCGGATTTGGACTTGCTGGCGCCAGAGCATGCCCGATACTAATATCGCTGATAGCGCGACTACTAGTAGGGCGCTGATGATGGCTGCTCCGCGTTGGGTTGCCTGCGCGGCGCTTGGGTGTTTGCCTACGGTGTTGGTCTTTGATTGGCTTTTTTGCTTAGTCGGCGCTTTTGTCTGTGCGCTTATGGCGTTGGCCTTTCCTTGATTTGTTAGTGGTCTATTAGCGTTCCCCCTGTGCGGGGGGGCACCTACTTTTCTTTGCCGGCTGCAAAGAAAAGTAGGCAAAAGAAAGCAGCTCAAACCGCTAATGCTAAGCGGGAACCGCAGCTCAGAACCGCTAGTGGCTCCGTGGAATCTGTGTTCTCTCACATTCGGCGTTAGTGACAAGGGCGTCATACTTCCGGCGGCGCTGCGCGCGCCGAAGAGTAATTCCGAAAACCAGGGGGCGGGCTCCCGCGTCGCGGGAGCCGTCGGCTTCGCCTCGGCGATACGCCTGACTAGTTGGTCGCGCGTTGCACGCGCGACCCAAGCGAAAGGCGGCAATTGCGAGTGGGGCAGAACCAAGCGAACCACTGGTTTGTCGAATTGCTCTTCCGGCGAGCACGCAGTGCGAGACGGGAAGTATGACGCCCTTGTCACTAGCGCATGCAGGGGCACGAACACAGATTCCAGATGCACCACTACCCCAAGCAAACTACGGTGCCCACTTAGCATTAGCGGTTTGAGCCGCTTTCTTTTGCCTACTTTTCTTTGCGGCGGCAAAGAAAAGTAGGTGCCCCCCCGCACAGGGGGAACGCTAATAGACCGATAGCAAATCAAGGAAAGGCCAACACCGCAAGCGTGCAGACAAAACCGCCAAGCAGGCAAAGAAGACCAAACCGAAAGGCACGCGCGCACGCGCCCAAACCCAGAGCGTCGCGAAGACAACAAAAAACCCAAAACCCCAGAGCGTCGCGGAGACAAAAAAGAGAACCTCATACTCATTCTCCGACGAGAAAAACCCGCGTTACAGGCCGCGCCAACGACTTACCCCCAACACTCACTTCCAGCCCAGTCACCGACCGCGGCAGCGGCGCATTCCCCAACTGGGGCACCTTCAAATTATTATCGTTCTCCGTAATCGCACTCTGCACATCCTTCATCTGCGTGGTCCAGCCAACCTTCGGCACATACAGCCGCGCAGAAATAGCCCCGACGCCCCCCATCAAAGGCACCGCCGTCCACCCATTCCCCTCACCAC
Source organism: Paraburkholderia sp. WS6 (assembly GCF_030464835.1). NCBI lineage: Bacteria > Pseudomonadati > Pseudomonadota > Betaproteobacteria > Burkholderiales > Burkholderiaceae > Paraburkholderia > Paraburkholderia sp. WS6. The sequence goes on from NZ_JALQCK010000043.1 coordinate 71,895, forward strand.
CGCGCAGCGCGCCCCTTAACTCGCCTACATTCCCCAGCGGCGGCGACGCATACCGCACCACGCGCCCCTCGGACACGCGATACCTCACCACCTGCAACCGCGGCGCCGTCCCCGGCAATACCATCTCCCGTACGATCTGCAGCACGCTGCCGCTGACCGAGACGGCCGCCTGCCCAGACTCATCATCCGACGCGGCCTGCCGCACGTCGATCCGCATCTGGTCGAACAGTTGCGCAAAGACGCGCTCGTCTTCCATCGCGTTCGTGATCGTCTCCCGGCCACGAATGATCTGGTCCAGCCCGCGCCACGACAGCACGGCAATCACCGCCATGATCGCAATCGCGACCAGCAACTCGATCAGCGTGAAACCACGCGCGCCCGATCGGCCGCGGCGCTCAGAGCGAACGGTTGTTTTCATTCGCGACCACCGTGACCATCTGGGCGAGATTGCCGGAACGCCCCGGCGTCGTCACCGTCACTTCCACCCGACGAAACACCGGATTCGGCGTCGCCGTCACATGCTCGGTACAGATCAACTCCAAATTGCCCTGCGAGCAGTCAAAGCTCGTCGAGCCAACGTTCGGCCAGCCATGCGTCAAATGCAGTTGCGCCAGCGTATTGTCGGCGCTCCATCCCGCCAGCAGCCGTCGATGCAAATCGGCTTCGCCGCTCGCCAGACTCCCCACCGCGCGCAACGACGCCGCCAACGCAATCGCGATGATCGCCAGCGCCACCAGCACTTCGATCATCGTAAAACCGCGCTGCGCGCCGTGGACCATCTCGCGAGCGCCCCTGTCCCTGCAACGACGCATCTCAGTGCACCTCATAGCGGCCATTGCCAGTGCCGATGATCGTCGCGCGCCCCGCGGCAGAAAACAGCGTGATCTGCACGGGCACGTCGATCGCTTCAGTGCCGAACACGACACGGCTCGGGTGCGAGTCCGATCCGGGGTAATCGATCGTGACGCCGGTCACACCACCTTCCCAGTTGCGCGGCCCAAGCAGATCGTCACGCAGCGGACGCCAACCGTCTTCAGTACGCAGATCGAAACGAAAACCGCCATCGAGCGGCTGCCACGCGATCGGCCTTGCGCGCACCTGGGCTTCGTCGCCGGCCGATTCGAACAGCAGCGCGAGACGCTGCGCTTCTTCGTTCAGATCGGTACGCGGGTTGCGAGTCATCGTCAGCGCGGTCAGCGATACCAGAATGCCTGCGATCACCAGCACCACCATCATTTCCAGCAGCGTGAAACCCGCTGCACGCTTCCTGCCGCCCGCACTGAAATCACGTGCGCCGCGCACGCGCGCGCCGGCGCACGCCGTGTCCGGCAGCGACGCCGTACACGGAGTGTCCACACGGGACTTGCAAGCGGACAGTCGCATTGTGCCGGCCACAAACGATGAACTACTCGACTACTGCCACGACCCTACGTCGGCGTCGTTACCTTCGCCTCCCGCTTTCCCATCGGCGCCATAGCTGAACACATCGATCTCGCCATGCACGCCGGGGTTCAAATACTGATAGCTATTGCCCCACGGATCGTTCGGCAGACGTTCGAGGTAGCCGCCGTCCTTCCAGTTGTTCGGCGCCGGATCCGTGCTCGGCTTTTCGATCAGCGCGCGCAGGCCTTGCTCCTGAGTCGGATAACGGCCGTTGTCGAGACGGTAGAGTTTCAACGCCTGCATCACGGTGCCGATGTCCTGCTTGGCGGCGACACGCCGCGCTTCGTCCGGACGGCTCATGATTTTCGGCACGATCAGCGCGGCCAGAATACCCAGAATCGCGATCACGACCATGATTTCAATCAGCGTGAAACCGCGTTGACGACGGCTGCGCGGACCCGCGATTTCATGACGGCGAAGGGTCGACAATTGCATAGCTTGCTACCTCTTTTCAGGTGAAATTTCGATCGGGCGGGATTCGCGCGTCAGGCAATCAAGGTGCCATTGAACACGCCCGGCCGGTCATTTTAATGTCATGTTCTTGAAGGGTTGCGGGAAACCGCCAGGCACCCCAACGCAATTTTCACAATAGTCCGTACAATATGCGCATGAACGCTATCCAAATCCGCCTTCTGTCGCTCGCACTGTTCGCCGTGTTCTGCGCGACGCTGACCTACTGGGTCATCACGATCTCCACGACGTCCGGCGCGCCGTTGCCCGCTGCCGCCGCGCATACGCAGGTGTCGACCGATCAGGCTGCCACGCTGTTCGGCGGCCAGCTCACCCGCAGCGCCAACCAGGACGTGCATCTGTTCGGCATCCTCGCTTTGCAGGAAGGGGCCGCAGCCATCGTCAGCGTCGGTGGCGAACCGCCGCATGCGGTATCGCTCGGCAGCGCGCTCATGCAAGGCGCCAAACTCTCCGAAGTCCGCGCCCGCTCGATCATCATCGACCGCAATGGCGCGCATTCCGAAGTGTTCCTGCCGGCCAACGCGCCAGGTCCTACCATCTACGTGCGCTGACCCAGGCGTTCTGCCTGGCTTCAGCCTTACTGCACCAGGTTGTTCAACTCGATGATCGGCAGCATCACCGCCAGCACGATCACCAGCACCACGCCCCCCATCGCCAGAATCAGCAACGGCTCGAGCAGGCTCGTCAGGAACATCGTGCGACGCTCCAGCTCACGTGCTTCGCCGTCGGCCGCACGATCGAGCATGGTCGTCACGTCGCCGGTCGCTTCACCCGAACGGATCAGGTGAACCAGCACGGGCGGAAAGGTCTTCGTATTGCCGAGCGCACGCGATAAGGACGTGCCTTCGCGCACACGCACGATCGCATCGTCGATGTTCTCGCGCATCGCGACGTTGCTGAGCGTTTCGGCTGCGGCTTGCAGCGCGCGCAGGATCGGCACACCCGCCGCCGTCAGAATGCCGAGCGTGCTGGCAAAGCGCACGGTGTTGTAGCCGCGCACGAGTTTGCCGAGCAGCGGGGCGGTCAACAGCCACCGGTCGAAAGCGAGGCGCGGGCCGGGCTGTTTCAGGATCGAACGCACCAGATACACCAGCACGACCACGCCGATCAGCATCGCCCACCACCAGTGCCGCACGAAACCGGACAGCGCCATCATCATGATGGTGAGGATCGGCAGTTGCTGTTTGGTGCTGGCGAACACGTTCACCACTTGCGGCACCACGTAGCTCAACAGGAACGTGACGATGCCGAAGGCGATGAGGGTCACGATCGCCGGGTAGGTGAACGCGAGCACGATCTTCTGCTTGAGCGCGTTGCGTTGCTCGATGTAGTCGGCCAGACGCGAGAGGACGAGACCGAGCTTGCCGGTATGTTCACCGGCAGCCACCAGCGCCCGATAGATCTCGGGGAAGTCTTTGGGATGCTGCGTCAGCGCGTTCGCGAGCGAATGGCCGCCGAGCACTTCGGCGCGAATCGACGCCATCAGCTCGCGGATGTAGTCGCGCTCCGATTGCTCGGTCAACACCGATAACGCTTCATCGAGCGGCAGACCGGCAATCAGCAGGCTGGCCAGTTGCCGCGTGAGAATCGCCTGCTCGCGCTGCGACAAACGCCGTCCCAGCGACAAGCGTTGGTTGCGCTCACCACGTGTGCGCGTCGCAGCCGGTTCGACGACGAGTGGCGTCAGTCCCTGCGAACGCAGATTGGTCCGCGCGCCGCGCGCGCTGTCCGCGTCGAGCACGCCTTTTTGCGCTTTACCCGCTGCATCGATCGCTTCGAAACGAAATGCCGGCATGCGCTTATGCTCCGCCCGTTACGCGGATCACTTCTTCGAGCGACGTCAGCCCGGAGGCGAGCCAGCGGTCCGAATCTTCGCGCAGCGTACGCATGCCTTGCGCGCGGCCCGAAGTGAGAATTTCCGCATCGGATGCGTTGCGGTGAACCAGCGTGCGGATTTCGTCGTCAATCAGAAGCAGTTCGTAGACACCGCGACGTCCCGCGTAACCCGACTGGCCGCATTTCTCGCAACCGACCGGATGCCAGCGCACGCTGCCGTCCTCTTCGACGCGTTCTTCGCGGCATACCGGGCACAGGCGCCGCACCAGCCGCTGCGCCAGCACGCCGAGCAGCGATGACGCCAGCAGATAGGGTTCGACGCCCATGTCGGTCAAACGCGTGACGGCCGAAGCCGCATCGTTCGTATGGAGGGTCGCCAGCACAAGGTGACCCGTGAGCGACGCCTGCACCGCGATCTGCGCCGTTTCCAGGTCGCGGATTTCGCCAATCATGATGACGTCCGGATCCTGCCGCAGAATCGAGCGCAGCGCCCGCGCGAAAGTCATGCCGATCCGTTCGTTGACCTGCGTCTGGCCGATGCCTGAGAGGTCGTATTCGATCGGGTCTTCGACCGTCATGATGTTGGTGGTCGCGGTCTCGAGCCGCGACATCGACGCGTACAGCGTGGTCGTCTTGCCCGAGCCGGTCGGGCCGGTCACCAGCACGATGCCGTGCGGTTTGCCGATCAGTTTGTCGAACTTGACGAGCGTGTCGGGGGCCATGCCGAGCGCTTCGAGATTCAGGCGCGAGGCGTCTTTTTCCAGCAGACGCAGCACCGCGCGTTCACCGTGGCCGGTCGGCAATGTGGAGACACGCACGTCGACCGGACGTCCGCCGACGCGCAGCGTGATCCGGCCGTCCTGCGGCAGACGCTTTTCCGCAATGTCGAGCTGCGCCATGATCTTGATCCGCGAGATCAGCGCGCCGTGCAGCGCTTTTTTCGGCCGCACGACATCGCGCAACGTGCCGTCGACACGGAAGCGCACCACAGAAGAAGTCTCGAACGGCTCGATGTGAATATCCGAGGCCTGTTCGCGTGCGGCCTGCGTGAGCAGCGCGTTGATCATGCGGATGATCGGCGCGTCGTCTTCCGACTCGAGCAGATCCTCGATCTCGGGAATGTCCTGCATCAAACGCGACAGATCGACTTCACCTTCCACTTCGCCGACCACCTGTGCCGCACTGCCGTCCTGGCGCGCGTAAGCCTGGTTGATCGCGAGCGCAAGTTCGTCGGCCGGCACACGCACCACGGACAACGCGCCGAAGTTGCGTGCGACTTCGGCAAGCGCAGCATCGCTGGTGCGTTCGCTGATCCAGACTTCGAGACTATCGGCGTGCTGATGCGCGACCAGAATCTGGCCGCCTCGGGCGAAGCCGTAGGGCACGAGCCGTGCGGCGACCGCCGACGGCGCGATGCGTTCGGCATGCTCCGCCACGACAGCGGGCGAAATCGCCCCGGCTTGCGTCGATGCAGCGACGCGCGCCGCTGCGGACGATCCCGGAGCTGACGGCGGCGTGGACGGCGTGCTCACGGCTGCACTCCAGGCGACGCCGTGGACGGTGCCGTGGGTACCGGATTCGTCTGCACAGCACCGCCATTCGTGACCGGATTCGTCTGCACAGCGCCACCATTCGTGACCGGCGGCGGCGCCATCTGCTGACGACGCATCCTGTCGAGATCGAACAGATTCATCGCAGGCGAACCACCTTGGCTCGGGCCGATCGGCATCGGCGGAACCACCGGATCATCCTTGTCCTTGATCAGGTTGTTGTCCGACTTGTACGCACCCGTCACGCCCTGGACGTAGTCGTAACGGTTCGACGTCACGGCCTGCGCGGTATCGCGATCGGTGATGATCACGGGGCGCAGGAACACCATCAGGTTCGTCTTGGCGCGGGTCTTCTGTTCCGAACGGAACAACTGGCCAAGCCACGGAATATCGCCCAGCAACGGCACCTTGCTGTTGCTGACCTGGTAGTTGTCCTGCATCAGGCCGCCCAGCACGATGATTTCGCCGTTATCGGCGAGGACCGTCGACTGGATCGAACGCTTGGTGAACTCGGGACCAGCCGGATTGGTCGCCGCGTTGGTCGTGCCGTTCACGATCGCCGAGTCTTCCGTGTAGAGCTGCAGCTTGAGAATCCCGCCCTCGGTAATCTGCGGTTTGATGTGCAGCGTCAGGCCGACATCGACGCGGTCGAACGTATTGAATGCGTTGCTGGTAGTGCCGCTCGTGAGGTTCGAATACGAACCCGTCTGGATCGGCACGTTCGTACCGACGACGATTTTGGCTTCTTCGTTATCGAGCGTGATGAGGTTAGGCGTCGACAGCACGTTCGCATCCTGCGTCTGCGAAAGTGCCTGCAACAGCGCGCCGAGTCCCTGCACACCGAAAATGTTGTGAATCCAGCCGACGTTGAGGCCCTGCTGGATATTCTGGGTTGCGAGCGCCCCGGCGAGACCGCCGGTAGCGCCCGTCGCTGCGGCCGCAGCCGTCAGATTGATGATGCTGTTGCCGGTGCCGGTCGCCAGGTTGGTGCCGGCAAAGATCGAATTGTTCGCGACCTGCCACTGAATGCCGAGATTGGCGTTCGTGTTCGAGTTCAACTCGACGATCAGCGCCTCGATATAGACCTGCGCGCGCCGCGCGTCGAGCTGGTCGATCACCGCTCGCAGGTTGCGGTACACCGGCTCGGCCGCCGTGATGATCAGCGAGTTGGTCGCGGAGTCCGCCTGGATCATGCCGCCCGGCTGATTGTCGTCGCTCTTGTCCTTGTCGCCGCCGAGCAGGCCGGCTGAACCCGACCCGCCGCTCGAACCGTATCCGCCCCCGCCACCGCCCAATGGTGACGCTCCCGAGCTGCTGTTGAGTCCGCCCGACGGCAGCGGCGGCGTACCCGACGTGCCCGTCGAATTGCTGCCAAAGCCACCTCCACCACCACCGTTCTGGTTGAACGAATTCGCTTCGTTCGAGCCACCCGATGAGCCGGTGTCGCCGCCTTTACCGAGCATCCCGCGCAAGGTCTTCGCGAGCTTGGTCGCGTCAGCGTTGCGCAGCGCCACGACGTGCATGTTGCCGGGCATGGTGGTCGGCGAGTCGAGTTCCTTCGCCAGTTGCTTCGCGGCTGCTAGCCGGCCGCCGTTCGACGCGCGAATCAGCAGCGAGTTGGTGCGCGGGTCCGCGGTGATCGACACCTTCAGCGTCGCGTCGGTGCTGCCGATCGCGCCCGGGTCGAGCATCTTGGTCAACTGCGTGGCGATGTCGATCGCGTTGGCGTTCCTCAACTGCACGACCGCTACCGACTGGCCGGCGGCCGTATCGACACCCGCGATGATCTGTGCGATACGCCGCACGTTGTCGGCGTAATCGGTCACGACAATCGAGTTGTTGGCCGGGTAGGCCGCCACGGTATTGTTCGGCGAGATCAGCGGACGCAACACCGGCAACAGGTTATTGGCCGACTCGTTCTTCAACACGAACACCTGCGTGACCACCTGATCGCCTCGCGCCACCGGCGTATTGCCGACGTAGGTCGGCACGCCTTGCAGCTTGGCATCGGCCTCGGGTACGACCTTCAGCACGCCGTGGTCCTGAACCAGCGCGAAGCCCTGCATCCGCAAAGCGGATTGCAAGGTCTTGAGCGCCTGATCTTCAGGCACGGCGTTTTCCGACACGAGGTTGAGCTGACCCTTCACGCGTGGGTCGACGATGATCGTTTTGCCGGTCGCCGCGCCGATCGCCTTGGCCACCTGGTCGATATCGGCGTTCACGAAGTTGAGTGTCACCTGTGCCTGTGCTGTCTGCGCGGTGATCAATCCAGCCACCAGCAGCGCCGTTGCGACGCGACGCAATGCCATACGATTTCTTCTCATGGAATGTGGGATCGATGCCGACGGCCACAGCCGCCAACGGTCATGCAGTGCGAACATTTGAGCAGGCCGCCGCCCTGTCGGTCTGCCAGCCGGCTTCACAAGCGATCAACGCCTTGGATGCCGGACATCCAATGCCCGAAAAAAAGGAACAGTAACAGTTTTTCATGTCGGATTTGTCACAAAACGAACGGCGCCGTGCGATTACTCTAAAGACCGTCGCAGACTGTCAATCAATTGAAAGCAAACGCGCTTGTGTGCGCCGAACCGCAGAAGCGCTTCGTTTTACGCTTGATTATGTCGGTTAGCCAACTTGACGCATGTAACTCTGTCGGTATGATACGAGCCGTTCGAGGTACTGGTTGTGACTTGCCAACACGGGTTTTCCCCGATGGCCGACGAAAGCCCGGCCAGTACGCCTCACCGGCTGCCAGAGACTGAAGTATGGCCGATGTATGGCCTTACCAAATCTTACCCTTGCGATTTGTTTAGTCGTCTTGACTGATGAAACGAACCTTTGTCACCGTCGCCGCAGGACTTGCCGTGCTGATCGCAGCAGGGCAGGCACGCGCCGATTGCTTTGACGAAGCGGCGAAGTATCAGAAGGTCAACCCATTGATTCTGCGCGCAATTGCGTGGCAGGAGTCACACAATCGGCCGGACGCGCAGCACAAGAACGCAAACGGCTCGACCGACTACGGCGTGATGCAGATCAATTCGATCCATCTGCCCGTGCTCGCGCAGTACGGTATCTCGCAAGGCACGCTGATGGAGCCTTGCAAGAACGTCTATATCGCGGCATGGCATCTGCGCCGCCAGATGAACAAGTACGGCAATACCTGGCAGGCGGTCGGCGCGTATCACTCCGAGACGCCGGCACTGCGTGATAAGTATGCGATGCAGATCGCCGCGATCCTGCGCAAGTGGAATCTGATGCCGGCTGCTGCACGCTGACTCACCCGCGTCCCGATCCGGCCCGTCACGCGGCCGCCCCCCGTTTGATGCACAATGCGGCTTCGTGCTGCCGTCGGTGTTCGGCCGTCTTCCGGCCCCGGAGTCATGCGACCCCAACCCGGCACGCCTTCCAATCCTCTTGTTTTACCGTACTGCGATGAACCAGCCGCTATTGCCCGTCACCGTGCTCTCCGGTTTTCTGGGCGCCGGCAAGACCACGCTCCTGAACCACATCCTCGCGAATCGCGCCGGTTTGCGCGTCGCCGTGATCGTCAACGATCTGGCCGCCGTCAATATCGATGCAACGCTCGTGCGCGACGCCGCCGCGCTCTCGCATATCGAAGAGCAGCTCGTCGAACTGTCGAACGGCTGCATCTGTTGCACGTTGCGTGACGACTTGCTGGTCGAGATCAAGCGGCTTGCCGGTGAAAAGCGCTTCGATGCGATCCTGATCGAGTCGACCGGCGTGGCCGAACCGATGCCGATCGCCGAAACCTTCACCTTTGTCGACGACGACGGCGCGTCGCTGTCCGACGTTGCACAGCTCGATACGATGGTGACGGTGGTCGATGCGTTCAACTTCCTGCGCGACTACGGTTCAGCCGACGCACTCTCCGAGCGGGGCATCGCGGCGACTGAAGAGGACGATCGGACGCTGGTCGAATTGCTGATCGAGCAAATTGAATTCTGCGATGTGCTGGTGGTGAACAAGGCCGATCTGGTGAGCGCGGATGAACTCACGCGTTTGCAGCGCATCCTCGCCCGCATCAATCCGCGTGCAGTGCAGGTGGTGAGCCGTTTCGGCGAAGTGCCGCTGGCCGAAGTGCTGAACACCGGGCGTTTCGATTTCGACGAGGCATCTAGCGCACCGGGCTGGCTGGCGTCGCTTAACGACGAACATGAGCACGACCATGAACACGGCCATGCCCATCACGGTGAAGCAGACGAATTCGGCATCGGCAATTTCATTTACCGCGCGCGGCGGCCGTTTCACCCGGAGCGCCTGTGGGCGTTGCTGCATCAGGAGTGGAAGGGCGTCTTGCGCAGCAAGGGCTTCTTCTGGCTCGCAACGCGTAACGACATCGCCGGTTCGCTGTCGCAGGCGGGTGGCGCTTGCCGGCATGGTCCGGCGGGGATGTGGTGGGCCGCGCAGGATCGCAGCGAATGGCCGGACGGCGATGACGAGCTGGCCGCCGAAATTGCCGCCGACTGGTACGGCGATCCGGACGATCTGAGCATCGGTGATCGCCGCCAGGAACTGGTGATGATCGGCGTCGGCATCGACCCGGCTGTCTGGCAAGCGAAATTCGACGCATGCCTCCTGACCGATGAGGAATACGCGGCGGGACCGCAAGCGTGGCAACAATTCGCCGATCCGTTCCCGACATGGGACTTCGACGAAGACGACCATGATCATGACCACGATCACCATGATCACGACCACGACGGTCATGGCCACGGCGAAATCGTGCATCGCCACGATTAAGCTCGAGCGGCCTTTCCGCTTGGTGCTGACTGTTTAACCGCGACGCCCGTCGCGGCTAAACAGAAATCGCAGACGAAAAAAAACCCGCCGTTGGCGGGTGTCAACTGCCAGGCAGTAATCTGCTTAGCGCTTGTTGACTGCGTCCTTGAACGCCTTACCAGCCGTGAACTTGACGGTCTTGGCGGCCGGGATCTTGATAGTTTCACCGGTCTTGGGGTTACGACCCGTACGTGCTGCGCGCTTGCCCGAACCGAAGCTGCCAAAGCCGATCAACTGGACCGCGTCACCCTTCGACACAGACTTCTTGATCACTTCAAGCAACGTGTCCAGCGTCTCACCGGTTTGAGCCTTGCTGGCGCCGGTCTGTCCTGCGACGGCGTCGATCAGTTCCTGTTTGTTCATTAAGGTTCCTTTCTGAGTTTAGGTTGACACGAACAGCGCGAACGCGCCGATTATACGTGCGCGGGCCGCGCCGTCGAGCAGCTGCGGCTCCGGATCCCCTCCGGACAATTAGCGCCGGGCAGTGACTGCCCGTCGGCCGTGCTGCCGCTCCCTTCGCGGCGCTTGCTATGATAGCGCAGCGCAAACCCAATCAGGATAAGGGTTTCGAAGATTTAAGCGGTTCTGGGGCAGATATCGAGGGGAAACCCTCCTTTTTCCTCCTCGCAGAGCCCAATTGAAGGCTGAAACCCAGTATGGACGGGGCTTAGCGTTGGTTTTTGCCAACGTTGCAGCGCGTCTTTTTCGCCGCCCGGCGAGCTGCGCGCGCTGGCGGTAACGTCTGACTCGCTCTTTCGAGCGTCATTTCCGCCGCGCATGACCGATCCGCTGATCCCCGCCGTCCTCGCTTTTCGCGACAACGGCACGCCTTTTTCGCCGTTCTACGACGACATCTATCACAGCGCTGTCGGCGGTCTCGAACAGGCTGAATACGTCTTTCTCCGCGGCAATGGACTGCCGCAGCGATGGCAGGACCGCCGCGTCTTCACCGTGCTCGAAACCGGCTTCGGCATGGGGATCAACTTCCTGATGACCTGGGCCGCCTGGCGTGCCGATCCGGCGCGCTGCGAGCGCTTGCACTTCGTGTCGACCGAGAAGCATCCGTTTACTCAAGCCGATTTGCGCAGCGTCTATGCGACGACGATCTCGAATCCCGAGATCGCCGCGCTCGCGGAAACGCTGGCAACTGAATGGCCGATGCTCGTCCCCGGCACGCACCGGCTCGAATTCGAGGGTGGGCGAATCACGTTGACACTGGTGTTCGCTGACGCCGCGGAGAGCCTGCCGGCGTTGAGGCTGCGCGCCGATGCGTTCTATCTCGACGGCTTCGCCCCGGCAAGAAACCCAGAAATGTGGACGCCGGCGATCTTCAAGGCGCTCGCCCGGATGGCCGGCGAGAACGCCACATTCGCAACCTACAGCAGTGCCGGCGACATCAAGCGCGCGTTGACGCAAAACGGCTTTGTGTACCAAAAAGTCGATGGTTTCGGCTGGAAACGCGCGATGCTGGTCGGCCATTTCGCGCCGCGCTGGCGTGTCCGCCGCTATGAGCCGCCCGCGCCACTTGAAGTCGATGAGCGGCATGCGATCGTAATCGGCACCGGCCTCGCGGGTTGCGCGGCGATCGAGCGGCTGGCCGCACGCGGCTGGCGCGTCACGTCGCTGGAGCGGCACGCGTCGGTGGCTCAGGACGCCTCGGGTAATCCGGCCGGCGTGTTCCATCCCATGATCTCGCGCGACGACAGCGTCGCTTCGCGCGTCACGCGCGCGGGCTTTCTCTACACGCTCAGACGCTGGGCCGCGCTCGAACGGCTTGGTTACCGTCCATTGCGCGGCGCGCCAGGGCTGTTGCAGATCGCCGCGGACGACGAAGAAGCCCGCTCGATGAGCGAGGCAATCGCCGCGTTCGGTTACCCGGCGGAATATGTGACGCCCGTTTCGCTGAACGAGGCGCAAAGGCTTGCGGGCATGCCGCTCGCGCGAAGCGGCTGGCTTTTCCCCCAAGGCGGCTGGATCGACCCGGCGTCGCTTTGCACCGCGCAGTGCGCAGCCGCGGGCGGGCTGCTCGAACGCCGCTTCGGAGTAGACGTGGCGCGCCTCGAACGGTCCGGCAATCAATGGACCGTCTTCGACGCAACTGGGCAAGCCATCGCGCGCGCGCCGGTGGTCATTGTCGCGAGCGCGCACGACGCCGCGCGGCTCGCCGGTTTGCAGTACGCGCCGACCCGCAGCATCCGCGGCCAGTTGACTTTGCTGCCGCCGGGCACGGTGCTCACACTCGAGATGCCGGTTATAGGCGAAGGCTACGCGGTCCCGCTCGCCGACGGCGTCACGCTGACCGGCGCCACCTACGAACTCGACGACCCCGACACCGCGTTGCGACCGGATGGCCATCTGGAAAACCTCGAGCGCGTTGCGCAGATGCTGCCGGCCTTTGACGGCATCGTCGACCCGGCAGAGGCGGTGAAGCTCGCCGGGCGCGTCGCGTTTCGCTGCGTCACGAGCGACCGGATGCCGATGATCGGCAACTTCGCCGACGAAGCCGCCTCGGCCCGCGATGCCCAGCGCCTGCGTGGCGCATGGCCGCTCGATCTGCCACGCGTCGACGGCTTGTACGGCGGGTTCGCGTACGGTTCTCGCGGTCTGGTATGGGCGGCACTTGGAGCGGAGCTGATCGCCTCGCAGATCGAAGGTGAACCGTGGCCGCTCGAACGGGATTTGGCCGAAGACATCGATCCTGCCCGCTTCCTCTTGCGTGCGTTGCGCCAGGGTACGGTGAGTTAACCCGTAGTTAACCGCGCGCACCGAACATCGGCGCCAAGAAAAGTTATCCACTGAAACTTGTGGATAACCGCGCCGTTTACCGGCGCAACTCATGTGGAACCGTTGTGGACGTAAACGGGGTAACTTTGCCGCGGCCGAAAATCGCGAAAAGTTACCCTTGTATACCCTCCGCTGCCGCACACGCTGTGCATCCTGTTATGCGAGCGGCAAGCCGATGAATCAATTCGGTAAACCGGAGTTATCCACAGAAAACGAGTCACCTTGTTAACTGTTACTACGTATACATACGGTAAACCTGTAAACAGAAAGGCCGTCCCGAGATCGAGCGCAATCGTTGAGCCCGAAGCGTCGAAAGTTGAAGGAAAACGCCGCCGGCCGTGTGCCAGGAAACACATCTGCAACGTCGAATCTGTACGCTATGAGAGCCCGACCCGGTTTTAAAACGGTCGCTTTTTCCTCATCTCGCGAAGATAACGTACGTTTTTACCGTTTTGCCTGCATGTTCCTGTCTTTTCGGTCAAGTCTGAAAAAGCTATGGCACAATCGCCGTTCTTTTCCGCGTCGTGCCTCGCCGCTGGCCGCACACGCTGCAATGGAACGGTGCCGCGCAATCAGAATCTGATTCAAAGTCGACGGCGTTCTTTCACCGTGCCGGGCCGGTAGCTACGGCCGCCCCCAGAATGCGCTGCGCCCCTTGCGGCTGCGGCACATTCAGATCATCCGATCGTTGAAAACTCGCAACGCGGGTCACGCGAAGCGATCGCGACAGTGAGCGCCTCATGCGTTCATCCGCTCGCCGGTGTTTGCGCCGGTTCGTGTTGTCTGCCGTTGCTGCCAAGGAGAACCCATTACGATGAAGTCGGCGTTTTCATTTTTTCCAGCATGGCCACTCACACCCCAGGGCTGTTAAGTTCTCCCTCCGGCAATAGTGACGGCGCAGTCGAAGTTGAGT
>NZ_JALQCK010000044.1:0-85640 GCF_030464835.1 Paraburkholderia sp. WS6
GATCGCACCAGACGGTGACGATCCGCAGACCGGGGAAGTCCTTACTAATTCATCTTTCAGCGAGTGTCGGGCGATTCAGGAACGAACCGGAAATCGCACCATGAGCAAATCTACCAAGAACCCTCAAGCAACCTCACGCGCGCCCGTTGATGCGCTCCAGTACGAGAAACTCGCGCTCTCAGCTTTCGATTTGTGCAACCGGCAGTTGGATCAACTTAAGCGACTGGTTACGCTTCCGGCCTCAATACGTAGGACTCCCTGCATGACAAGGGAAGAACGGCAAAGCCAACAAGCGTTGCTGGAACTGCTTGTCGAAACTGGCGAAGGATACGAGCGCGAGATTGAATGCGACCGCGAACTGTACCAGGTGATCGCGCTTGATGCGAAGGACGTGCCTCATAGCCGCATCACGGCCAAACGTGCCGCGAGCCTTCTGTCTGAGGCAGTGCGGAAGAAATCAGATGAAAAGCTGAACGCGAAACCCGCAGATACCACGCGACCCAAACCGGTGCGCACAAAGGTCGCGTCGCGAGCAGAAGCGGGTGCACAGGCCGCCGCCGTTGCACATTAACCGGCACTAGAGGCCACCACGCAGAAGCAATGAAAAAGGCGCGAGCCGCGCGTAAGACATTGGGCAAAAAATGGCCCGCTGAGTGCGGGCCTTCTGACATGCTATTCGCGGTTAAGCGCCGCAAAGGCTAAACCAGGCTCAAACGGTCACTGCTGCGCCGCGTAATACTTAGCCACGCTATCGATCTCCGCCGAGGTCATCTGCCGAGCCACATTCCGCATCTGCTCATTGATATCGTTATGCCGGGCACCGGAAGCAAACGCCCGCATCTGCGCAGCGAGATAAATGGACGACTGTCCCCCAAGCCAGGGCGCAGCCCCTTTACGATCCGACTGTCCATGACAGGCCGCACAAGGTGCAATATTCCGCTGCGGATCACCCTGCATCGCAAGCTTCACAACATTCGCATCCGGTCCAACGCCTACAGGCAAAACCTCGGCCGCCGGCGCGCGAGACAGCGAAGCATAATAAGCCGCTAAATCATGCAGATCCTGATCGCTGCGAGCCGCAATAATCGGCTGCATCACCGCGTTCTGCCGCACACCGTTCTGATAGTCGCGCAACTCTTTATAGACCACGTCGGCATACTGCCCGGCCAACGCGGGCGCCGTCACCTGCACCGTGCCTAGCACGCCATGACACATCGAGCAATTCTGCGTCGCGATCGTCGCGCCGCGGCCAATCGAATTCGTGTCAGCGCGCGCCCGCCGCAAAGGCGGCAAGACCACCACCTCGCTCGGCGCCGGACCGGCAATATTGGCGCCGCCGTACCAACTCGACGGCGCGCCTGCCGCGCTGCAAATCGTCGCCCATAAGCCGCGCTCGCTGAATCCGCTGTTCGCCGATGGCAACCAGATGAAGCCGATCAGTATCGCCACCACGGCAATCGCAATCGTGCCGCCCAGGCTCGCCGTGAACCACGGGTTGCGCAAGCTGAAGACGCGTTCCTGACTCATCGCTGCGCTCCAACGACAACTGCCGGCACGGACGTCTGCGGCAATCTGAGCAACTGAACGATCGGCACACTGTAGTTGACAACCGTCAGCCCGATCATCAACGCCACCCACAAGCCGAAACTATTGAGCGCGGCAGGCACGTGCTCCACTGGCTGCACCGCGCTCGCGAAACGGAAACTCTGTTGCTGTACCTCCGGCCCGAATTGCGACTTCGCGAGGATGTAGATGAACAGCATGCCCGACACCACCAGGATCATTCCGCCCACCGCCGACATCCCCACCCAGAACGCCTGCGATTCCATCCCCGGCATGTTGTAGTCGTAGTAGGCCATGCGGCGCGGCGCACCGAGCAGACCGACGTAATGCCACGGCAGCGTCACCACCATCATGCCGATGAACCACAGCCACAGTTGCGTACGCACCAGTTTCACCGATGCAATCGCGCGGCCGGTCAGTTGCGGCCACAGTTCGTACGCGATCGCGAAGTACATGATGACGATCGCCCCGCCGAAAATCAGATGGAAGTGTCCGGTCACCCACTGCGTGTTGTGCACAGACGAGTTCAACTGATAGCTCATGTTGATCAGGCCACCCGCACCGCCAAGACCCAGCATCACGAACGAAAATGCGATCACCAGCATCATTGGGTTCTGCCACGGCAACGTGGTCAACCAGCCGAACGCGCCTTTGCCACCACGCAACCGTCCGGCGATTTCCACAGAAGCGCA
This sequence comes from Paraburkholderia sp. WS6, assembly GCF_030464835.1. Lineage (NCBI taxonomy): Bacteria > Pseudomonadati > Pseudomonadota > Betaproteobacteria > Burkholderiales > Burkholderiaceae > Paraburkholderia > Paraburkholderia sp. WS6. Next base: position 2,256 of record NZ_JALQCK010000044.1, read on the forward strand.
GATGGTGAACACCGTCAGCAACGTCGGCACGGACACCATGCCGGTGAACACCGCATGCAGGAATTTGAAGCCCGAGCCGACCTGCGGATCGGCGAACAGGTGGTGAATGCCGATCGGCATCGCGAATACGAGGAACAGAATGAACGACACGCGCGCCATCGAATCGCTATAGAGCCGTCCGCCGATCGCACGCGGCACCAGCGTGTAGTACGCGATGTAAGCCGGGATCAGCCAAAAGTAGACGATCGCATGCAGCGTCCACGAGAACAGGATGCGCGAGAGGCCGGCATCGATCGTGTTGGTGAGACCGAAGGCGACGGGCAAGATCTGGAACAGGATTTCGAGCGCCGCACCGATCGCGGTCCATGCCCACAGATACGCGCCTGCGACGTTGGCGAACATCGCGAGCGGTATGGGCTTGCCAGGATTCGCACGCTTCCAGATGCGCAGATTCACGTGCATCAGCGCGACCCAGATCCACGAGCCGACCACCACCAGCACCACGCCAAGGTAATAGAACGGACTGCCGATCATCGGCGGATAGAAGGTGTAGAGCACCGAAGCTTTGCCGAGCGCGACCGGCACCATCGCCATCACCGCGCCAACTGCCAGCATGATGAACGCGGCCCACGCCCATTTCAGACCGACGAGCCGTTGTGCCAGCGCGAGTTCGACGATCGCGTAGCCAAAGCCCATTGAAACCAGGGTGGGCAGCACGTAAGCCATCACCGAGCCATGCGCGGTCACCGATCGATAGTAGAGTTCGGGGTCGCCGACCCACGGCACCAGCGGGCTGCGTACCAGCATCTGCCACGCGCCGAGCAGCAGCGCGACCAGAAACGCGATGAAGGCCAGCCAGAAATGCGCGAGAACGAGTCGCTTAGCGTGAAACACAGCTGAGCCTCCGTGATTGTCGGGCTTGCTCGAAGAACGTGGCTTTGTCGACGACCTTGACGTGCGCCCACATGGTCTGGTGGCCGAAGCCGCAGAACTCGTGACACGGCATGGTGTGATCGGCGGGTTGGTCGAAGCGGGTATTCAGCGTAGCGACATAGCCGGGCACGACCATCGTGTTGATGTTGGTGTCGGTCACGAGCAACCCGTGCACGACGTCGGCGCTGGTGGTGCGGATCGTGATCGGCGTGTCGGCGGGCACCAGCAGACATTGCGGCGTAAACGAATACTGCTGCGCGACGAAACGCACAACGACCGAACCGTCCGGCTCGACGGCGCTGCCGAGGTTGTCTTCGACGAACTCGCCCGACAGTTGCAGGCGCGAAGGATCGATCGTCTCGACCCGCGACGGCGGCATCATCGCCCAATGGAGCCCCGAGAACACGATGACGACGAGCATCAGCACGATCAGCGCCGTGGCGAAAATCGCCCAGCGGCGCTCGGCGCGTAAGGCGACTTCGTGGCCGCTGCCCGGTTGGTGATTGGAATCAGTCGACATAGTCAGTGGATGACGCCGCGCGGCAGAAAGACAAGAAAGTAGAAGCCGAACCAGATCGCTATGACGATCAGCGTGGCGACACCGGCCACGGCGATCGCACCGTGCGGGCCGGCCGCGACGACGCGTTCCACTTCTTCATCCGTAGGTGGGGCCGCGCTGCGGGTATCGTTCGCTTCCATCTGGAGATTCTCCGGTGCAGCGGTTCAGGTTCAGTGCAGCGGCGCTTTGCGCAATTCGTTGACCTCGCGGGACGTCACCGGCTGGCCGTGGTTGCCCCACGCAGTGCGGATATACGTGACGACGGCGGCGGCATCGGTGTCGTTCAACTCCTGACCGAACGGAGGCATGCCGTACGGCTCGGGATTGCGCGCGGTGCCGGGTGGGAAACCGCCATTGAGCACGATACGGATCGGGTTGACCGCGGAGTCCATTTCGATCGACTGGTTGCGTGCGAGCGGCGGGTAGTGCTGCAACTGGCCCTCGCCGCTCGCGCCGTGGCATAGTGCGCATTTGTCGGCGTAGATCTTTTCGCCGAGTGCGAACACGTTGGTATTGGTCGGTGCGGACGGGCCCGATTTGCGGCCGCGGTTGTCCGGTAACGTCTTGAGATAGACGGCCATCGCCTTGACGTCATCTTCCGTCATGTACTGAAGGCTGTGATAGGTGACTTCGGCCATCGGCCCGTACACAGCGCCGCGATCGGAAATGCCAGCTTGCAGCAGATCGACGATGTCCTTGATGCTCCAGTCGCCGAGACCGCCGTCTTTATCGGATGTGAGTGAGGGCGCGTACCAGTTCTGCACCGGAATCAGACCGCCCGCGAACTGTTCGCTTTGCGACGAGCCGCCGAGCATGTTGATCTTGGTGTGGCACATCGTGCAGTGGCCGAGCCCGTCGACGAGATACGCGCCGCGATTCCATTCGACCGATTTGGTCGGGTCCGGCTGGAACTCGCCTTCACGGAAATACAACGTGCGCCAGCCGTACAGCAGCTTGCGCTGATTGAACGGGAAGCGCAGCGTGTGCTTGTGGTTCGGCTCGCGTACCGGTGCCACAGACTTCAGGTACGCGAAGATTGCGTTCGAGTCTTCACGTGTGACCTTGGTGTACTGAGCGATCGGCATCGCAGGGTAGAGCAGAGTGCCGTCCGGCGTGCGGCCGGTGCGCATCATCTTGAAGAACGCGTCCTCGCTCCATGTGCCAATGCCGTACTGCGCGTCCGGCGTGATGTTCGGCGAATACAGCGTGCCGAACGGCGTATCCATGGCGAGGCCGCCGGCGAACAGCTTGCCACGCGGCGCGGTATGGCAGGCGACGCAGTCGCCGGCGCGCGCCAGATACTCGCCGCGTTTGACGATGTCGGGACGGGTGTCGGTTTTGTCGGCAGTGGCCATTGCGGTCGTGGCGGTCGTGGCGACAGGCACGGCTTCAGCCGCGCTCGCCTCAGCGATCAACAACGCACGCGGTGCGCTGAAAAGCGCGGCGCCGCCACCGACGATCAAGCCGGCAACCAGCAAGCAGGAGACGAGCGAAACAGCGGTGCGACGGCGCTTCGTCATGGCATACGCAACAGGGCGGCTCGAGCGGAAGGTCGGCTTCATTGCGGTTGGCTCCCGCATGCAAGCGGCAGCCGCTCAGCGGACGCCGGCGAGGGCCGCGGATCGGCAGGGCGCGGCTGGCGCGCGAGCCAGCTCGATACCGCGGTGATGTCCTTGTCGGTCAGCTTGACGGCGATCGAATGCATGCAGTCCGGCGCAAGCGCGTGACGTGTGCCCGAGCGCCACGTACCCATCTGCCCGGCGATGTAGCTCGCATGCAGGCCGAGCAGTCCCGGAATGCCAGGTTGCGTACCCGTCATGCGCGCTCCATGACACGCGATGCACGCCGGGATCTTGCGTGCCGGGTCGCCTTGGGTGACGAGCCGTTGTCCGGCTGCGAGCACTGCCGGTGCGACGTCGGTGTGATCGGAATTGGGGTAGGGCGGTTGCAGGTCCGCGAAGTACTGGCTGATCTTGCGCAGATAGTCGTCGGGCAGGAAGGCGAGCAGATAGCCCATTGGCGGATAAGTACGGCCGCCGTCACGAAACGCACTCAACTGATTGAACAGATAGTCGGCCGGTTTGCCGGCGATGCGCGGGAAGTAATCATTGTTCAGACCTTGGCCTTGCACGCCATGACACGAGGTGCAGGCACGCACGCGCTCGTCCATGGCAGAGGGCATCGCGGCTGACGCGTCGGTGGCTGCGAACGCCGCGCCACGCCACATGACGTAAAGCACCACCAGAATCGAAAATCCGATAGATCTACGATGCACGCGAGGCCTCGCCGAGGGAACGGTTATTTTCGCTATTTATTTCTCATGCATTCGCTCGTGAATTCACTCATCGGATTCGATGAACGATGCATGACAAGCCTGCCAATTCTTTTTCATCACGACTGCATGAACAGCAAATCGAAACGGACTTATTAAGGAGGCACAGTATTGAAGCGATGCGGCAATGCAACTTCTTTATGAAGCAATGATCTGCCTGAGTGCGCCAATGGGTGACGGCTTTCGGGCTGCGGTAATAACGCTTGATGCGTCTCGCAGACGTGTAGCAGGTTGCAGGAATTTATCCGATGCGTCAATGAAATTTGCGAGACCAATCGGTGATGTATTTGATCAGCATAGGCGTCGATTAGAGCGCCTTCAATATTTGTTCTGTGTCTGCTTCGAGTGCGAACTGCATCGCTGAATGCGATTGATGCACTGCGTTTCTGTCGTGTTCCTTGAGTTGCAGCGCGTGCATCGACGCGGAGCGCGTCAACTGAAGAGATGCATCAAGGCCGTGCGTGCGTTACTGACGCGTTCGCTTTCGCCGATTCGCCCCGGCAACAGATGAAACTCGACAGCGGGCAGCGCGGGCAACCCGACGCTCGGTGGACAGGCCACCAGGCCCCCGCCGATCGACGATTCGTTCAGGCAGGAAATGCCCAGCCCGGCCTTCAGCGCCAGTTGCAACCCAGCCACCCCTGAGGCCGAATGCGACACCAGATACGGCACCTTGTGCTCATCGAGGAGCTTCACGACGAAGCGCTGCAACTGACAACTCGACGGTAGCAATACCAATGAATAAGGCGTGGCCGGCCGCGGACTGGCATCGGCCGCGCAGACCCATAGCAGTTTCTCGCGGCGCACCACGGTGCTTTGCGCGCCGCCGCGCCGGTTGGCGGAGCGTGCGTTCCCGGTGACGAGCCGCAACGAAAGGCCGATGTCGTACGACGCATCGTCGCCGGCGCTGCTATCGATCACCGCGCTCGGCTGCACGGTGACGTGCAGTTTCAGGCGCGGATGCTGTTCCGAGAATGTCTTGAGAATGCGCGCGATGTCGAGCGGACGGTAGTAGTCCGTGATGGCGATGCGCAGTTCGCCGTCGAGCGAGCGGCCTTGCAGGTCCTCGAACGCCGCCTCGCTCATGGCGATGATGCGGCGCGCGTGATCGAGCAGGCGGCTACCGGCCGGCGTGGCGGTCACACCCTGCTTGCTGCGCACGAAGAGTGGCTGGCCAGCGCGTTCCTCGAGTTTCTTCAGTTGCTCGCTCACCGACGACTGCGACAGGAACACGCGCTCCGCGCCCGCCGAAACGCTGCCCGATTCGGCGACGGCGACGAAGGTGCGCAACTGCGTCAGGTCAAATCCGCGCTGGCTCATGATTCGGTGTATCCGATGGAAATCATCTGATTTTCCGGCTTTTCCGATGGATTGCCCAGCCGTAGGATACCTCCAATTCATTCATTGCAGAGGCTGTCATGGGAAACGATTCGATTGCCGCCGTGCGGGTGCCGGGTGAGCGTACGGCGAGCCATCGGTGGAAAGTGCTGGGAGTCGGCTTTGCGGCGAACGCGAGCTTTTCGGCCGCTTTCTCAGGGATTCCGACCACGGCCGTGTTTTTGCGTTCGGGCTATCACCTCGGCAACAACGGGCTGGGGCTGGTGCTCGGCATGCTCGGTTTGGGCATCGCGGTCAGCGAGTTGCCATGGGGACTCCTGACCGATCGTTGGGGTGATCGCCGCGTGCTGTTGCTGGGGCTTCTTTCGACTGCCGCGGCGCTAGCCGGGCTGGCGTTGTTCGTGGTGCCGTCCGGCTCGCATGTGCCGGGCGTGGCGACGCTCGCGCTCGGCTTGTTGCTGGTCGGCCTACTCGGCGGCAGCGTCAACGGTTCGAGTGGCCGTGCGGTGATGGCCTGGTTTCGCGAAGGTGAGCGCGGCCTCGCGATGAGCATTCGGCAGACTGCGGTGCCGGCCGGTGGAGGCCTGGGCGCGCTGATCTTGCCGGCGCTTGCCTCGCGATTCGGCTTTGCCAGCGCGTACACCGTGCTGGGCCTTGCGTGCGCGATTACTGCGGTGTTCGCATGGTGGTGGTTGCACGAGCCTTCGCACGTCGAAGGGAACGGTGTGGGTCCGGCTCGCAACGCTGCGGTTGCCGGAGCAGGTGCAGGTGCGGTGCCGGTGAAGGTTTCGCCGTTACGCGACATCGGCATCTGGCGCGTGGCGCTCGGCGCCGGCGCGTTGTGTGTGCCGCAGATTGCCATCGTGACATTCGGGACCGTCTTCCTGCACGACTTCGGCCGCGCCGGTGTGCTGGCGATCAGTTTGACGATGGCGGCCGTGCAAACGGGCGCTGCGATTGCGCGGGTCTGGAGCGGTGCGTGGACCGACCGGCGCGGCAATCGACGTGCTTACATGCGCGCCTGCAGCGTGCTGACCGCGGTGCTGTTCGCCTCGCTCGCGCTGGTGACGGGTCTGGCCGGGATGCACCATACGGCGATGACAGCGGTGGTCGCGCTGATGATCGTGCTGGGCGGCATAAGCGCATCCGCATGGCACGGCGTTGCCTTCACGGAACTCGCGACACTCGCGGGGACGAGCCGTGCAGGCACCGCACTCGCGATCGGCAATACCTGCGTCTTTCTCACGTTGTTCCTGACGCCGCTCGCGATTCCGCTGCTGTTGTCGGTGGGTTCGTGGCCGATGGTGTGGGCGGTAGCCAGTGCATGCGCCTTGATCGCGTTACCGGTATTTCCGCGCACTGCTCGCGTTAGCAAGCTGACGGCGGCACGCGCTTGTGATGCCACATGATGAAGTAATGGTGGCCGGTGGCGTCATGCTGCTGGTCAAATTCGTTATTTTTCACGCGACGAGAGCGGCGGCGCGCGCTCTCGTCGCTGCAGTGCTTTTCAGAAGCAAACAAACAGCGACGGAAAAATTCTCGCATATTCGATTTGCATAATTGCGCATTCCTGCTTTGATAGTTTCGCAATGGACTATCAAATTGTTGGCGGGTTTCAGAGCGCTCCGATTTTCTCCGGTTTGTAGCAGTGGTTTCATGGCCGCCCTAGTGTGGCATCCAACGCCACTGGGCCATTAGAGCACACGTGAAGCGAGCGGTATTTCCCTATACGTTTGCTGAGTATGCCTACAACAACGGAGACAAATCATGACGAACGTTCGAGTCATTCTTGCGGACGATCATCCTTTCGTTCTGCTTGGCGTTCGGGCCGCGCTGGAAATGCGCGCCGGTGTCGCCATTGTCGGCGAAGCGGCTACGCCCACTTCATTGATCACGCTGTTGGAGAGCACGCCATGCGATGTGCTCGTCACCGACCTGACGATGCCGGAAGCAAGCGATAGAGGCGAGCAGGAGGGGTGAGGTGTACGTCGGCCGCTCCATCATCGAAGCGCTTGCCCAGCCTCGAGACGACGCGAGCGAGTTGCCGCCTGTATCGCGATTGTCCCCCAGAAAGGCAGAAGTTATAAGAATGTTCGTGCGTGGCCAATCGATCCGCCGCGAACACCGCGCCGGAGGACCTGAAGCTATGTCGTGACGCCGGCATGGACGACTGCCTCGTCAAGCCGACGCGACTTGCTACGCTACGCGAGTACCTGAGCCGTTGGTTCGGCACTGACAGCGCATGGCAAGCTGCTCCTGCTGAAGCGGTCAACGCACCGCCGGTTTCCGGGCCGGATGCGCATGGCGGCGCAGAGCCATTTGTCCCGGTCGACCTGAGTCACATGACGCAGTTGTGGGGGAGCGAATCGACCGTTAAGGCGTTGCTCGATTCATTCGTTTCATCGGTGCGCGAAGACGTGCAGGCATTGTCGCCGCTACTCGAACGCATCGAGGTCGAGCGTCTGCGCGAGTGGCATCATCGCGTGGCAGGCGCGGCGAGCGTGTTGCAATACCCGCCGCTGCTCAACGCGTTGGAAGACTACCGCCGGGATATCACCGTCAAGACGCCGGAACGCTTGCGCAGCGACGGGCTGGCATTGGCGCGCAAGTGCAATGCGATGCTCGATGGAATCGAGGAGCAGGCTGCATTACTTGCGTGACGCTGCTTCGCACCGCACCGCACCGCGCGGAAGCGAGGCTGTAGCGCCTCGCTTGGGCGATCGCATTGGCGCGCGCTCGTGAGTAAATCCACGCGTCGAATCGAGAGGACGAAAAAAAACGCGGCCGAAGCCGCGTTAAAGATTTGGAGACATCCCTCGATGAAGGAGTCACTTCTCGCAACCGGAAGCATAGTCGGGATGACGCAAAAGATTCAGTACAAATTGCGCAATTAACTGTTTGTAAATATCGAAGAAGGCGTCGAGCAGATCGCCGCGATGTCATTTGACCCCGACGCAAACAGCTACAACGGATTTGCACTAGTATGTGGTGGCTCTGCGCGTGACCGAAATGTCGGTGCGGCGGTGCATCAAAGTCCGGAGAAGACCATGATTGCGCTTCGAAAACTGAATCTTGCTGTGGTGGTGTGGGCATTGGCGTCGGGCGTCGCCTTTGCGGATACGGTGGCGTTGAAGGCCGATCTCGAGCCGTCGAGCGAAGTGCCGCCGCGCGTGAGTCACGGGCACGGCATGTTGAACGCCACGTTCGATACGTCGACCAAGTCCCTGCAATGGACGATCACCTATGAAGGGCTGAGTGGTCCGGCAACCGCCGCGCACTTCCACGGTCCTGCGCCGGTCGGGCAGAACGCCAAGGTCCAGGTGCCGATCGGGAAGGACGCGCTCGCGAGCCCGATCAAAGGATCGGCGGCGCTCACCGAACAGCAGGTGACGGACCTGATGGCGGGACAGTGGTACTTCAACGTCCATACTGAGCAGAATCCGACGGGCGAGATTCGCGGACAGGTTTTGCCGGCGAACTAGGCCAGAGGAAAACGAGGAAGACCTTGCCCGGTGGCGCGGGCGCCTTTTCGGGATTAGAAGCCGCCGTCCACCGGCGCGGCGGCGACTGCACGTACCATGTGGGACACTATCGAAGGAGCGTGTCCTGATGAGCTGGCAAAGTGCACTCGCGTGCTGGTATCTGCGTAAGCAGTTTCGACCGCAAACCCTCAAGCCGAGTATCAATGTCGAGAAGGCGCGTGCGCTGACGGCCAAGCGCGCCTGGTCGCCGCGTGTGCCGGGCGGTTGGCGTCTGCGCGAATCGTACGGGCCGGACAATTGGCCACTGCAGGGTGAGTGGATCGAGCCGGCTGACGGCGTGTCCACTTCCGGGAGCGGCCCGATCGTGCTGTATTGCCACGGTGGTGGCTACTATTTCTGTTCGCCGCGTACGCATCGCTCGCTCGTATTCGACCTCGCCACGCGTGCGAACGCACCGATCTTTTCCCTCGACTACCGTCTCGCGCCCGAGCATCGCTTCCCGGCCGCGCTCGACGATGCAACCGCGGCCTACCGTCAGTTGGTCGCGGACGGCACGCCGCCTGAGTCGATTGTGATCGCGGGGGATTCAGCGGGCGGCGGCCTTGCACTCGCTACCGTAGTCGCCTTGCGCGACGCCGGCGATCCGCTACCGGCAGGCTGCCTGCTGTTCTCGCCGTGGACCGATCTGGCCGCTGCCGGCGCCACCATTCGCACCAACGACGGTCTCGATCCGATGTTCAGCGGTCCCGCGATCGCGCGGGCCGCGCAGGTTTATCTCGGCGACACGTCCGCCACGCATCCCTACGCTTCGCCGGTCTATGCCGACCTGAACGGCTTGCCGCCGCTCTTCATCATGGCGGGCAGCACCGAGGTATTGCTAGACGACTCGCAACGCGTTGCCGACAAGGCGCGCGCGGCGGGCGTCGATTGCGAACTTGAGGTGTGGAAGAAGATGCCGCACGTCTGGCCCTTGTTCACGCCGTTCATCCCGGAGGGCGGCCGCGCGCTCGACCGCGCCGCGGCCTTCGTGCGGCGCGTGACGAGTGCAACGAGCGGGCGTGACACGGCCGCTCAGCCAGCCAGGGTGACGTCGATCGCCTGATAGGCGGCTTCGACCGTTTCCTGGCCGTATTGCCGCTCCAGCCGCCGCACGGTGAAGTGGCCGTGCGCGACCTGCTGGAAGTGGTCGATGAATACCGTATTGACCATCGCGCCAAGCACCGCCCCGATCGCCGGAATCGACTTGGCGGCGATCTGCTCGCTCACCTGCACCGAAAAGCGCGCGGCAATCGTGTTGAGTAAGCGTAACAAGGCCGCCGAGCCATGCGCGGTGAAGCCTTTCGTCGCGATTTCGGATGAAGCCTTCGATACCGCCTGTGCCAGCGCACCGCGCATGATGAAGTAGCCGAAGTCGGCGTCGTCGTCGGCTTTCGAGGTGCCGCCCATGCCGAGCACCGTCAGGCATTGCAGTTGCGTGTCGATCGACGACAGATCCTCGCCCTCGCTGCGCGCGATGTCGCAGATCGAGCGAAACATCAGCGTGGTCGTGACCGGCAACTCCACTGGCAGCGCGAACAGACCGAATGCGCCGCCGGCCGCGCCGGTGGTCGCCACGGCGAACTTGTGCAGCAGGTTGCTCGGCTTGTCGGGCACCACGAGGGGCGAGGCGCCAGCCTGCCGCCCCAGCGTGCGCAGCGCGATCGAGAGGCACTTGCGCAATGCCAGTTCCGTCGCATCCGTGACCTTTTCGTTGGCAAAAGCCGGCATGCGCGCGAGCAGCTTCTCGAGCGGCGAGCCGACGATGCTCGCCAGTTTCATCGCCAGCGCGGGGCTCTCCAGTTCGTGTTTCGCGCGTCGCAGCGCGCTCAGGTCGTCGTCCGATAAGGATTGTGCTGCGAGCGAACTCGGCTCCATGTGCCTCCCTGGCGTCATGTATTGTCCATTCTTCAGTCGATTGCCGATGCGATGAGCCGCACCGGCGCGTTCCAGCTTAGAGCATCACCTCATGGTATGATTCCCAATCGTTTGACGAGTCAACTGTTGCCCCATCAAAAATGGCTGTCCATACCGCGGCCCACCACTCGAGTGGGCAAGTTTTACCGTTCCGTGAGTCGCTGCTGGCGATGCTCGGCGTTTCCTTCGTTTCGATGCTGGTCGCACTAGACCAGACCGTGGTCGGCACCGCGTTGCCCACGATCGTCGCGGAGCTGAAGGGTTTCGAGCTCTACGCGTGGGTCGGCACGTTGTATTTGCTGACATCGGTGATCACCGTGCCGATCTTCGGCCGCCTCGGCGATTACTACGGGCGCAAGCCATTTGTGATCGCATCGATCGTCGTATTCACTGCTGCTTCGGTGCTCTGCGGCGCTGCCAACAACATGCTGTTCCTCGTGCTCGCGCGCGGCTTGCAGGGCATCGGCGGCGGCATGCTGGTCGGCACAGCCTTCGCGTGCATTCCTGATCTATTTCCCGACTCGGTCGTGCGACTGCGCTGGCAGGTGCTGATGAGTTCGGCGTTCGGGATTGCGAACGCGGTGGGGCCGTCTCTCGGCGGTTTTCTCACGCAGTACTACGGCTGGCGCTCAGTGTTCTATGTGAATCTGCCGGTCGGCTTGCTGTCGCTATTTTTCGTCTGGCGCTTCCTGCCGCATCTGCGGCACATCGAGCACGAAGGCAAGATGCGGCTCGATTGGCCGGGTGCGTTGTTGATCGCGGTGGCGCTCGGCTCGCTGCAATTGTTCGTCGAGTTGTTGCCGAAGCACGGCGCCACCTTGGGCGCCTTCGCGCTGCTTGCCCTGAGCGTCGCCTCGGCATACGGCTTGTGGCAGTGGGAAAAGCGCTGCCCGACGGCGATTCTGCCGGTGGATATGTTTCGTAATCGCAGTCTGGCCGCGCTCTTCACGCTCGCCGTGCTGGGCGGTTTCACGATGTTCTCGTTGCTGTTCTACGCACCGTTGCTATTTCAAGGTGGCTTCGGGATGTCACCGAAAGAGGCGGGGCTCGTCATTACGCCGCTCGTCGTATTCATCACGATTGGCAGTATCGCCAACGGACGTATCGTCTCGCGTGTACGCAATCCGAATCTGATGCTGTACGTCGGCTTTGCGCTGGTGGCGCTGTCGTGTCTCGGCGTGGTCGTCGCGACGCGTGCCATGCCGCAATGGCTGCTGATGTCGTTCATGGTGCTCGGCGGCCTCGGCCTCGGTTTCGTGATGCCGAATCTGACGATCTTCGCGCAGCAGACTGCGGGCCGCGAACACCTCGGTATCGCTACCGCGCTGCTGCAGTCGCTGCGGATGATCGGCGGGATGATCGGCACGGCGCTGACCGGCACGCTGATCAGCCATATGTACGCGAGCGGCGTGCGCAGCGCGCTGGAAAACGATCACGCGTCGCAGTGGTTTGCCGATCTCGGCGACCCGCAAATCCTCATCAATCGCGATGCGCAAACCACCTTACTCGGCGAGTTGACGCATGCGGGTCACAACGGCGCGATGCTGCTCGAGAGTGCACGCGAGGCGCTCGTTTCAGCAATTCATCTGGGTCTCGCGCTCGCGGCGATCATCGCCGTGGTGTCCGTGTGGCAAAGCCGCCGTGTGCCGCCGGTCAAGCTCCAGCGCAAGCTCGAGCCGGTGATTCACGCGGATTGATTTTTTAGCCTTACCGTTTTACTGACAGATCATGGAAGAACAGGACCGCGTCGCCGTCATGCAACAATTCGGCCGCACTTATCGGGCGTTCATGTCGGCGTTCGAAGCCCACGTGGGCCATCCATTGCCGCGCTGGCGCATTCTGCTCGCGCTGCACGAGCAGGCCGGCGAATCGTCGCAGAAGCGGCTGGTCGAGCGCTTGCGCGTCGATCCGGGCGCGCTGACTCGGCAGCTGAAAACGCTGGAGGGTTTAGGCTGGATTGCTCGCAGCATGGATACGCGCGACAACCGCGTGACCAATGTGCGTTTGACCGAAGCGGGACGGTCGGCGACCGAAGCCAGCCTGCCGCGCCGCAATGCTTTTTTGCACGACACGATGGCGGCGTTGCCGGACGAAGCGCTGAGCGCGTTGTCGGGGGCCTTGAAGATGCTGGAAGTGCGGATCGGCGAAGTGGCGGCTACGACTGGCGCTGCAGCCGCGTCTGTTTCCCAGGTGTCCGACACGGCGGAGGCCGACCCGGCTCGCTAAGCTTAAGCTCGACTCAAAGCCGCGGCGACTGCCGGAGTACCTGGCGCGGATGCCATCCAAACTGCGGCTCTCGGGAGACGCGCCCGCCGGCCGAAATCCAGCGAGGATCGAACGTGCCGATGGAGTGGGAAGGCCGCAACAAACGGCGCGCCACCTCGCGGTGAAACGCGCCGGTTCTATCACGATCAGAAGAACGTTTCGATCACTTCCGTGACGCGATACGACGGATCGACCACCAGCACCTGACGCCACTTGTCGAACGTCAGGCACGGATGCGAGATGTCGAACGCGATCATGTCGCCTACCTTCAGATCGGCGCCTGCGGGAATCCGCAGATACGCGTGCTGATCCATCAAGCCGAAAATCTCCCAGCCTTCGCTCGCCGCGATATCGCGCGGCGCTTCGGTGCCCGGACGATAGTGGCGCGACGGTTCCGGCATGCCTGCATCGAAAGCGGAATCGCGCTTGCCGAGGCCGATGATCGCGCGATCCGGTTCCGGAATCGACTGCACATACGCCCACAGTTGCAGCGCCGGCAGCAAGCCTTCGCCCATTTTCTTCGCGACCGGATTGCGCGCGAAGATGTCCGTCTGCGCCTTGCGGTAGACGCCGACGTCATGCGTCAGATAGCAGCCGGGCCGCAGCACGACTTCGACCTTGCCGGTCTCCGAGGCCTTCACGAATTCTTCCGCGACCACGTCGTACCAGGCCGAGCCGGCGCCTGACAGAACAGCCGGCGTGCGGGCAAAACGTCCTTCCTCGACAAGCGCGCGCGTCACAGCGACGGCGCTCTGCAGGAACTCGCGCACTTCGTGCTCTTCTTTCAGCACACCTTCATACAACTCGACGCCTGCCAGCTTCAACACATCCGGATAGCGCGCGATCGCCTCGAGTACCGCGTTGCGCTGCGCTTCGTCGCGCACGCCGGTGCGGCCGCCCGGCACGCCGAGTTCTAGCAATACTTGCAGCGGCTTGCGTACCGACGTGAAAAACTGACCCAGTTGCTCGACGCCTTCGACCGAATCGACGAGGCAGAAGAACTCGAAATCAGGGTCGCTCAGCAACTCGGCGATCATCATCATGTTGCGACGGCCAACCAGTTGGTTGGCCATCAGGATCCGCGAAACACCGCCGTGATACGCCGCGCGCACCTGATGCGCGGTGGCGAGGGTGATGCCCCATGCGCCGGTTTCGAGCTGACGGCGAAACAGTTGCGGCGCCATGGTGGTTTTGCCGTGCGGCGCGAGCTTGACGCCGTATTCCGCGACGAACGCCTGCATCCACTTCAGGTTGTGTTCCACACGATCCGCATACAGCACCGCGGCGGGCAGGCTCACATCTTCGTTCAGCAGGTTCCACTCGAGGCGCGCGGCATCCATGAGTTGGATGCTGGTGCCCGGAACCATGCCCAAGCCCTTGCTATAAGGATCAATCGTTGCGCCCTGATAGTTTGTAACTTTCATGTCTCCCTGCTCCATCGTCCGGTTAAATCGAATCAAAGTTGACTTTACCATGTTACCGAAAGTACGATGGTTGAAGGAATGTTATTTAGTACCACGGTTTTCCGGAAGCGCTTTGTAAGCGTTCGCGAGACACCCCACAGCCTGCAATGAACCTGACCGCCGAACCACTGGCCTTCGATATCGTCGCGCGCATCGCCGAATGCGCGCCGGAACTGCGTTCGGCCGAACGGAAGGTTGCCGCGCTGATTCTCGACGACCTGACCGGCGCATCGCGCGCCAGCATCGGCGCGCTCGCCCAGCAGGCGGAGGTGAGTGTCGCGACCGTGACGCGCTTTGCCAAAGCGGTCGGGTGCCGCGACGTGCGGGAGTTGAAGCTGCGGCTCGCGCAGGCGGCCGCTGTCGGTCAGCGCTTCCTGCAGGCGGGCGGACCCACCGACGCACCCGAGCCGATCGCCACCCGCGTGTTCGACGAATTGCAGACCGCGCTTGCCCATAACCATCAATTGCTGCGGCAGGCGCCTTTAGCCGAAGCCGCAGCCACGCTGCGCGCCGCGCGGATGATCTACGTGTTCGGCATGGGCGGTGGCTCGACCGCGCTTGCCGACGAGATGTGCTTCAGACTCGTGCGCCTCGGCCGGCCGGTTGCGACCTATCAGGACGGCTTGCTGCAGCGCATGGTGGCGAGCACCGTGTCGCGCGAGTGCGTGGTGATCGCGTTGTCCATCACCGGGCGCGTGCCCGAGATGGTCGAGAACTGCAAGATCGCACGTAGCTACGGGGCGACCGTGATCGCTCTGACCGCGCCGGCTTCGCCGTTGGCCAAACTGGCCGATTGGGTGATCCCGATCGTCGCCTTCGAAACCGATTTCATTTACAAACCGTCGTCGTCGCGTTACGCGATGATGATGGCGCTCGATGTGCTCGTCACTGAACTTGCCGTGAGTCAGGGTGACGAGAGCCGCGAATTGCTGCGCCGCATGAAGCACGCGCTCGACGCGCACCGTGGCGGCGGCGATCGACAACCGTTAGGAGACTGATCCATGCATTCGCATCCCGAAGCCGCCGACACGCTGATCGTCGGCGCACAACTGTACGACGGCACGGGCGCGCCACCGGTCGAACGCGACGTCGCGATCCGCGACGGCCGCATCGCCGCGATCGGCAATCTGTCGAACTGGCTCGCCGAAGAGGTGATCGAGGCGAACGGCCGCGCGCTGGCGCCCGGCTTCATCGACGTTCATACGCATGACGACACGCACGTGATCCGGTCGCCGCAAATGCTGCCGAAGATCACGCAGGGCGTGACGACGGTGATCGTCGGCAATTGCGGGATCAGTGCGTCGCCGGTGTCGCTGAAGGGCGATCCGCCTGATCCGATGAATCTGCTTGGCGAGCGCGATGCGTTCCAGTACCCGACTTTCGCTGCGTACGTCGAAGCGGTGAACGCCGCGCGTCCGGCGGTGAATGTCGGCGCGCTGATTGGGCACACGGCGTTGCGCAGCAATCAGATGGACCGGCTCGATCGCGCGGCGACCGCAGCGGAAATCGACGGCATGCGCGCGCAACTCGAAGAGGCGTTGTCGAACGGCGCATTGGGTCTGAGCTCCGGGCTTGCCTACGGCTCCGCCTTCTCCGCGCCGACCGAAGAAGTGATGGCGCTGGCCGAGCCGCTCGCCGCCGCAGGCGCGCTTTACACGACGCACATGCGCACGGAGTTCGACGCGATTCTCGATGCGATGGACGAAGCGTATCGGGTGGGCCGTCACGCGCATGTGCCGGTGGTGATTTCGCATCTGAAGTGCGCTGGGCCGTCGAACTGGGGGCGCAGCGAAGAGGTGCTGAAGTCGCTGGAGGGCGCACGTCGTTTGCAGCCGATCGGTTGCGATTGCTATCCGTACAACCGCAGTTCGTCGACGCTCGACGTGAAGCAGGTGACGGGCGACATCGACATCACGATTACGTGGTCGGAGCCGCATCCCGAGATGGCGGGCAAGCTGATCAGGGAGATTGCCGCCGAGTGGGGCGTCACGCAGCAGGAGGCCGGCAAGCGGTTGCAGCCGGCGGGCGCGGTGTATCACAACATGTCCGAGGACGACGTGCGGCGCATTCTTTCGCATCCCGCGACGATGGTTGGCTCGGATGGATTGCCGAACGATCCGTTACCGCATCCGCGGTTGTGGGGCGCGTTTCCGCGCGTGCTTGGGCACTACGTACGTGACGCCGGTTTGCTGCCGCTTGAAGAGGCGGTGCGCAAGATGACCAGCTTGTCGGCGCGCCGGTTTGGTTTGGCGCAGCGCGGCGAGGTGCACATCGGTTATCACGCGGATCTGGTGTTGTTTGATCCGGTCAAAGTGCGCGACGCGGCGACGTTCGAGAAGCCGCAACAGGCGGCCGATGGAATTGATGCTGTGTGGGTGAACGGCGTGTTGGCGTATCGCGATGGCGCGGTGACCGGCGAACGGGCAGGGCATTTTGTGGCGCGTGGTGCGGCGTCGAAGGGTGATGCGCACGGCGCGTTTTGATTTTTTTGTTTTCTGATTGATGTGACAAGCGGTTGTGGCGTTGCTCGCGCCGCGTGCCTGACTTTTTAAGGAGTTGGATGATGAAGCGATATGGTGTTGAAGGTGGCAAGGGTACGGGTGGTCAACATATGCCCTTTGCTCGGGCGGTCGAAGCGGATGGCTGGTTGTTCGTTTCCGGGCAGACGCCGATGGAAAATGGTGAGGTGATCAATGGTGGCATTGTTGAGCAATCGCACAAGGCGATTCAGAATGTTTTCGGTATTCTGAAGGAAGCTGGGTATGGGGCGGAGCATGTTGTCCGCTGTGGTGTGTGGCTTGATGATCCGCGTGACTTTGCTTCGTTCAATAAGGTGTTTCGGGAGTACTTTGGGGAGAATCCGCCGGCGCGGGCGTGTGTGGTTTCTTCGATGGTGATTGATTGTCGGGTTGAGGTTGATTGCGTGGCGTATAAGAAGCCTTCGGCTTGATGGTCTTTTTTGTTTGCCGCAGGCGCTGATTTGGGGTTTGGTTGCCTGCTCGGCGCTTGTTTGTCTGTGTGCCTGGGGCTTTGGCCTTTCCTTGAATTGTTAATAGACCACTAACATTTCAAGGAAAGGCCAACGCCCTAAGAACACTGACAACAAGCGCCGCGCAGGCAAAAAAACCACGCCCCCTTATTGCCGCGCTAACCGCAAATTATCCGGCATAGGCAAATTAAAATTCGTCCGGAACGGATTAATATCCAGCCCGCCGCGGCGGGTATACCGCGCATAAACAGCAAGCTTCACCGGCCGGCAGGCCTTAAGCACATCGATAAAAATCCTCTCGACGCACTGCTCATGAAACCCAGTGTGATTCCGATAGGAAATGATGTACCTCAGCAAGCCCGCATGATCGATCTGCGGCCCAACATAATGAATCTGCACACTGCCCCAATCAGGCTGCCCCGTCACGGGACAATTCGACTTAAGCAGGTTGGAAACCAACGTCTCCTCAACAGGCGACTCGTCAAACGCAGCCTTCAGCAACGAAGCATCAGGATGATAAACATCGGTATCGAGATCGAGCCGGTCCAGCGACAACCCGTCAAACTCTTCCATCTGCAATTTGCCGAACTCATAGGGCGCCGCCAGATGAACAGACACCGTCGCGCCGCATGAAGCGGAAACATCCCGTTTGATCGTGTCGCGCACAACTTCCATCGACTCGAAAGCCGTCTGCGCAAATGACCCCAGATAAAGCTTGAACGACTTCGACTCGACAATGTTCGGCGAATCAGCCGGCACAAAGAAAGTCGCCACCGCAATCTGCGGCTTGCCGCGCGCGTTCAGCCAGGAAAGCTCGTAAGCGTTCCAGATGTCCGTGCCGAAAAACGGCAACTGCGCGCCAATCCCAATCGCCTCGCGCGCATTCTTTCGGGCAATCGGGAAGAGCAGCGAAGCGTCATATTGTTCGGTGTAAGTGGATGCCTTACCCAGCGGTGATTGTTCGGGTGTCATGATGCGTTCACGATGCCACTCAGCACGTGCCCCGTCGCCGTCACGACGCGGGCCGATTCGCAGTGGCCAATTTGGTCGTCGAAGAAAAAGTCCGGCTCGAACTCGCGCAAAAACGCGCTCTTGTCGAGGCCGCCGAGGAACATCGCTTCGTCGATTTCGATGTTCCACGCCATCAATGTGCGAATCGCGCGCTCATGCGCGGGGGCCGAGCGTGCCGTCACCAATGCCGTACGAATATGCATCGGTGCGGCTTCGTCCGCGAGTTTCTGCAGGCGGTGCAGCGCTTCGAGCAACGGCTTCAAAGGCCCATCCGCAAGCGGCAAATCCTTGTTGTGAATCTCATGGCCGACGAATGCCCGCAAGCCATCTTTCTGAAAGATACGCTCGGCTTCGTCGGAAAACAGCACGGCGTCGCCGTCGAAGGCAATCCGGATCTCGTCCGGGTACTTGCTCGCCATTTTCGCCGATTCGGGCAAGACGCGCGCGGCCGGAAATCCGGCAGCCAATGCATCGCGCACGTCGTCCTGATTCGCAGACAAAAACAGCGAGGCGTTCAACGGTTTCAGATAACCAAATGGCGCGCGCCCACGTGTGAACACGCCACGCTCGATCGCCAGCCCATACTCCCTGCACGAATGAAATGCGCGCAATCCACTGATCGGATCGCTGCGCGACAGGATCACCACTTCGACCCGATGGCCACCGGCATTCAAGGCCAGCAGCTTGCGGATCAGCGGGAACGCGACACCCGGTTTGGCGGGCACAGCTAGCCGCTCACGCTGCAATGCTTCATACGCTTGCAGGTTGCCCTTCTCGTACACGCAGTTCTCTTCCTCGAAGTCGAACAGCGCGCGCGACGAGATTGCCACCACCAGTTTGTCGACAAGCGAAAGAGCCATCTGCGCGTTTTAGTCCAATAAGATCAAGCGAGAAACAATCGGTACACGGGATTCTGCGTCTCTTCCCAGCACGGGTAACCAAGCGTCGTGATAAAGCGGTCGAACTCGCTGTTCTCGCTTACCGGCACCTGGATGCCGACCAGAATCGAACTGTAGTCCGCGCCCTGGTTGCGATAGTGGAACAGGCTGATATTCCAGTTCGGCGCCATCGACGACAAGAACTTCATCAGCGCGCCCGGACGCTCCGGAAACTCGAAGCGGAACAGGCGTTCGTCGTGGGCCAGCGGCGAACGGCCGCCGACCATATAACGGATGTGCTGCTTTGACAGTTCATCGAAAGTCAGATCGACGGTGGCAAAACCATGCGCTTCAAATGCGCCCGCGATCTGCGCGGATTCGCTGCGATTGCGGATCTGCACACCGACGAAGATATGGGCTGAATTCGCGTCCGCAATGCGGTAGTTGAACTCGGTGACGCTGCGCGTCCCCACCAGTTCGCAGAAGCGGCGGAAACTGCCGCGCTCTTCCGGAATCGTCACGGCGAACACCGCTTCACGCGCTTCGCCGACTTCGGCGCGCTCCGCCACGAAACGCATGCGGTCGAAGTTCATGTTCGCGCCGGACGTGATCGCAATCAGCGTCTGGTCCTCGATGCCTTCGCGCTCGGCATACTGTTTGGCACCCGCCACGGCCAGTGCGCCGGCCGGCTCCAGCACGCTGCGGGTGTCCTGGAACACGTCCTTGATCGCGGCGCACAGTGCATCGGTGTTCACGAGCAGCACGTCGTCGAGATATTCGCGGCACAGGCGGAAGGTTTCTTCACCCACGAGCTTCACGGCCGTGCCATCCGAGAATAGGCCCACTTCATTCAACGTCACCCGTTCGCCTGCTTTTAAGGAAGCCGCCATCGCACACGAGTCGTCGGTCTGTACGCCGATCACCTTGATCTCTGGGCGCACCGATTTCACGTACGCAGCCACACCTGCCGCGAGTCCACCGCCGCCGATCGGCACGAAGATCGCGTGGATCGGGCCCTGATGCTGGCTGAGAATCTCCATTGCGACCGTGCCCTGGCCGGCGATCACGTACGGATCGTCGAACGGGTGGACAAACGTCAGGCCGCGTTCTTCCTGCAGCTTCACCGCGTGACCGTACGCATCGCTATAGGACTCGCCGAACTGCACGACTTCGACTGTCGCCCCGCCATGTGCGCGTACCGCATCGACCTTCACCTGCGGGGTCGTCACGGGCACCACGATGATCGCCTTCACCCCCATGCGGGCCGCCGACAACGCGACGCCCTGCGCATGATTGCCCGCCGACGCGGTAATGACACCCCGTTCCAGCGCATCCGCCGGAATATGCGCCATCTTGTTGTACGCGCCGCGCACCTTGAATGAGAACACCGGCTGGTTGTCCTCACGCTTCAGATAAACCGGATTACGCAGCCGTGCCGACAGATTCGGCGCGCGTTCGAGTTCGGTCTCGCGGGCCACGTCGTAGACGCGCGCGGTCAGGGTTTTCTTCAGGTAGTCGTGGGAAGCCATGCGGGGGGCGCGGTGCGCTTTGCGAGACGGGAAAGGGTCAATGATAGCGCCAACGGTGTGCACGCTGGCCCTCAGTGAACCTTCGGCGTATCCCGGCGCGCCGGCGGCAAAGTCCAACCCGACCGTCCGGTCGGAGAATCGTTCGTATGCGTTGACGAGCGCCGTTCAGCACAAAAACGCCAAAAGTCCTGCCACAACCCTGATTTCAGGCGTCAACGCGTGGCGGGATCATGGGGTAGAATTCCATTTTGGAATAAGGATCGGAAGATGCACTGGCAGCCTCGGATCGCCCACTTGATGCCCGTCCCGCGTGAGTCTTGCCCCGCGGCGGAGCGTCACGTCCGCCACGCGCGATCGTGTAGCTGTCTCTGAGCGCCGTGAAGCGACTGATGTGGGTAGGCCGTCGGTTGCGCTTCGCTCCCCTAGAAGATTTCCAGCATTGCGCCCCACGCGCACTGTCCGCCGACGCCTCACAGAGATGAGCGCGCCCGGTTGACCCACCGAGTCGTCCGAACATGAACGCACCTCAAGTTTTCGATCCGCACGGGGCCGCCACTGCGGTGGCCGCCGATCCCGAAGCGCGTCTGCGCGAAATTCCCTATAACTACACGTCGTTTTCCGACCGCGAAATCGTCATCCGTCTGCTCGGCGACGAAGCCTGGGCGGCCTTGGCCGAACTGCGCGCGGAACGCCGCACCGGCCGCTCGGCACGGATGCTGTACGAAGTGCTCGGCGACATCTGGGTCGTACGCCGCAATCCTTACCTGCAAGACGACCTGCTCGACAATCCGAAGCGCCGCGCGCTGCTGATCGAGGCGCTGCATCATCGTCTGAGCGAGATCGAAAAGCGCCGTCGCGCCGATCTGGTCCAGCACGGCGATGAAGCGGGCATCGATCGGGCCGCCCGCGTTGAAACACTGGTGGCCGCTGCACGCCGCGCTGTCGACGATTTCGAGAGCGAATTCCAGAAGACCTTCGATCTGCGCCGTCGCGCGACCAAGGTGTTGGGCCGCGTCACGGAAAAGGACAACATCAAGTTCGACGGCTTGTCCCGCGTCTCGCACGTGACCGACGCGACTGACTGGCGCGTCGAGTACCCGTTCGTCGTGCTGACGCCGGATACAGAGGCCGAGATCGCCGGCATGATCAAGGCGTGTTTCGAACTCGGTCTGACCGTGATTCCGCGCGGAGGCGGCACGGGTTACACAGGCGGCGCGGTGCCGCTCACGCCGTTTTCGGCCGTCATCAACACGGAAAAGCTCGAGCAGCTGGGTGCGGTCGAGATGACCGAACTGCCGGGCGTCGAGCGCAAGGTGGCGACGATTTTCTCTGGTGCGGGCGTGGTCACCCGCCGCGTGACCGAAGCGGCCGAGCAGGCCGGCTTCGTGTTCGCCGTCGATCCGACTTCGCTGGATGCATCCTGCGTCGGCGGCAACGTCGCGATGAACGCGGGCGGCAAGAAAGCGGTGTTGTGGGGCACGGCACTCGACAACCTCGCCTGGTGGCGCATGGTCGACCCGGAAGGGAACTGGCTCGAAGTCACGCGTCTGGACCACAACCTCGGCAAGATTCACGACATCGAAGTCGCGCGTTTCGAGCTGAAGTGGTTCGACGGCAACCACGCGCCGGGCGAAAAACTGCTGCGCACGGAAGCGCTCGACATCAAGGGCCGCGTATTCCGTAAGGAAGGTCTCGGCAAGGACGTGACGGACAAATTCCTCGCCGGTCTGCCGGGCGTGCAGAAGGAAGGCTGCGACGGCCTGATCACGTCGGCGCGCTGGGTGCTGCACAAGATGCCGGCGCATACGCGCACGGTCTGCCTCGAATTCTTCGGTCAGGCCCGTGAAGCGATTCCGAGCATCGTCGAGATCAAAGACTATCTGTTCGAAACGTCGAAGCAGGGCGGCGCGATTCTCGCCGGCCTCGAGCATCTGGACGAACGCTATCTGCGCGCGGTCGGCTACGCGACCAAGAGCAAGCGCAACGCGTTTCCGAAGATGGTGCTGATCGGCGACATCGTCGGCGACGATGCGGACGCGGTGGCGCAAGCGACCTCGGAAGTCGTGCGCATGGCCAACGGCAAGAGCGGCGAAGGTTTCGTCGCCGTCAACGCTGAAGCGCGCAAGCGTTTCTGGCTCGACCGCAGCCGTACCGCCGCGATTGCCAAGCACACCAACGCGTTCAAGATCAACGAAGACGTGGTGATCCCGCTCAACCGGATGGGCGAGTACACCGACGGCATCGAACGCATCAATATCGAGCTGTCGATCAAGAACAAGCTGCAACTGGTCGACGCGCTCGAAGCGTTCTTCAAAGGCGGCAAGCTGCCGCTCGGCAAGAGCGACGACGCCAACGAAATCCCGAGCGCGGAGTTGCTCGAAGATCGCGTGCAGCAGGCGCTCGATATGCTGAAGAAGGTGCGCACGCGCTGGGAATTCCTACGCGACAAGCTTGATTTGTCCTTGCGTGAGGCGCAGCACTATCTGGTCGGCCTCGGTTACGAAGGGCTGGCGGAGAAGTTCGCCGATCGCGCCGACGCGCAGCCGGATGCGACCGTGTTCCATATCACGCAAGACCGTACGGTGCGCGTGTCGTGGAAGGCGGAGATCCGGGCTGAGTTGCGTCAGATCTTCAACGGCGGCGAGTTCAAGCCGATCCTCGAAGAAGCCCAGGCGATTCACAAGCAGGTCCTGCGTGGCCGCGTGTTCGTCGCGCTGCACATGCATGCGGGCGACGGCAACGTCCACACGAACCTGCCGGTCAACTCCGACAACTACGAGATGCTGCAGGACGCCCACACGGCGGTTGCGCGCATCATGAAGCTGGCGCGTTCGCTCGATGGCGTGATTTCCGGCGAGCATGGCATCGGCATTACGAAGCTCGAATTCCTGACCGAGGAAGAGATCGGCGAATTCCGCGCGTACAAGCAGCGCGTTGATCCGCATGGCCGCTTCAACGCGGGCAAGCTGCTCGAAGGCGCCGACCTGCGCAACGCCTACACGCCGAGCTTCGGCCTGATGGGCTACGAATCGCTGATCATGCAGCAGTCCGACATCGGCGCGATTTCCGAGTCGATCAAAGACTGCCTGCGTTGCGGCAAGTGCAAGCCGGTGTGCGCGACTCACGTGCCGCGCGCGAACCTGCTGTACAGCCCGCGCAACAAGATTCTCGCGACCTCCTTGCTGGTCGAGGCGTTCCTGTACGAAGAGCAGACCCGCCGCGGCGTGTCGATCAAGCACTGGGACGAGTTCAACGACGTCGCCGATCACTGCACCGTCTGTCACAAATGCGTGACGCCGTGCCCGGTGAAGATCGACTTCGGCGATGTGACGATGAACATGCGCAACCTGCTGCGCAAGATGGGCAAGAAGAAGTTCAATCCGGGCAACGCGGCCGGCATGTTCTTCCTGAACGCCACCAACCCGCAGACCATCAACCTCGCGCGCACCGCGATGATGGGCATCGGCTACAAGGCGCAGCGCCTCGGCAACGACGTGCTGAAGAAGTTCGCGAAGAAGCAGACGGCGCACCCGCCGGCAACCGTCGGCAAGCCGAAGGTCACGCAGCAGGTGATCCACTTCATGAACAAGAAGATGCCGGGCAACCTGCCGAAGAAAACCGCGCGTGCGTTGCTCGATATCGAGGACAACAAGATCGTCCCGATCATCCGCAATCCGAAGACGACCACGGCCGATACGGAAGCGGTGTTCTACTTCCCGGGCTGCGGCTCAGAGCGGCTGTTCTCGCAAGTCGGTCTGGCCACGCAAGCCATGCTGTGGGAAGCGGGCGTACAAACGGTACTGCCGCCGGGCTACCTGTGCTGCGGCTACCCGCAGCGCGGCTCAGGCCAGTTCGACAAGGCCGAGCAGATCGTCACGGATAACCGTGTGCTGTTCCACCGCGTCGCGAATACGCTGAACTATCTCGACATCAAGACGGTGGTGGTGTCGTGCGGTACGTGTTACGACCAGCTCGCCGGCTACGAATTCGAGAAGATCTTCCCGGGCTGCCGGATCATCGACATCCACGAGTTCCTGCTCGAGAAGGGGATCAAGCTCGAAGGCGTGAACGGCGTGCGTTACATGTACCACGACCCGTGCCACTCCCCGATCAAGACGATGGACCCGGTCAAGCTCGTCAATCAACTGATGGGGTCGGAGAACGACGGCTACAAGATCGAGAAGAACGATCGCTGCTGTGGCGAATCCGGCACACTCGCGGTGACGCGCCCGGATATTTCGACGCAGGTCCGTTTCCGCAAGGAAGAGGAAATGCGCAAGGGCGCCGCGAAGCTCCGTGGCATTCCTTTGGTGGCTGAGGCGGGTGCGAATGGGATCAACGCGGCCAATGCGTCGGCCGGCGCGGCGGGTGCGCCGGACGGTTCCGTGCTCAAGGCGGGCGACGGGCCGCAACCCAACGGCGCCACGGAGGTGAAGATCCTGACGAGCTGCCCATCCTGCCTGCAAGGCCTGTCGCGCTACAACGAAGATGCGGGCACCGAGGCGGACTACATCGTCGTCGAAATGGCACGTCACGTGCTGGGCGAAGACTGGATGGCGGATTACGTCCAGCGGGCGAACAATGGCGGTATCGAGCGCGTGCTGGTTTAATGGCACGACTGACGATTTTTGCCTGAGGACGACGATGGACTGCGTTTTTTGCCGTGAAGATGGCGGCGATGTGCTGTGGCAGGACGACACCCTGCGTGTCGTCCTCGCCGACGAACACGACTACCCGGGCTTTTGCCGGGTGATCTGGAACAAGCATATCGCTGAGTTTTCCGATCTCGCCGAGACCGACCGCGATCGCGTGATGCGGGCCGTGTATGCGGTCGAGCGTGCGATCCGGCGCATTCTCCAGCCGGTGAAGGTCAACCTGGCGAGCCTCGGCAACCAGGTGCCGCACGTGCATTGGCATGTGATACCGCGTTTTTCGAACGACGCTCATTTCCCGCTGCCGATCTGGGCGCCGCGCCAACGCACGGTGTCCGAAGCCATGCTGTCGTCGCGCCGTGCGCAAGCTACCCTGCTGCGCGAAGCTGTGCGGCAAGAAATCGAACAGGCGTTTGGCTGAGCGCCGCCGAACCAGCCGCTTCGCGCTAGTGCCCCGACGGGCCAATCCCCCAAGGGACCTCCTGCGGAGCGGAAAGCTTGGGGCTGCTCTGCTTTTTGTTATGAGGTCATCATGAGTGGATTGACTCCCGATACCCCGGTGCCGACCGGCGTGGTCGTGCATTCCAAATCGCGCGTGCTCGAATTGCAGTACGCAAACGGCGAAACGTATCGCCTGCCGTTCGAACTGCTGCGCGTGTATTCGCCGTCGGCAGAAGTGATGGGCCACGGGCCCGGCCAGGAAACTTTGCAAACCGGTAAACGCGACGTCACGATCACCATGATCGAAGGCGTCGGCAACTATGCGGTGCAGCCGACTTTCTCCGACGGACACGCCACCGGCATCTATTCCTGGGACCTGCTGTACGACATGGCCGTCCGTCAGGATGAACTCTGGCGCGACTATCTCGCCAAACTGGCAGCGGCCGGCGTCGACCGCGATGCCCCGATGGCGCCAGCCGGTGCTGCGCACGGGCACTGTCACTGATACGATTCGCCCTGGTCGCCGCGCTGATGCGGCGCAACATTTCAGAATACGCGAAAGGACGAGCGCGATGAGCAAAACCCACTTCGGCTTTCAATCGGTCGACGAACAGGAAAAAGCGCAGAAGGTGGCGGGCGTGTTCCACTCGGTCGCCTCCAACTACGACTTGATGAACGACCTGATGTCGGGCGGGTTGCACCGGGCGTGGAAGATGTTCACGATCGCCCAGGCCAACGTCCGGCCGGGCTTCAAGGTGCTTGATATCGCGGGCGGCACGGGCGATCTGTCGAAGGCGTTCGCCAAACAGGCGGGTGAAACCGGGGAAGTCTGGCACACCGACATCAACGAGTCGATGCTGCGCGTGGGCCGCGATCGCCTGCTGGACAAGGGCGTGATCACGCCGGCGCTGCTGTGCGATGCCGAGAAAATTCCCTTTCCGGACAATTACTTCGACGTAGTGACGGTGGCATTCGGCTTGCGCAACATGACGCACAAGGATGTGGCGCTCGCCGAGATGCGGCGGGTGTTGAAGCCGGCAGGCCGTCTGCTGGTGCTGGAGTTCTCGAAGGTGTGGGATCCGCTAAAAAAGGTCTACGACGTCTATTCTTTTAAAGTGTTGCCGTGGCTCGGCGACCGCTTTGCGAAAGACGCCGAGAGCTACCGCTACCTCGCGGAATCGATCCGGATGCATCCGGATCAGGAAACTTTAAAAACAATGATGGAACAAGCGGGCCTGGACGGCGTCAAATATTACAATTTGTCAGCTGGCGTGGTAGCTTTACATGTGGGGACCAAATACTAGGGTTCCTAACCCATCGATTTTTAAAGGAAAGTACGAAAATGTCCGATTCAGGTGTGTTATCTCCCCGTAAGGTTACGAGGTCATTGGTGAGAAGAATCGGACTGATCGCGATGGTCGGTCTAATCATGGCCGGCTCTCTCGCCTCGCTCGATGCGGAAGCCCGCCGCATGGGCGGCGGCCGTAGCATTGGCCGTCAGTCGAACACGGTTCAGCAACAGTCGACCCCGTCGCAACCTTCCCAAAGCAATCAGGCCATGCAGCAGCGCGCGCAGCCGGCACCGGCGCCCGCGCCGACTCCCGCCGCAACGCCTAATCGCTCGCGCTGGCTTGGGCCGATCGCCGGTCTTGCGGCTGGTCTTGGTATCGCGGCGCTGCTGTCGCACTTCGGTCTGGGCGGCGCGTTCGCCGGCGCTATGGCCAACATCATCGTGATCGCGGTCATCGCGATGATCGGCATCTGGCTGATCCGCCGCTTCATGGGTCGTAAGCGCGATACGTCGCAACCGTCGTACGCGGGTGGCGCACCGTCGCTGAATGCGGGCGGCACCGGCTATACGCAGGAGCCGCGTTACAACGCTCCGCCCACCGGCTCGTACCTCGAACCGCAAGGCAACCCGCTGACTACGCCGTCGATCAACGCTGCCCCGGCCGTGCCGGCCGGCTTCGATTCGGAAGCGTTCCTGCGCAACGCGAAGGTGTACTTCGTGCGCCTGCAAGCCGCGTGGGACGTCGGCAACACGGAAGACATCCGCGAATTCACCACGCCGGAAATGTTCGCCGAAGTGAAGGTCGATCTGAACTCGCGCGGTGCCGAGTCCAATCAGACCGACGTGGTGCAACTGAACGCGGAGCTGCTGGGCGTTGAAGAACGTGCAACCGAATACTTCGCCAGCGTGCGCTTCTCCGGTTTGATCCGCGAATCGGCGGGTGCTGCGGCAGAGCCGTTCGTCGAGGTCTGGAACCTGACGAAGGCGAACCGCCCTGGCGAAGGCTGGCTGCTGGCCGGCATTCAGCAGGTGGCGCAGCACTGAGCCAGCAGCGGGGCAGGGCCGGGACAGCCCTGCTTGCCCTGATTTTGCACAAAGCATTGGCCGTTCGGCATAGCAAGCCGCGAAGCGAACGGACGTTACAATAGGAACCCGCGCGGGCACCTCGCCCGCGCGGGTTTTTTCTTGCCACTTTCAATGACCCTCGCCGCCAAGCCCTTCGCTGCTGCTGTCAATCATCTGCTCGCCCGCGAATCGTGGGCTCGCGAGCGCCTCGCCCCTTACGCGGGCAAGACCGCCAGACTGTCCTGTCCGCCAGTCGTGCTGATGCTGCTGGTGCAACCCGACGGCTACCTCGGCGCGGTCGACGAAACCGATGCGCAACAGTTCGATGTGACCATCTCGGTGCCGTCCGATGCGCTGCCTGCCTTCATGCAAGGCGGCCAGGCCGCCGTGATGAAGCACGTGAAGATCGAAGGCGACGCCGAGTTTGCGACCGTGATCGCCAAGCTCGCCGAGCATCTGCGCTGGGAGCCCGAAGAGGATCTGGCGAAGCTGATCGGCGACGGTCCGGCATGGCGGGTCGCGTCGGTCGTGCGCACGGTCGGCGAACATGCGCGGCGTACCGGGCGCAATCTGCTCGACACTGCCGCTGAGTATCTGCTCGACGAAAACCCGCAACTGGTGCGCCGCGCCGCGTTGGAAGACTTCAACGTCGAACTGGCCCGCGCCCGCGATGCTTTGGCGCGCGTGGAAAAGCGCATCGAGCGTCTTGAACAGAAGGTCGAAGCCCGCGGCGCAGATGCGCCGGGCGGCGCCGCCACGTTGCGCGGCACGCGCTAGTCATCGGGCACAACTATGCGTTTTCTGCGTTTCCTCAAGATTTTCTTCACGGTCATTCGATTCGGTCTCGACGAGATGATGCTCAGCCGCGTCAACGACCGGCGTGTGCGTCTGCTGCTACGTATCACTACCATCGGCCGCAAGTTCGAAGCACCTCCGGGTGTGCGTTTGCGGCTCGCGCTCGAAAGCCTCGGGCCGATCTTCGTCAAGTTCGGCCAGGTGCTGTCCACGCGGCGCGATCTGCTGCCGGTCGATATTGCCAATGAGCTGGCCAAGCTGCAGGATCAAGTGCCGCCGTTCGATTCGGCGGTGGCGATCGGGCTGGTCGAGAAGTCGCTCGGCGCACCGGTCGACGTGCTGTTCGACGATTTCGAGCGGGTGCCGGTGGCGAGCGCGTCGATCGCGCAGGTTCACTTTGCCAAGGTGAAAGCAGGGCAGCACGCGGGCAAGTCGGTCGCCGTGAAGGTGCTGCGGCCGAACATGTTGCCGGTGATCGATTCCGACCTGGCCTTGCTGCGCGACATCGCCGTCTGGGCCGAGCGTTTATGGGCCGACGGCAAGCGCCTGAAGCCGCGCGAGGTGGTCGCTGAATTCGACAAGTATCTGCACGACGAACTCGATCTGATGCGGGAGGCGGCGAACGGCAGCCAGCTGCGCCGCAACTTCGCCGGGCTCGATCTGCTGCTGGTGCCGGAAATGTACTGGGAGTTCTGCACGCCCACCGTGCTGGTGATGGAGCGCATGGTCGGCGTGCCGATCAGCCAGGTGGAGACGCTGCGCGCGGCCGGCGTCGATATTCCGAAACTGGCGCGCGAAGGCGTCGAGATTTTCTTCACCCAGGTGTTCCGCGATGGTTTTTTCCACGCCGATATGCACCCGGGCAACATTCAGGTGAGCCTCGATCCGGCGCACTTCGGCCGCTATATCGCGCTCGACTTCGGCATCATCGGCGCACTGTCGGACTTCGATAAGAACTACCTCGCGCAGAACTTCCTCGCTTTCTTCAAGCGTGACTACCACCGTGTCGCCACGCTGCATCTGGAGTCCGGCTGGGTACCGCCTACGACTCGGGTCGAGGAACTGGAAAGCGCGATCCGCGCAGTTTGCGAGCCCTATTTCGACCGCGCGTTGAAGGATATTTCGCTCGGCCAGGTGCTGATGCGCCTGTTCTCGACTTCGCGCCGCTTCAACGTGGAAATCCAGCCGCAACTGGTGCTGCTGCAAAAAACCATGCTGAACGTGGAAGGGCTCGGCCGTTCGCTCGATCCTGAGCTGGACTTGTGGAAGACCGCCAAACCCTATCTCGAACGCTGGATGAACGAGCAGATCGGTCTACGCGGCTGGTACGAGCGGCTGAAGATCGAAGCCCCGCAGTGGAGCAAGACACTGCCGCAGTTGCCGCGCCTGATTCATCACGTGCTGGCTCAGCGTCACGACCACACGCGCGGCGTGAACGACGACATGATTCGCCAGATTCTGCTCGAGCAGAAGCGTACCAACCGGCTGCTGCAAGGCTTGCTGCTATTCGGCGTGGCGGTGGGTGTCGGCGCGGTGCTGGCACGGGCGTTTCTGGCGTTCGCCTACGGCGGGTGATCCCGAACCTGATTCCTACGAGGCATCCCATGAGCGACCCGAACCCGCCTTCCGCACCCGACTTCGCGACCCGCGATCCCAACTCGCCCGAGTTCTGGGACGAGCGCTTCGAACGCCATTTCACGCCGTGGGATCAGGCGGGCGTGCCGTCGGCGTTCCAGTCATTCGCTGGCCGGCACAGCGGCGCCGCCGTACTGATTCCCGGCTGCGGCAGTGCCTACGAGGCGCTCTGGCTGGCGCAACAAGGCAATCCAGTCCGGGCGATCGATTTCTCGCCGGCTGCCGTGGCGGCAGCGCACAAGCAATTGGGTGCGCAGCATGAGCAACTGGTCGAACAGGCTGACTTCTTCAAGTACGAACCGCCGTTCACGCCGGCATGGATCTACGAGCGCGCGTTCTTTTGTGCGTTGCCGGTGGAGCGCCGTGCAGACTACGCGCAACGGATGGCCGAGTTGTTGCCGGCTGGTGCGTTGCTGGCGGGTTTCTTTTTCATCGGCGCGACGCCGAAGGGGCCGCCGTTCGGCATCGAGCGCGCTGAACTCGACGCGTTGCTCATGCCGCACTTCGATCTGATCGAAGATGAAGCCGTGAACGACTCGATTCCCGTCTTTGCTGGCCATGAGCGCTGGATGAGCTGGCGCCGTCGTGCCTGAGCGCGTCGCCGCCGCGTTTGACGGCGGCTCGGGCCGCACTTGATTCGATAGCGGCCGCCCCCATTTACGTGAACGGCGGCTGCGCCTGGCGTTTGTCCCCGAAAATCGCGGGTGACTAGCCATATGCGGCTATAATTCAAGGCTTTGCAAGCGTTTACAAGATTTCAGTAGGGAAAAGTTCATGCCGATCTACGCTTATCGTTGCGAGTCATGCGGCTTCGGGAAGGACGTGCTTCAGAAGATGAGCGACCCCCAGTTGACGCAGTGTCCCGAGTGCGGGAAAGACACCTTTCGCAAGCAGGTGACAGCAGCCGGTTTCCAGTTGAAGGGCTCCGGCTGGTATGTGACCGATTTCCGCGGCGGTAACGGCGGCGCGAGCGCGCCGGCCAAGCCCGACGCGAACGGCGGCTCGAATGCGAATTCGGGCGAAAACGCTGCAGCCGGGAACGGCGGCGCGGCGAATTCCGACACGGCTCCGGCCAACGGCACGGCCGCCGCCGCAACGCCTGCCGCAGCCGCCACGCCTGCTGCCGCACCCGCCGCTTCGGCCAGTTCGAGCGGTTCCGGCAGCGCCTAGTAGCATGGCCGCCCTTATGGGCGGCGCACACGCCGCGCGTCGGGTATCGGCTCGCGCGGCTTTCTGGCGGTACACATGACGACGAAAAAAACGACGCTCAAATCGGTGTTCCTGACTGGCCTGCTGGTGCTGGTGCCTCTGGCTATCACACTGTGGGTGCTCGGCCTGATCATCGGCACGATGGACCAGACGCTATTGTTGCTGCCGACCTCATGGCAGCCGGAGCGCGCGCTCGGCTTCCGTTTGCCGGGCCTCGGCGCGGTGCTGACGCTGGCGTTCATCTTTGTTGTCGGGCTGTTGACGCAAAACTTCATCGGGCAGAAGCTCGTGAAGTGGTGGGAAGTCGTGGTCGCTCACATTCCGGTGGTCGGCCCGCTCTACACCAGCGTCAAACAGGTGTCGGACACCTTGTTGTCGAGCAGCGGCAATGCGTTTCGCAAGGCGCTCCTGATCGAGTACCCGCGCCGCGGTTCCTATACGATTGCGTTTCTGACCGGCATTCCGGGCGGCGACGTGGTCAATCACCTGAAAGAAGATTACGTCAGCGTGTATGTGCCGACTACGCCGAACCCAACGTCCGGCTTCTTCCTGATGGTGCCCAAGAGCGAAGTGATCGAACTCGACATGACGGTCGACGCTGCGCTCAAGTACATCGTCTCGATGGGCGTCGTGGCGCCGTCCGCGCCGCCGGCGCCGGTGCGCCGCACGACAGTCGAGCCTCCGCTGTAATGCCGGCGCGCAGCGTTTATCGCCGCGCGCCGTCCAACCAATGCAAAACGAAAGACAAACATCATGTCGATGAGATCTGAATACTGCGGTCTGGTGACCGAAGAACTGCTGGGCCAACCCGTCTCGCTGTGCGGTTGGGTAAGCCGCCGCCGTGACCATGGCGGCGTCATCTTCATCGACCTGCGTGACCGCGAAGGCCTCGTTCAGGTCGTCTGCGATCCGGATCGCGCGGAAATGTTCAAGACTGCCGAAGGCGTCCGGAACGAGTTCTGCCTGCAGATCAAGGGCGTGGTTCGCGCCCGCCCGGAAGGCACCACGAACGCCTCGCTGAAGAGCGGCAAGATCGAAGTGCTGTGCCACGAGCTGATCGTGCTGAACCCGTCGATCACGCCGCCGTTCCAGCTCGACGACGACAACCTGTCGGAAACCACGCGCCTCACGCACCGTGTGCTCGACCTGCGCCGTCCGCAGATGCAGCACAACCTGCGTCTGCGTTACCGCGTCGCGATCGAAGTGCGCAAGTATCTGGACTCGCTGGGCTTCATCGACATCGAAACGCCGATGCTCACCAAGAGCACGCCGGAAGGCGCGCGCGATTACCTCGTGCCGTCGCGTACCAACCCGGGTCAGTTCTTCGCATTGCCGCAATCGCCGCAGTTGTTCAAGCAACTGCTGATGGTCGCTAACTTCGATCGCTACTACCAGATCGTCAAGTGCTTCCGCGACGAGGACCTGCGCGCTGACCGTCAGCCGGAATTCACGCAGATCGACTGTGAAACCTCGTTCCTGTCGGAACAGGAAATCCGCGATCTGTTCGAAGCGATGATCCGTCACGTGTTCAAGGAAACGATCGGCGTCGAACTGGCCGAGAAATTCCCGGTCATGGAGTATTCGGAAGCGATGCGCCGTTTCGGTTCGGACAAGCCGGATCTGCGCGTGAAGCTCGAATTCACCGACCTGACGGACGCGGTTAAAGACGTCGACTTCAAGGTGTTCAGCACGCCGGCCAACACGAAAGACGGTCGCGTCGCGGCGATCCGCGTGCCGAAGGGCGGCGAGCTCTCGCGTGGCGACATCGACAGCTACACGGAATTCGTGCGCATCTACGGCGCGAAGGGTCTGGCTTGGATCAAGGTCAACGAAGTGGCGAAGGGCCGTGACGGTCTGCAAAGCCCGATCGTCAAGAACCTGCACGACGAAGCGGTCAAGGCGATTATCGAGCGCACTGGCGCGCAAGACGGCGACATCATTTTCTTCGCGGCGGATCGTGCGAAGGTGGTGAACGACAGCCTGGGCGCGCTGCGTCTGAAGATCGGCCATTCGGAATTCGGCAAAGCCAACGGCCTGGTCGAATCCGGCTGGAAGCCGCTGTGGGTGATCGACTTCCCGATGTTCGAGTACGACGAGGAAGACAACCGCTACGTCGCCGCGCATCACCCGTTCACGAGCCCGAAGGACGAGCACCTCGAGTATCTGGAAACGGATCCGGCGCGCTGCCTCGCCAAGGCCTATGACATGGTGCTGAACGGCTGGGAAATCGGCGGCGGTTCGGTGCGTATCCACCGTGAAGAAGTGCAGAGCCAGGTGTTCCGCGCGCTGAAGATTGGCGCGGAAGAAGCGCAAGCCAAGTTCGGCTTCCTGCTCGACGCGCTGCAATACGGCGCGCCGCCGCACGGCGGTATCGCATTCGGTCTGGACCGCATCATCACGATGATGGCCGGCGCCGATTCGATTCGCGACGTGATCGCGTTCCCGAAGACACAACGCGCGCAGTGTCTGCTCACGCAGGCGCCGAGCGAAGTGGACGAGCGCCAGTTGCGCGAGTTGCACATCCGTCTGCGTCAGCCGGAACCGAAGGTCTAAGCTGGATCAAACTAGAGCTGTCTGAAAACGACAGCGTGAGGTGACGAAAAAGCGAAACGAAAAAGGCGCGTGATGCGCCTTTTTCGTTTTTTGCGTTACAGTCGCAGCAACCGGTCTCGACCGCTTATTGGACCACTCGCCGACATGTACCGCGCAAGCGTTGCGCCCAGTCTTTACGCCATGCCGAAACCGCCGAAGATCCCGCAATCCGTACTCGTCGTCATCCATACGCCCGCGCTCGACGTGCTGTTGATCCGGCGTGCCGATCACGCAGATTTCTGGCAATCGGTGACCGGCTCGAAAGACCGGCTCGATGAACCCTTCGTCGAGACGGCGACGCGCGAAGTGGCGGAGGAAACCGGCATCGTGATCGGCAGTACGCTCGTGCCGCACAGTGCGTTGTTCGACTGGCAGTACTCGATCGACTATGAGATCTACCCTCAGTTCCGGCATCGCTATGCCGAGGGCGTGATCCACAACACCGAGCACTGGTTCAGTCTGGAAGTGCCCGAGCAGCTCGAAGTGACGCTCGCGCCGCGCGAGCACACCGCGTTCCTGTGGCTGCCCTATGAAGAGGCGGCCTCGCGCTGCTTTTCGTCGTCGAATGCCGACGCGATCCTGCAATTGCCGAAACGGCTCGCTGGGCGCCTGAATGGCCAGCCCGAGGAGCGTGCCCGGTGAGCGTCGGCGGCGCGCGCCGTTTCGCGCGACTCCGTCAAGCGCTGCTCGGCCGCCGCTACTGGCAGCGCTACCGCTTCACCAGCGGCAACGAGGTCAAGCTGCTGCGTTCCGGCGAAGAGTACTTCGCCACGCTGATCGAGCGCATCGACGCGGCGCAAAGCGACGTGGTTCTCGAAACCTATATTTTCTGTGACGACAGCGCGGGCCGGGCCGTCAGCGCGGCTTTGCTGCGCGCAGCCTCGCGCGGCGTGAAGGTGCGCGTGATTACCGACGGCATCGGCACCGAGCGCCTGCCGATGTTCAACGAATGGCCGCTCGCTGGCATCGACCATCGCATCTACAACCCGCATCTGTTCGGGCGTTTCGGCTTCTCGCGTACGCACCGCAAGATCGCGGTGGTGGACGATCAGTTCGGCTACTGCGGCGGCATCAACATCGTCGACGATTACGAGAACAACGGCGAGAAGCTGCCTTACCGGCGCTGGGATTTCACGGTGGAATTGCAGGGGCCGGTGGTCGCCGATATCCGCCAGGCGTTCGAGGTGCAATGGCGGCGGATCCATCTCGGGCATCGGCCCCTGGATTCGCTCGGGCCTGATCTCGGGCCGAAGACCATGGCGTCGCTCGGCACGCTGCGCCGCCGGCGCCGCAATCGCAACGAGGCGCTCTGGGCCGGCGGGCTGCCATGCGTGGCCTTCGTCGCGCGCGACAACCTGATCAACCGCCGCGCCATCGAAAAGGCGTATCTGACCGCGATCGGCCAGGCCCGCAGCGAAGTCTTGCTGGCCAACCCGTACTTTATGCCGGGCCGCAAGCTGCGGCGCGCGCTGGTGTTCGCGGCGCGGCGCGGCGTCGACGTGAAGCTCATCATCGGGCGCAAGGAGTTCAAGGCGCTCGATTACGCCGTGCCGTTCCTGTATCGTGCGCTGCTCAAAGCCGGCGTGCAGATCGCCGAGTACGAGAAAACCATGCTGCACGGCAAGGTCGCGGTGGTGGATTCGAACTGGGGGACGGTCGGCTCGTCGAACCTCGACGCATTGAGCCTGATGCTCAACAACGAAGCCAACGTGGTGCTGGTGAACGACCCGTCGATCGGCGCGCTGCGCGAAGCGATCATCGCCGCGTTCAGGGAATCGCGCCGGATCGACGAGGCGCGCTATGATGCCCGTCCGGCGGGCGAGCGCTTGCTCAACTGGCTTGCCTACACGACCTATCGGGCGGTAATGAAGCTATTAACGGTGGGTGGCTATGACTAGCTCATCGACACCTCGCACATAACGGCAAGGGCGCAGCGTCAATGAAAGGGACAAAAAGAAGGCAAACGCCTCTAAAAAATCTCCTTCCTCTGATTGACGGATGCCGCAGAATTGAAGCCGGGTTAGAAACCGGTTTCTAATAAAGTCCTTGTTTCGCGGACGGTCGCACACAATAATAGTACGGCCGTTCGATTTTCTTTCGGTCACATTAGAACGGTAAAAAGCTATGCGAAAAGGCGAACAAACACGAGTCGCGATTCTCGAAGCAGCACTTGATCTGGCAAGCCGCGACGGACTGGAAGGTCTGACGATTGGGTTGCTGGCCGAGCGCATGCAGATGAGCAAAAGCGGCGTGTTCGCGCATTTCGGGTCGCGCGAGGATTTGCAGGTCGAAGTCGTGCGCGAATACCACCGTCGTTTCGAAGACGAGGTGTTTTTCCCGAGTTTGCGTGAGCCTCGTGGATTGCCGCGCTTGCGCGCGATGATTTCCCGCTGGATCGAGAAACGCATTCAGGAAGTCACCACGGGGTGCATCTACATCAGCGGCGCCGTCGAGTACGACGACCGCGGGGACAACCCGGTGCGTGAACAACTGGTGTCGAGTGTAACGATCTGGCGTGCGGCGCTCACGCGGGCAATTTCGCAGGCGATGGAAGAAGGGCATCTGCGCGCTGATACCGATCCGCAGCTGATGCTGTTCGAACTGTACAGCTTCACGCTCGGCCTGCATCACGACGCGCGCTTCCTGCATCTGCCGGACGCAGTGCGTCTGACGTGGGCCGCGCTGGAAAAATTGATTGTTTCGTATCAGAGCGAAAGCCGTTAGCAGAGCCGCCGAACTTCAAGCAGATTCAGCGGCGCTGAAAGATCCGATCCACGGACTCAGCTAACGGCCTCGCTCCTTGTCAAACTTGGGAGAGAGTCATGGGACAGTACGCCGCGCCGCTGCGCGACATGCAATTCGTGTTGCACGAGCTGCTTAACGTCGAAGCCGAGATCAAGCAGATGCCGAAGCACGCGGATCTCGACGCGGACACGATCAACGCCGTGCTCGAAGAGGCCGGCAAGTTCTGCTCCGAAGTGCTGTTCCCGCTCAATCACAGCGGCGACCAGGAAGGCTGCACGTACGTCGGCGACGGCGTCGTGACCACGCCGAAGGGCTTCAAGGAAGCCTACAAGCAATACGTTGAAGCCGGTTGGCCGGCGCTCGGCTGCGATCCGGACTACGGCGGCCAGGGGCTGCCCGCATTCGTCAACAACGCTTTGTATGAAATGCTGAATTCGGCGAACCAGGCGTGGACGATGTACCCGGGTCTGTCGCACGGTGCGTACGAATGTCTGCATGCGCACGGCACGCCGGAACTGCAGCAACGTTATCTGCCGAAGCTGGTTGCGGGCGTCTGGACCGGCACGATGTGTCTGACCGAGCCGCACTGCGGCACCGACCTCGGCATCCTGCGCACCAAGGCCGAACCGAACAGCGACGGCTCGTACGCGATCAGTGGCACGAAGATTTTCATCTCCAGCGGCGAACACGATCTCGCGGAGAACATCGTTCACCTGGTGCTCGCGCGTCTGCCGGATGCGCCGAAGGGCACCAAGGGCATCTCGCTCTTCATCGTGCCGAAGTTCGTGCCGAACGAAGCGGGCGAGCCGGGCGAGCGCAACGGCGTGAAGTGCGGTTCCATCGAACACAAGATGGGCATTCACGGCAACGCGACCGCGGTGATCAATCTGGACAACGCGAAGGGCTGGCTGGTCGGTGAGCCGAACAAAGGCTTGAACGCGATGTTCGTGATGATGAACGCCGCGCGTCTGGGCGTTGGCATGCAGAGCCTGGGCCTGACCGAAATCGGCTATCAGAACTCGCTGGTGTACGCGAAAGAGCGTCTGCAAATGCGCTCGCTGACCGGCCCGAAGGCGC
The DNA here is from genome assembly GCF_030464835.1 of Paraburkholderia sp. WS6. Taxonomy (NCBI): domain Bacteria; kingdom Pseudomonadati; phylum Pseudomonadota; class Betaproteobacteria; order Burkholderiales; family Burkholderiaceae; genus Paraburkholderia; species Paraburkholderia sp. WS6. The sequence goes on from NZ_JALQCK010000044.1 coordinate 40,490, forward strand.
CGGAAAAAGCCGCTGACCCAATCATCGTGCATCCGGATGTGCGCCGCATGCTGCTCACGCAGAAGGCCTACGCCGAAGGCGCGCGCGCGTTCTCGTACTGGTCCGCGCTGCACATCGACAAGGAACTGTCGCACGCCGACGAATCGGTGCGTAAAGAAGCGGCGGATCTGGTCGCGCTGCTCACGCCGATCCTGAAGGCATTCCTCTCGGACAACGCGTTCGAGAGCACCAACCACGCCATGCAGATCTACGGCGGCCACGGCTTCATCACCGAGTGGGGCATGGAGCAATACGTGCGCGACGCGCGTATCAACATGATCTACGAAGGCACCAACGCGATTCAGGCGCTCGACCTGCTCGGCCGCAAGATCCTCGGCGACATGGGCGCGAAGATGAAGAAGTTCGGCAAGCTGGTGTCGGATTTCGTCGAAGCCGAAGGCGTGAAACCGGAAATGCAGGAGTTCATCAACCCGCTCGCCGACATCGGTGACAAGGTGCAGAAGCTGACGATGGAAATCGGCATGAAGGCCATGCAGAACCCGGACGAAGTCGGCGCTGCCGCCGTGCCGTATCTGCGTACCGTGGGCCACCTGGTGTTCTCGTACTTCTGGGCGCGCATGGCACGTATCGCGCTGGACAACGAAGCATCGGGCGATCCGTTCTACAAGGCCAAGCTCGCGACCGCACGCTTCTACTTCGCGAAGCTGCTGCCGGAAACGGCCATGACGATCCGTCAGGCACGCGCCGGTTCGAAGTCGATGATGGACGTCGAAGAGTCGCTGTTCTAAGGCACACACTTCACGGCAAGCGCCACGCCTTCAAGAGGCGTGGCGCCTTCCACCGCCACAAGTCACACATCGCGAAACATAAGAGACACCTTCGCGATACCGCATAACTCCCCGGAGGAACGACGTGAGCAATCTGATCATTCGCAAGGTAGCCGTGCTCGGCGCCGGCGTGATGGGCGCGCAGATCGCAGCGCACCTGATCAACGCCAAGGTGCCCGTGCTGCTGTTCGACCTGCCTGCCAAAGAAGGCCCGAAGAACGCGATTGCCCTGAAGGCGATCGAGAATCTGAAGAAGCTGTCGCCCGCGCCGTTCGGCGTGAAGGACGACGCGCAATACATCCAGCCCGCGAACTACGACGACGACATCGAGAAGCTCGCCGAGTGCGACCTCGTGATCGAAGCGATCGCCGAACGCATGGACTGGAAGCACGACCTGTACAAGAAGGTGTCGCCGCATATCGCACCGAATGCGATCTTCGCGACCAATACGTCGGGTCTGTCGATCACGGAACTGTCGAACGGTTTCTCGGATGAACTGAAGGCGCGTTTCTGCGGCGTGCACTTCTTCAATCCGCCGCGCTACATGCACCTGGTCGAACTGATCCCGACCGCAACGACGCGTCCGGAAATTCTCGACCAACTCGAATCGTTCCTGACGAGCGTCGTCGGCAAGGGTGTTGTGCGCGCGAAAGACACGCCGAACTTCATCGCCAACCGCGTCGGTATTTTCTCGATCCTCGCCGTGATTACCGAAGCCGCAAAGTTCGGTCTGCGTTTCGACGAAGTGGACGACCTGACCGGCTCGCGTCTGGGCCGCGCGAAATCGGCAACGTTCCGCACGGCGGACGTGGTCGGTCTCGACACCATGGCGCACGTCATCAAGACGATGCAGGACACGTTGAAGGACGACCCGTTCTTCCCGGTCTACGAAACGCCGGCCGTTCTGGCTGAACTGGTGAAGAAGGGCGCGCTCGGTCAGAAGACCGGCGGCGGCTTCTACAAGAAGGAAGGCAAAGCCATCAAGGTGCTCGACCCGAAAACGGGTGCGTACGTCGACGGCGGCGCGAAAGCCGACGAACTGGTGGGCCGCATTCTGAAGCGCCCGCCGGCAGAGCGTCTGAAGCTTCTGCGCGAATCGGAGCATCCGCAAGCGCAATTCCTGTGGTCGATTTTCCGCGACGTGTATCACTACATTGGCGTGCATCTCGAATCGATCGCTGACAACGCGCGTGACGTCGATCTGGCCATCCGCTGGGGCTTCGGCTGGAACGAAGGTCCGTTCGAAGGCTGGCAGACGGCCGGCTGGAAGCAGGTCGCCGAATGGGTGCAGGAAGACATTGCGGCAGGCAAGGGGTTGTCGAACGCGCCGCTGCCGTCGTGGGTGCTGGAAGGTCCGGTTGCTGAAAAGGGCGGCGTGCATACGAACGAAGGTTCGTGGTCGCCGGCTTCGAAGACTTTTGTGCCGCGTTCGTCGCTGTCGGTCTACGACAAACAGGTTTTCCGCGCACCGCTGGTCGGCGAAACGTCGGCTGATCCGAAGACCTACGGCAAGACGCTGTTCGAAACCGACGCCGTACGCGCCTGGGTCGACGACCGTGCCGGCGAGAGCGACGTCCTGATCGTGTCGTTCAAGAGCAAGATGAACACGATCGGACCGTCGGTGATCGACGGTCTGACGCAAGCCATCGAACTGGCCGAGAAGGACTACAAGGGTCTGGTCGTGTGGCAGCCGACGTCGCTGAAACTCGGCACGCCGGGCGGCCCGTTCTCTGCAGGTGCGAACCTCGAAGAAGCCATGCCCGCGTTCATGATGGGCGGCGCGAAGGGCATCGAGCCGTTTGTGAAGAAATTCCAGCAAGGCATGCTGCGCGTGAAGTACGCGAACGTGCCGGTCATCTCGGCTGTGTCGGGCATCGCGCTCGGTGGCGGCTGCGAGCTGGCGCTGCATAGCGCGAAGCGTGTTGCGCACATCGAAAGCTATATCGGCCTGGTGGAAGTCGGCGTGGGTCTGGTGCCGGCGGGCGGCGGTCTGAAGGAAGCGGCACTGCGCGCGGCGGAAGCCGCGACCGCAGCCGGCGCGACCAACGACCTGCTGAAGTTCGTGCAGAAGTCGTTCGAAAACGCGGCAATGGCGAAGGTCTCGGCCTCGGCACTCGATGCCCGCGCCATGGGCTACCTGAAGCCGTCCGACACGATCGTCTTCAACGTGTTCGAACTGCTCGACATCGCGAAGAAGGAAGCGCGCGCGCTGTCCGCTGCGGGTTATCGTCCGCCGCTGCGTGTCACGCAGGTGCCGGTGGCCGGCCGCTCGGCGATCGCAACTATCAAGGCATCGCTCGTCAACATGCGTGACGGCCGTTTCATCAGCGAGCACGACTACCTGATCGCCAGCCGCATCGCGGAAGCGGTGTGTGGTGGTGACGTGGAAGCGGGCAGCCTCGTTGACGAGGAATGGCTGCTCAAACTCGAGCGTCAAGCGTTCGTCGATCTGCTCGGCACGCAAAAGACGCAGGAACGGATCATGGGCATGCTGCAAACCGGCAAGCCGGTGCGCAACTAAGCGACGATAGAGGAGCTTCAAATGGCAAAGCAATTGCAAGACGCATACATCGTCGCCGCGAGCCGCACGCCGATCGGCAAGGCGCCGCGCGGGATGTTCAAGAACACGCGCCCGGACGAACTGCTGGTGCATGCGATCAAATCGGCCGTGGCGCAAGTGCCCGGCCTCGACACCAAGGTGATCGAAGACGCCATCATCGGCTGCGCGATTCCTGAGGCCGAACAAGGCCTGAACGTCGCGCGCATGGGCGCACTGCTGGCGGGCCTGCCGAACACGGTGGGTGGCGTCACGGTGAACCGCTTCTGCGCTTCGGGCCTCACCGCGCTGGCTATGGCGGCTGACCGTATCCGCGTCGGCGAATCGGACGCGATGATCGCGGGCGGCTGTGAATCGATGAGCATGGTGCCGATGATGGGCAACAAGCCGTCGATGTCGCCGCATATCTTCGATCGTAACGAAGACATCGGCATCGCCTACGGCATGGGCCTGACGGCAGAGAAGGTCGCCGAGCGCTGGAAGATCAGCCGCGAAGCGCAAGACGCGTTCTCGGTCGAATCGCACCGCCGCGCCATCGCCGCACAGCAAGCCGGCGAGTTCAACGACGAAATCGCCGCATACACGATCACCGAGCGTTTCCCCGATCTCGCCACCGGCGAAGTGCGTATCAAGACGCGTGAAGTCGCGCTCGACGAAGGCCCGCGTGCGGAAACATCGCTGGAAGGTCTGGCAAAACTGCGCGCGGTGTTCGCGAACAAGGGCTCGGTGACGGCGGGTAACAGCTCGCAGACGTCGGACGGCGCGGGCGCGTTGATCGTCGTATCGGAAAAGATGCTGAAGGAATTCAACCTGACGCCACTCGCCCGTTTCGTCAGCTTCGCCGTGCGCGGCGTGCCGCCGGAAATCATGGGCATCGGTCCGAAGGAAGCGATTCCGGCCGCACTGAAGGCCGCCGGCCTGAAGATCGAGGACATGGACTGGATCGAGCTGAACGAAGCGTTCGCCGCGCAATCGCTGGCGGTGATCCAGGACCTCGGTCTCGATCCGTCGAAGATCAATCCGCTTGGCGGCGCGATCGCTCTCGGCCACCCGCTGGGTGCGACCGGCGCGATTCGTGCGTCGACGGTTGTGCACGGCCTGCGCCGCCGCAACTTCAAGTACGGCATGGTGACGATGTGCGTCGGTACCGGCATGGGCGCGGCGGGCATCATCGAACGTCTGTAATCGTGTTTGCCATGGTCCCCGCAGTGGTCCCCGTAGCGAATACCGCGGGGACCCAAGCAGTGATCCTCTAGGGACCGCGGAAACGGTTCGCAGGCCACCTGGCTTGCGAGCCGTTTTTTCCATTCAGCAGCAACCAGGAGTACGAGGAGATGACAATGGATATTCTGGTCGAGCGCGCCGACGGCGTACTGACGATTGCCTTCAACCGGCCCGACAGGAAAAACGCGATCACGGCCGCGATGTATCAGACGATGGCCGACGCATTGGTCGAAGCGCAGGGCGACACATCGATCCGGGCGATTCTGATTCGCGGGAGCGCCGGCATTTTCAGCGCCGGCAACGATCTCGACGACTTCATGAAGAGGCCGCCAGGCGGCGAAGACGCACCGGTATTCCAGTTCCTGCGTGCGATCAGTTTGGCGGAAAAGCCGGTGGTGGCTTCGGTGGCGGGTCCGGCAGTCGGCATCGGCACAACGCTCCTGCTGCACTGCGATCTGGTCTACGCAGCAAACACGGCGAGCTTTTCGCTGCCGTTCACGCAACTCGGGCTGTGTCCGGAAGCGGCGTCGAGTTTGCTGTTGCAGCGCGTGGCCGGCTATCAGGCCGCAGCGGAAAAGCTGCTGCTCGGCGAAGCGTTCGACGCTGCCGAGGCGCACCGTATGGGTTTCGTGAATCGCGTGCTGCCCGCGGCTGAAGTCGATGCGTTTGCAGCCGCGCAAGCGGCGAAGCTGGCGGCGCTGCCGGCGTCGTCGCTGCGGGTGACGAAGAGTCTGATGAAGCGCGCGAGCCAGCATGAACTGCAAACGCAGATGAGCGAGGAAGCGGTGCACTTCGCCAAGATGCTGATCGCGCCGGAAGCGCGCGAGGCGTTCAAGGCGTTCTTCGAGAAGCGCAAGCCGGATTTCCGGCAGTTCGACTAAAGCGGTTGCGTTCAGGTGCCTGAGGTATTTGAAAATGCTTCAGGCGCTTGAAGATGCTTCAGACGCTCAAGGTTGCGTCGGCTGCAAGGTGTCGTAGTCGACGTAGCTGGTTTCCCGGCAGAAGCTGACAAGCCGTACGCCCGCTTTGCGGGCGATCGCAATCGCCAGAGAAGAGGGCGCCGAAATCGTGGCGACCATCGGCACGTCGACACGCGCCGCCTTGCGCACCAGCTCGTAGCTGGCGCGGCTCGACAGAAACACAAACCCTTCCCGGGTATCCGCGCGGTCGAGCACCAGTTGGCCGATCAGCTTGTCGAGCGCGTTGTGACGGCCGACGTCTTCGAACGCGTAGCGGATCGCGCCTGCCGCATCGCACCATGCGGCGGCGTGCAAGCCGCCGGTCAGACGCGTCAGCGCCTGGTGCTCCGGCAACTCGCGCGCGGCACGCGCGATCGCATCGGGCGCAAGCCGTTGCAGAAAGCCGGTGTCCGGCACGCGTTCCGGTTTCAGATCCAGCAGATCGATGCTTTCGATCCCGCATACGCCGCAACCGGTGCGCCCGGCGAGCGCGCGGCGCTTTTCCTTCAGCGCGACGAAAGCCTGCTGCACCACCTTCAATTGCACTTCGGCGTGCGGCAATTCGTCATCGTCATGCAGCTCGACCTCGATGTCCTGAATGTCGCTGCCGCGCTCCACGATCCCTTCCGAAATCGCAAAACCAACCGCGAACGCTTCCAGATCGCGCGGCGTGCACATCATCACCGCGTGCGAGATGCCATTGAAGACGAGCGCCACGGGCCATTCCTGACCGACGTGATCGGTGACGGTTTCGACCGCTGCGCCGCGATGCCGGTGCACCTGACGCTCCACGGCGCCCGTCTGTCCGTCTGTGTCCAGTTCGTTCAAGCGACTTCACTCCTTTCATGCTGCGCGCGTTTCTACGGCTTGCAGCCTTGCCCGGCGGCGCGAAGCAGCGCCAGACCACGCCGCTATCGCGCGAATAAGGTTCTAAAATACCTCAAGCTGGGCTTGCGCGTTGCCCGCCACCAAAGGGGAATACTGTCATGGGACTCAACGAAGCACCGCTTCTTTTCAACTTCGAAGTCGCGTCCTCGGAGAATTTCACCTACATCCCGATGTCGGTGCGCTTCAATCTCGATCGCTTCGGGCTGCGCATCACCCTTGAGCAGTGGCAAATGCTGCCGCTCGAAGACCGCAAGCTGCTGGCGCGATTTCCGGTCGAAGAAGACGCGGAAATCGAGCCGAATTTCGACCACGCACTCTTCGAGATGCTGCGCACGCACGCGAATATCGAGCCGGAGTGGTTCACGCCCGAGGAAGCGCCTGCCTGGCGCCGCACGGATGCCGTGCCGGACGGCGTAGTGCATCAGGCGGGGCTGGCCGGCCTGCCCACGCCGCGTGTCGCTCAGTGGGCCGAACTCGAGCCGTTCGAGCGCTACGTACTCGCCAAATTGTCGCGCAAGCCGGAAAGCAACCACGACTTCGTCCCCGCTATGAAGGAATTTGGCGCGGCCGGCTAGGCGCGGCCGGCTAGGTGCGGCCGGCCACGTACCGCCGGCTAGTAAAGACCGCCTAGGGACGTCCGCCCTGGCGCCTCAAGCCAGACGCCCCCAGCTAAATCCGCGAAATATTTCGCCTCGCCCCCTCAATCTGTTCCGAACCCTGCCGTTATCCATGGGTTGGCGCGTAAAAAGACTCGGCCCGGTGCGACCCGACGCACCGAAAGCGACCCCGCGCTCCCGCCCTCAGAACGATTGACGTTCGGAACCCATGACTCTTTTTTTATCGAAGCGGCTGCTGATCAATCTGGCGGTCGTTGCCGCGGCGGTCGGCGCGAACGCGTTCGTCGCCTATACGCAGATTTGCGGCCAGCGCGACACCGACGCGCGCATGCTGCGTTCGACGAGCGTGCGTCAGAACCTCGACGCTTATCATACGGCGCTCGACGGCGGGCTGGCCGCGCTCGGCCGTTTCGAAGCAACGGGCGAGGCCGCGCCGGTCAACGAGGCCGCCGCCATGGCGGCGTCGCTGGCAGCGCTGGAGCGCGAGTTGCGCAACGAGCTCGCCGGCGAACCGGCCATGCTCGACACGCTCGTGAGGCTGAACGTGGACAGCCGCGCGCTGCAACACGATATCGACGATGCGCTCCTGAAGAGCGCCAGCGCCACGCCGGACGAGTCGCGCGCATGGGCGGCCTCGACCTATACGCATCTCGGGCTGGGTCTCGGCCGTGTGGAAGACGCTCTGGCGGCGTTGCGCAAACAGGAGAACGAGGCGCTGCAGGCGTCGCTCGCGAGTTCCGCGAACGAAACCCAGCGCGCCATGTTTTTGCTGATCGTGACGATGCTGGCCGGCAGCGCGCTTCTGATCTTCACGTTCGGCGCCCGCGAAAGCAGCGCGCGCGAGAAACTGCGTACCGTGCGTGCGCTCGGCCGCAACGACGAGCGCTTCCGCGGTCTGTTCGACGATCATCCGGTGCCGATGTACATTTTCGATCGCGAGACGCTGCGCTTTCTCGCCGTCAATGCGGCCGCGATTCAGCAATACGGTTACTCGGAAAGCGAATTCCTCGGCATGACGATTCGCGCGATCCGGCCGAATTCCGAAATCGCGCGCCTCGAATCGCATCTGCAGCGCAGCGACGTCCTGCAACACGGCCGCACGATGGCGGGTGTCTGGCATCACCGGCGCAAGGACGGCTCGATGATCAGCGCCGACATTTCGTATCACGCGCTCAACTTCATGGGCCACGCCGCCTTCTTCGTGCTGGCCGACGACGTCACCGAACAGATCAACACCGAAGCCGAAGCGCAGCGTTCGAACCAGATGCTCGAAACGGTGATGGACAACATCCCGCAGCGCATTTTCTGGAAGGATCACGAGTCGCGTTATCTCGGCTGCAATATGGCGTTCGCGCGCGATGCGGGGCTTTCTTACCCTGAACAGGTGGTGGGCAAGAGCGACAGCGACATGCCGTGGCGCGCCTTTGCCGACCTGCTGAACGAGCACGATAAGGAGGTGGTGACCACCGGCGTGCCGAAAATGAATTTCGAGGTCGACCTGGTGATCGACGGCGTGCATCGCACCACGGTCACGAGCAAGCTGCCGTTCACCGACGGCGATGGGCGCGTGATCGGCGTGCTCGGTTCGTACACGGACATCACCGAGCGCAAGCGCGCCGATCTGGCTTTGCGTCTGCAAAGCCGCGCGCTGGACGCGAGCGTCAACGCGATTCTGATTACCGCGCCGTCGCCGGCGGGCAATCTGATCGAATACGTGAACCCCGCGTTCATGCGGATCACCGGCTACGATCCCGCCGAAGTGATCGGTCACGATTGCCGCGTGCTGCAGCGCGACGATCGCGATCAGGAAGGCGTCGCGTTGATCCGCCAGGCGCTCGCCGCGAACCGCGAGGTAAGCGCCGTGGTGCGCAACTATCGCAAGGACGGCGCGCTGTTCTGGAATCAACTGTTCATCGCACCGGTGCCGAACGCGGAGGGCGTGATCACGCATCACATCGGCGTGATCAATGATGTGACGGATCTGATCCGCTATCAGGAACAGCTCGAGTATCAGGCCAACTACGACAGTCTCACGCGGCTGCCGAACCGCAACTTGCTGCGCGATCGCCTGCAGCATGCGTTGATCGTGGCGCAGCGGCATCACAAGGGCGTCGCGGTCGTGTTCATCGATCTGGACGGCTTCAAGAACGTCAACGACAGCCTCGGCCATAGCGTCGGCGACCGCTTGCTGAGCGTGGTGGCCGAGCGGCTCGCCCGTTGTACGCGAACCAGCGACACGGTCGCGCGGCATGGCGGCGACGAGTTCGTGATCGTGATGACCGATACCGTCGACGAGCAGTCGCTGATTGCGTGGATGGAGCGGGTGCGCGCATCGATCTCCGAACCGGTCTGGCTCGACGGCACCGAGCTGTATGTCGGCTGCAGCATGGGCGCGAGCCTCTTTCCGCAGGACGGCGAAGACGCGGAAACGCTGATGAAAAAGGCCGACGTCGCGATGTATCGCGCGAAGGACATGGGCCGCAATACGTTCCAGTTCTACCAGCCGGAGATGAATGCGAGCGCGGGTGCGCGCATGAATCTCGAACGGCGTTTGCGCCGCGCTCTGCGCGACAACGAATTCCTGCTGCACTACCAGCCGCAGGTGGATATCGTGAGCGGGCAGATCGTCGGCACCGAGGCGCTGGTGCGCTGGCGTGATCCGGAAGTCGGATTGGTGCTGCCGTCCCTGTTCATTCCGGTGGCCGAGGAGAGCGGGCTGATCGGGCCGCTGTCGGAATGGGTCTTGCGCGAGGCGTGCCGCCAGAACAAGGCCTGGCAGGACGAAGGACTGCCGCCGGCGCGGGTGTCGGTGAATCTGTCGGCGCGCGTTTTTCAGCAGCGCGATATCGCGAAGCTCGTCATGCAGGTCCTCGCCGAGACGGGGCTCGAACCGCAGTACCTCGAACTCGAACTCACCGAAAGCACCATCATGCGCAATGCCGAGGAGGCGGTGTTGATGCTCAACGAGCTGCACGCGCTTGGCATTGGCCTTGCCATCGATGACTTCGGCACCGGCTATTCGAGTCTCAGTTATCTGAAGCGCTTCCCGGTGGACCGATTGAAGATCGACCGCTCGTTCGTGTCGGATATCGGCGTGTCCGGCGACGATGAAACGATCACCTCCGCGATCATCGCGCTCGCGCATTCGCTGAAATTGCAGGTGATCGCTGAAGGCGTGGAGACGTCGGCACAACTCGACTTTCTGAAGGAGCGTGCGTGCGACGAGATGCAGGGCTTCTACTTCGCGAAGCCGCTGTCGACAGACGCGATTTCGGCATTGTTTCAGGGGGGAGTGGGGCGGGAGGCGGAGACGGTGTAGTTCGGCGTTCCGCTCCCCGCCGCGCGTGCCTCAGACGGCAGGCGTGTCGAGGAACACCGGTAGTTGTTCGGCTACCTCGGAAAATGCCTGCAAGCGCGGATGTGCCGCCTTGGTGACGATCTCCGAAAAGTACATTTGCGTGAAATTCCACGCGACGGCCACCGTCACGTCCACCGCGCCAAAATGGTTCGGTTCGACCGGCAGCGGGGCCGACGCGAGTTCCTCTTCGAGTTCGCGGTAAGCGGCGAGCAATTGCTCGGTCACGCGATTGACCCACGGCTCATGCTGTTTGTCCGCCGGACGCAGATTGCGTTCGTAGACGATCTGCACGGTCTTTTCACAAGCGGCGAGCGCCAGACCCGTCAGGCGCGCGGCGCGCAGGCAGTGCTCCGGCTGTGACGGGAAGATCTGTTGATCCGGCCCGGCGAGCGTGGCGAGATACTGCAGGATCACCGTCGAGTCCATCACGCTCTGGCCGTTGTCGAGGATCAGTGTGGGCGCTTTCACAACCGGGTTGATCTTCGCGAACGCCTCATACGTGCTGAACACGGAAATCGACTGGTGCTCGAAGTCGAGCTTCAGCAACTTCATGCAGATAGCGACGCGGCGCACGTAGGGCGAATCCAGCATTCCGATCAGTTTCATCTCATTTCCGTTAGAAGATCTATATGGTTGGCCTGAGCGGGCGAAGAGGCGGCTGTTCGCTTGCCAGACGGTGCTTGTGATGCATCAGACCAATAGATTAAAGCGCTCGGCAAGTCAAAAAAAGCGACATTAATCGACGGTTTACGTCAGAATTTCTTACATGAAGCCGATCCCGCCCCTCACTGCTCTGCGCTGCTTCGAAGCCGTCGCCCGCCTGGGCGGCGTGACCCAGGCCGCGCGCGAATTGCATGTCACGCACTCCGCGGTGAGCCAGCAGATCAAGGTGCTGGAAGATTCGATGGGCGTTGCGCTGTTCATGCGCGAAGCGCGCGGCCTGCGGCCTACCGAGGAAGGCCGGCTCTACGCGCTAGAAATACGGTCGGCGTTGCGCGACATTACGCGGGCGACGCGCCGCGCGCAGGCGCGCCCACACGAAAGCGAGCTGGTCATCGCGACCGTGCCGTCGTTTGCGCAGCATTGGCTCGTGCCGCGTCTCGCGAGTTTCCGCGAGACACATCCGTACTATCGAATCCGTCTGCTGACGAGTCTGCAGGTCGAGGATTTGCGCCAGGGCGTGAGTGACATCGGCATTCGCATGGGGCAAGGGCATTGGCCCGATGTTGCGCAGCAGAAACTGTTCGACGACGAAGTGCTAGTAGTCGCGGCGCCGCACTTCACGCTCGCGCCGGGCGGCCGCCTTCCCGTTACCGCCGAGGACGTGATCGCGTGTCCGTTGATCTCCAGCCCCAACACGCCGTGGGCCGACTGGTGCCAGGCGGCGCAGGTGGCGGAGCCGGCCGCCGAGGCGGTCGTGCTGTCTGCAAACGATTCGAACATCGTGCTGGGCGCGGTTTTGCTGGGGCAGGGCATCGCGCTCGAACGGCGCAGTCTGGTCGCGCATGCGTTGGCGCGCGGCGATCTGGTGCAGATCACCGATATCCGCGTGCCGTACCGGTACCCGTACTGGCTGGTGTGGCAGCAACGCGAAATCCTGAACACGAAGCAGGCGCATTTTGCGCAGTGGATCGAAGCGCAGGTCGACGTCTATTTGCGTAGCGGCGGGTGAGATTCCGTATTGATTGGCGTGCGCAGGCTGCCGCTCGCGGGGGATTACCGGTTTGCGCGCGAGGGTCAGTCGTATATATTCGGGATTCCCATCTCTGACTTCGCTGGGAACCACAAAGCATCGATTCACGTGGCGTTGCGCCCGGTTTTCGCTGCTCGCACCTGGGTCATGGGCGCTTCGCCGTCGAATATCTGCCAATCCGACTGGAGAGAAAAATGACGTCTTCACCTGCAAAGAAATGGGCTGTGCTGTTCGCATCGGTTGTACTGAGTGTGGCTTCGGTTGCACCGGCGTTCGCGCAAAGCGCCGGTAGTGCTCCGGCGGGCGATGAAGCCACTGCCGCCGCTGCCGCCACGCCATCGGCCGCGTCCAAGGCAGCCGCCAAGGCGCAACGTAAGGCTGCCCGCAAGCAGGCGCGGGCGAAGAAAAATGCCGAGTTGAAGCAACTGGAAAGCAACGGGTATAACCCGGCGCGCAACGATCCGAACTATCCGACGGATCTCCAGAACGCGCAGAAGAAGGCGGCGGCCGCCGCGGCGGCGAGCCAGTAAGCGGCTGCGGGCCGGATGGAGGTTGCCGGTCCGGTCGTGGTTGCGCTGGGAGATTCTTGCAAACGCAGCCTCGCAAGCACATCCCGGCTAAGTACGACGTATGAAACCAAACGAGGCGCCCAGGCGCCTCGTTTTTCGTTCAAAATCTGCCGCTCAATCCAGCACCGGCAACGCGCGCGGGCGCCGGTCGCTGTCGGTCGCGACGTAGGTCAGGGTCGCCTCGGTGACCTTCACGAGGTCCTCGGTCAGGCTCATGCGCTGCGCGTAAACCTCGACCGCCACCGTCACCGACGTGGTGCCCGTCTTGACGATATCCGCGTAGAAGCTCAGCAGATCGCCGACGAACACCGGCTGCTTGAAGACAAACGAATTGACCGCGATGGTCGCCACCCGCCCGTTGGCGCGGCGGCTTGCCGGAATCGAACCGGCGATATCCACTTGCGCCATGATCCAGCCACCGAACACGTCGCCGTGGACATTCGCGTCCGACGGTTGCGGTACGACGCGCAGCGTGCAATGCTTTTGCGGAAGTTGAAGGAGATCGGTCATGGGGATGAAAAGCGGCGCCAGCCAGCTTCTGCGACAATAGAAAGATCAGGAATTGTACGGGAAAGCGCCCAGCCGGGTCGCGCGACATAAAGCAGGATGCCAGGTTGGCACGCTGCCGGTCGGCGCGCCGCTGCGAACTCCGTCGCTTCCACACTCTCCCCAGCCGATCCCATGCGCCGTACGCCTTCGTCCGAACCTTCCCCGATCTCGACCCAGCCGCGCAACGACTGGCAAACGATCCTGTCGCTGCTGCCCTACCTCGCCACCTATAAATGGCGCGTCGGCTTCGCGCTGAGCTGCCTGATCGGCGCGAAGGTCGCCAATCTCGGCGTGCCGATCGTGATGAAACGGATCGTCGACAGCCTCGCGTCGGTGCAGCATCTCACCGCGCTCGGCCGCGCGCACGATTCGCCGGCCATCGTGCTGCTGGGCGGCGTCGGTTTGCTGGTGGTCGCCTATGCGGTGGTGAGGTTGTCCACTTCGCTCTTCACCGAACTGCGCGAAATCCTGTTTTCGAAGGTGACCGAAAGCGCGGTGCGGCAACTCGCGCTGAAAGTGTTCCGCCACCTGCATGCCCTGTCTTTGCGGTTCCATCTCGATCGGCAGACGGGCGGCATGTCGCGCGATATCGAACGCGGCACACGCGGCATCACGCAACTGATTTCGTATTCGCTGTACAGCATCTTGCCGACGCTGGTCGAAGTCGGCCTCGTGTTGGGTTTTTTCGTCGTCAAATACGAGGCGTATTACGCGATCGTCACGTTCATTGCGCTCGCCGTGTACATCACGTTCACCGTGAAAGTCACCGAGTGGCGTACGCATTTTCGCCGCACGATGAACGACCTCGATTCAAAGGCGAATTCGCGCGCGATCGATTCGCTGCTCAACTACGAGACCGTGAAGTACTTCGGCAACGAAGAGTGGGAAGCGCACCGTTACGACGAAAACCTCAAACGCTATCGCACGGCAGCGATCAAATCGCAGCGCTCCTTGTCGGCGCTGAACTTCGGGCAGCAGGCGATCATCGGCACGGGGCTCGTGTTCATTCTGTGGCGTGCAACCCAGGGCGTGATGGCCGGGCGCCTCACACTCGGCGATCTGGTGCTGATCAACACCTTCATGTTGCAGCTCTATATTCCGCTGAATTTTCTCGGCGTCGTGTATCGGGAACTGAAGCAAAGCCTGACCGACATGGACCGCATGTTCACGCTGCTTGGCGCGGCCCAGGAAGTGCCCGATGTGCCTGACGCACCCGAGCTGCGGGTGAGCGGTGCGCAGGTGCGCTTCGAGCATGTGAACTTCTCGTATGAGCCGGCGCGGCAGATTCTGCACGACGTCAGCTTCACGATTCCGGCGGGCGGTACCACGGCGGTGGTCGGCCATAGCGGTTCGGGCAAATCGACGCTCGCGCGGCTGATGTTCCGCTTCTACGATCTGGACCGCGCGACGGGCGGCGCGATCACCATCGACGGTCAGGATATTCGCGATGTCACGCAGGATTCGCTGCGTGCTTCGATCGGCATCGTGCCGCAGGATACGGTGCTGTTCAACGATTCGATCTACTACAACATCGCTTACGGACGTCCGTCGGCCACGCGCGAGGAAGTGATCGCGGCGGCGCGCGCGGCGCATATTCACGACTTCATCGAAGGGCTGCCGAAGGGGTACGAGACGCCGGTCGGCGAGCGTGGCCTGAAGTTGTCCGGCGGAGAAAAGCAGCGTGTGGCGATTGCGCGGACCATCCTCAAGAATCCGCCGATCCTGCTGTTCGACGAGGCGACGTCGGCGCTCGATTCGCGTTCGGAGCGCGCGATCCAGCACGAGCTCGACCAGATCGCCCGCGAGCGCACGACGCTGATCATCGCCCACCGGCTTTCGACGGTCGTGCACGCGCAGCAGATCATCGTGATGGACAAAGGACGGATCGTCGAGCGTGGGACGCACGCCGAGTTGCTGCATGCGAACGGGTTGTTCGCGCAGATGTGGGCGTTGCAGCAGCAACGTGCTGCGGAGGCGCCGGAGTCGGCTGAAACGATCGGGGCGGGGGATGGCGGGCGGTGAGTTTTGCGGCGGCGTTAGCGGCGCGCTATCGCACGATACCGCACGGTGCCGCGCAACACCCTGCTGTACTCAGCGCGCGCTCACACGCTGATCCAAATCCTGCAGTTGCGCGGGCGTACCGACGTTTTCCCATAGGCCTTCATACAACTCGCCGCTCGCGAGACCGTTTGCAATCGTCGCGCGATAGTAAGGCGTTAGCGCGCGCCGCGTGCCGCGAGGCAGATCGCGAAACATGCGCGTGTCGTACAGACCGATATTGCCGAACGTGAAGCGCGGTTGCGCCTCGAGCGACAGCACGCCGTCGACCAGACCAAAGTCGCCGTTCGGATGAAACGCCGGGTTCGGCACCATCACCAGATGCATGCCGGGCTCGCGCAACGCCGCCAGCGTCTCAGCGCGAGCATTCAGCGCGGCGTAATCGAAATCCGCGTACACGTCACCGCTTACCGCGACGAACACTTCGCTAGCTCCCTCATCTTCGAGCAGCGGCAACGCCTGCACGATCCCGCCAGCCGTTTCCAGTGCTTCATGCTCGGCCGAATAGCGCAATTGCACGCCCCAGCGCGAACCGTCGCCGAGCGCGGCCTCGATCTGCTCGCCGAGCCACGCGTGATTGATCACAATGGTTTGAAAACCGGCGCGCGCGAGGCGTTCGATCTGCCACACGATCAACGGCTTGCCGCCCACTACGAGCAAAGGCTTCGGGCACGTGTCGGTCAACGGACGCATGCGCTCGCCGCGCCCGGCGGCGAAAATCATCGCTTTCTTCAGAGACATCGTCATCGGTCAGAACGTGTAGCCGACTTCATTCGCGCGGCCTTCGAGCTCGTCGAGCAGCTTCGCGAACGGACGCAGCGGCGCATAGCGTTCCGCGACCTTGCGGGCATAGCCGATGAAACGCGGCAGATCCTTCATGTAATGCGGTTTGCTGTCGCGGTAGTTGATCCGGCAGAACAGCCCCAGCACCTTGATGTGCCGTTGCAGGCCCATCCATTCGAGCTGGCGGTAGAACTCGCCGAAATCCGGATCGACCGGCAGGCCGGCTTTTTTCGCGCGCTCCCAGTAGTACACGAAGCAATCCAGCTCGAACTCTTCGTCCCAGCCGAGGAAGGCATCGCGCAGCAACGAGGCGACGTCGTAAGTGATCGGGCCGTACACCGCGTCCTGGAAGTCCAGCACGCCGGGATTCACCGGGTTGGGCTCGGCCGCGACCATCAGATTGCGCGGCATGAAATCGCGCAACATGAACACTTGCGGTTGCGCCCGGGCGCTCGCGATCAGCAGGGCGAAGGTGCGATCGAGCAGCGTACGGGTCTTGTCGTCGACCTCGCGGCCCAGATGGCGGCCAATGAACCACTCGGGCAGCAACTCCATCTCGCGGCGCAGGAAAGCTTCGTCGAACGGCGGCAGCACGCCTTCGCGCGAGGTGAGCTGCCAGCGGATCAGCGCATCGAGCGCGTCGCGCATCAACGTGCGGGCGCGACGCGGGTCATCGCCGCTTTGCGCCCCGGTGAGCGCGCCGAGGTACGAATCGGTGCCCAGATCGGTGACGAGCATGAAGCCGGCGTCGAAATCGACCTCCAGCACACGCGGCACATGCACGTTGGCGGCCTCGAGCAATTGTGCGATTTGCACAAATTCGCGGCACTTTTCGGGCGGCGGGGCATCGACGGCGATCAGGGTGCCGGCGCTTTCGCCTTCCGCCGCCTTACCGGCAAGCCGGAAATAGCGGCGAAAACTGGCGTCGGACGAAGCCGGGAGAAGCGTGTCGAGATCGAGCGCATAGCGCGCTGCGTGGGCGTTCAGCCAGGCCTTGAGCAGTTCAAGGCGGCTGTCGGAGGAATCTTGGGTAGCGTTTTTGGCAGGGGGCAGCGTCATGAAAACCGGCGGCAAATTCAGAGGGGCAACGTCTTGCCATATAATACCCCACGACTTTTTTGACGCGACTCACGCCAGCTTTCGCGTGTTCCGCTTTACCGCCCGCCTCATCGTTCGACAGATTGTAAATATTGATGTGCAGCCGACTGTCACGGTCGGGATGTGCAGGCGGTGGATCGTGACTACAAAAGCTGACGGACGGGCCGATTCGCCAAACGATACATGCCGCCTAGACAGCTTTCCCAAACGACTCCCTCTTGTGCTGTAGTGCCGCGCAAAAGGCGGCTCGTCGCGGCGTTGATCGCCGTTCCGGGCCTGATGCCCGCGCTTGCGCACGCCCAGTTGGTGGGGGAGGCCGCGCAGCCGCAGCCTATCGACGCGCCATGGGGCATGCAGCTCGCCCCGCAGCTCGAAGAACATCCATTGCCGGAAGGCCAGAAGGCGGCCACCTTCGTGCTCGGCGACACGACGAGCGGCACCACCGACCAGGACATGGCCGCGAAAGGCTCGGCCGAGGTGCGGCGCAATACCTTTGTGATCAAGGCCGACGCGCTGCACTACGATCAGGACACGGACATGGCCGACGCATACGGCCAGGTTCACCTGAACAACAACGGCGCCACGTTCGCCGGCCCGGAAGCGCATATGCGAGTGGACTCGAGTGAAGGCTTCATGTCCGCGCCGAAGTACCACTTCAATGTGACGGGGGGCTCGGGCAGTGCAGAGCGCGTCGATCTGCTCGACAGCGAGCGCTCGGTGTTCACGAAGGGCACGTACACGGCTTGCTCGTGCACGGACAATCCAGGCTGGTATCTCAAGGGCAGCGAGTTCGATTTCGACACCGGCGCGGACGAAGGCGTCGCGTACAACAGCGTGCTGTTCTTCCAGGGCGTGCCGGTATTCGCTTCGCCGTGGCTGTCGTTCCCGTTGTCGGGCGATCGGCGCAGCGGCATTCTGCCGCCCACGTTCTCGATCAGTTCGTCGAACGGCTTCGAACTGTCGGTACCGTACTACTTCAACATCGCGCCGAATCGCGACCTGACAGTGACACCGCGGCTGATCTCGAAGCGCGGCGTGCAGTTGCAGTCGACCTTCCGTTATCTGTCGCCCACCTATTCGGGCTCGATCACCGGTGAATACCTGCCGAACGACCGACTGACGAAGACCAACCGCTACGCGCTGTACATCCAGCACAACCAGAACTTCGGCAACGGGTTCGGCGGTTACATCTACTACAACAAGGTCTCGGACAACACGTATCCGGAAGACCTGTCGTCGTCGGTCAGTCAGTTCCAGAACGGCACCCAGCTTCTGTATCAACAGGAAGCCGGGGTGACCTATAACAACGGCCCGTGGTCGGTGCTCGCCCGTGAACAGCACTGGCAGACGCTGACGCCTTCGGTGGCGCCGTACGGCCGCGAGCCGCAGTTGAACGTGAAGTACGCGAAGTACAACGTCGGCGGCTTCGACTACGGCGCGGAAGCCGACTACACGAATTTCCGCATCACCACCGCGGACACGACCCAGGGTCAGCGGGTGATGTTCAACCCGTACCTGTCGTATTCGGTGGTTGGGCCGGGTTACTTCGTTACGCCGAAGGTGCAGTGGCACTTTGCGTCGTACAACCTGAACAATATCGCCACCCCCGGTACGCCGAAGAATTTCACCGAGTCGATCCCGACGCTCTCCTTCGACACCGGGCTGATTTTCGACCGTTCGGTGCGAATCTTCGGCGAGGATTACATTCAGACGCTGGAGCCGCGGCTCTACTACGTCTACACGCCGTTCCGCAATCAGGAAAACGCGCCGCTGTTCGATACGGCCGACTCCGACTTCGGACTGGCGGAAATCTTCACGCCGAACACGTTCGTCGGTAACGACCGGATCGCCGACGCGAACCGTCTGACCGCGGCGATTACCACGCGCTTCATCAACCCGGCCACGGGCGACGAACGCGCGCGTTTCGTGATCGCGCAGCAGTATTACTTTCGGGACCAGCGCGTCACGCTGCTGCCTACGCAGACCAGCACGCAGGCCACGCATTCGGACCTGATCGCGGGTGCGTCGCTCAAGCTCGGGGCCGGTTTCGCTTCGGAAACGGCGTTCCAATATAATGCCGACAACAACCAGTTGACGAAGACGAGCATCGGCTTCGGGTTCAGTCCGGCCAGCGGCAAGGTGATCAATGTCGCGTATCGCTACACCCGCGCGAACACCACGCTGGATAACCAGCCGATCAACCAGGTGCTGATTTCGGGGCAGTGGCCGCTGACGCACCGTGTGTACGGGGTGGGCCGTTTCAATTACGACCTGGGCGGGCACCGGATCGTCGACGGTCTGGTCGGCCTGCAATACGACGCCGACTGCTGGACGCTCGGCGCCGGGATCCAGCGTTATGCGAACGGTTTGAATACGTCGGGGCAGAATCAGTCGAGCACGCGGTTTCTCGCGCAGTTGACGTTCAAGGGCTTGTCGAGCGTCGACAACGGGCTGATTTCCGCGTTCCGCAGCAGCGTGGCGGGCTATACGCCGTTGCCCCCGCCGCCGCCGCCGGAAGCGCGTTTCACCAATTACGAATGACGCTCGCCCGATCATTTATAGAATGCGAAAAGACGGGCCAGGCGCGCCCGACATCATTGGAGTATCTGTGGCAATCATGAAAAAGCTTCGCTTGGCAACGCTTGCGGCCGGTCTTGTCGCCGCGGCGTCTTTCCTGTCGGTTGCGCCGGTTCAGGCGCAGGCGCTGTCCGGCAATAGCGGCCGGACGGTCGATACCATCGCCGCAGTGGTCAACAACGGTGTCATCACGCGGCGCGAGCTCGACGACCGCATCGGCCTGATCACCCGCCGGCTGAACCAGCAGAACGCGCCGGTCCCGCCGATGGACCAGTTGCGCCAGCAGGTGCTCAACCAGATGGTGCTGGAACGCATCCAGTTGCAGAAGGCGAAAGAAGACGGCATCAACATCGACGACGCCGCTGTGCAAAAAACGCTCGAGCGGCTCGCGCAGGCGAACAACCTGACACTCGACACCTACCGTGCCCGTATCGAGGCGCAAGGCGTGCCTTGGGCCACTTTCACGAGCGACGCACGCACCGAGCTCACGCTCTCGCGTCTGCGTGAGAAGGAAGTGGACAGCAAGGTCACGGTGTCGGACGCCGAGGTCGCGAACTACATCGCCAGCCAGCGCGGACCGAACGCCGGTCTGACGAGCGATCTGCACCTTCAGCACATCTTCGTGAAGGCGCCGCTGAACGCCTCGGAAACCGACATCGAAGCCGCGCAGAAAAAGGCTCAGGCCCTGCTCACCGAAGCCAAGGGTGGTGGCAACTTCGAAAAGCTGGCGAAGTCGAATTCGCAAGCGCCGGACGCGTCGAAAGGCGGCGATACGGGTTTCGTGACGCCGTCCAAGCTGCCGCCTGAGTTCGTCAAGGCCGCCTCGGCGCTGCGTCCGGGCGAGGTCAGCCCGGATCTGATCCGTACCAACGACGGCTTCGAAATCGTGCGCCTCGTCGATCGTCGCACGGGCCAGGGTGCCAGCTCCGACGCACCGAAGCTCGTACAGACGCACGTTCGCCACATTCTGCTGCGCGTCGGCGACGGCATGTCCGAGCCGCAAGCGCGTCAGAAGCTGCTCGAAATCAAGAACCAGATCGCCGCAGGCGGCGACTTCGCGAAGTTCGCCCACACCTACTCGCAAGACGGTTCGTCGTCGCAAGGCGGCGACCTCGGCTGGATCAGCCCGGGCGAGACGGTGCCGGAATTCGAGCGCGCCATGAACAACCTGCAGGACGGTCAGATCAGCGACCCGGTGCGCAGCGAATACGGCTATCACCTGATTCAGGTGCTGAGCCGTCGCGAATCGGAAGGCTCGGTTTCGCAGCAGATGGATCTGGCGCGTCAGGCAATCGGCCAGCGCAAGGCGGAACAGGCCTACGCCGACTGGTTGCGCGAACTGCGCGACACCGCCTATGTGGAAGTGAAGCCCACGTTGACGAGCGCGCAATAAACGTCATGACAACCGCCGCGCAGTCCACCAGTCTTCCGTTGCAGATCGCGATCACGACCGGCGAGCCTGCCGGCGTCGGTCCCGAGCTGACCGCGCAGGCGCTGGCGGGCGCGGCGACGCATTGGCCCGGTGCGGAGTTCACCGTGCTGGGCGATGCGGATTTGCTGGCTGACCGCGCGCGTGCGGTAGGTGTCGATTGGGCTCTTCTGGTGGCGGACGGCAAGCGCGTGCGGGTGCAGCATCGGCCGCTCGGCGCACCCTCGCTGGCCGGCAAGCTGGACGCCGCCAATGGCCGCTACGTGCTCGATCTGCTCGACAGCGCGATCGATGGCGCCATGGCCGGCACGTTCGACGCCATCGTTACAGCGCCGCTGCAAAAAAGCACCATCAACGATGCCGGTGTGCCGTTCACCGGCCACACGGAATATCTCGCCGAACGTACGCACACGCCGCGCGTGGTGATGATGCTGGCCGGCACCGGCAAGCGTCCGTTGCGCGTTGCCCTCGCTACCACGCATCTGCCACTCAAAGACGTGTCCGCCGCGCTGACGATCGAAGGTATCGTCGAGACGCTGCGCATCGTCGATCACGATCTGCGCCACCACTTTGGTCTGCCTGCGCCGCGCATCCTCGTGACGGGGTTGAACCCGCATGCGGGCGAAAACGGTTATCTGGGCCGCGAGGAAATCGAGGTGATTTCTCCCGCTCTGAAGCTCGCGAACGAGCAAGGCATCGACGCGCCTGGCCCCTATCCGGCGGACACCTTGTTCCAGCCGCGTTATCTGGAGCAGGCCGACTGCGTGCTGGCGATGTTCCACGACCAGGGCCTGCCGGTGTTGAAGTACGCAACGTTCGGCGAAGGCATCAACATCACGCTCGGCTTGCCGATCATCCGCACTTCGGTCGATCACGGCACCGCGCTCGATCTGGCCGGCACCGGCCGTGCCGACTCGGGCAGTCTGATCGCGGCGATCGATACGGCGGTTTCGATGGCGCAACACCGCCGCGCGGGCTGATTCGGCGATCGCGGCGCGGTTTGGTCCGCGCTTTTCTGGGTTTTCCCGCTGCTTGACGTTTGCGCGGTCGTTGCGCATTCGTCGCGGGTGTTCCTAGTTTGTTCCTATTCTTAGGCAGTTCTCTTTTTAGCGTTTCTTCGATGTCCACCAGCAGACAGCAACCGGGCCGGCACCAAGGCCATATCGCGCGCAAGCGTTTCGGACAGAATTTTCTGGTCGATATGGGCGTGATCGATTCGATCGTCGACGTGATCCGGCCGCAGCGCGGCGAGCGCATGGTCGAGATCGGGCCGGGGCTTGGCGCGCTCACCGAACCGTTGATCGAGCGTCTGGCGACGCCCGAAGCGCCATTGCACGCCGTCGAGCTGGATCGCGATCTGATCGGCCGCCTCAAGACAAAATTCGGCGACCTGCTCGAACTGCATGCGGGCGACGCACTCGCGTTCGACTTCGGCACGCTGGCCGCACCGGGTGAGAAGGCGTCGCTGCGTATTGTCGGCAATCTGCCGTACAACATTTCGAGCCCGCTGCTGTTTCATCTGACCGCATTCGCGCATCGTGTGATCGATCAGCACTTCATGCTGCAGAACGAAGTCGTCGAGCGGATGGTGGCGGAACCGGGCACCAAGGCGTTCAGCCGCCTCTCAGTGATGCTGCAATACCGCTACGTGATCGACAAGCAACTCGACGTGCCACCCGAAGCATTCAACCCGCCGCCGAAAGTCGATTCGGCGATCGTGCGGATGATCCCGTACGAACTGCATGAACTGCCGGCCGTGGACGAGCGTGTGCTCGGCGAAGTGGTGACGGCGGCTTTCTCGCAGCGCCGCAAGATGTTGCGTAATACGCTGGCCGCGTTTCGTGACTCGGTGGATTTCGAGGCGCTGGGCTTCGATCTGCAACGCCGCGCTGAAGATGTACCGGTGGCCGAATATGTGCGCGTCGCGCAGATCGTGGCGGCTTCGCCTGCGCGCGGCGCCGCGGCCGCGGAAACTGGGACTGACGACGCCTGAGTGGCGTTGCACGGTCTTGAAGGAAGCGCGCTGCGTCCTGCAGCGCGTGTGAAACTCCCCGCTACTTAAGCAGCAACCCGTTTCACCGGCGCATTAACCAGCGCAATGCCGGTCAACACCAGCGCCGCGGCCATCAGAAAGCGCAGGCTGAACGACTCGCCGAGCAACAGCACGCCGAAGGTCACGCCGAACAACGGTGTCAGGAACGAGAACACCGACAGGCGCGACGCGATGTAACGCGTCAACAGCCAGAACCACAGCAGATAGCTGACGAACGCCACGATCACCGCCTGGTACGCGAGGCTCATCACCGCCAGCGGCGTGACGGTTTCCACACGTGCCTGCCCGAGCCCCAGCGCGAGCGCGAGCAGCACTACCGCCGACACCGCCAATTGATAGAACAGCGTCTTGCTCGCGCTCGTGTAAGCGAGACGCGTGGCGCGCACCACCACGGTCGTCGCGGCCCATGTGATCCCGCCCAGCACGCCGAGCGCGTCGCCGGCGACGCCCTTCAGCGTCGAGCCCTGCGCCCCGTTGCCATGCGGGAAGCCGTCGGCGAACGCCAGCGCCATACCCGCAAACGCCACCAGGATGCCGAGCCACTGAATGCGCCGGATCCGCTCGCCGGCGACGAACCAGTGCAGCCCGAGCGCCGTAAAGCACGGTGCGGTGTACAGAAAGACCGCCATGCGCGAAGCGCTGGTCAGCGTCAGCCCAAGGAAAATGCACACGAACTCGCCCGCGAACAGCACGCCCGCGAGCAAGCCGGCGCCCAATGTGCCGTCGTCGCGAAAGAGCGGCGTACCGCGCGAGCGCACCCAGCCCCATACGAGCACAGTCGCGATCGCCGAGCGCAAACCCGCCTGGAATACCGGTGGCAGTGCCGCGTTGGTGCTCTTGATCGCGACTTGCTGGAGTCCCCAGATCGCGCACAAGCCGATCATCAGCAGGATGGCGAAGCTATCCAGGGCGCGACGCGTGGGCCGGGCGGTGGTGCTCATAGGTTTTGCAGGGTCGCGATCATAAGTCATACGATATCAAAACCGCCTGCCCCGAAAGGAGATGACCCCATCGCCTACGCGTGCTTCAAATACGCTGCAAGCACTTCGATGACATAACAACACTTACGTCAGTCTATTTTCTGACAGCCCCTGTTTCGCGCTAAGGTTCACCCACGCGCATTTCGTCAGCTTATTCAAACAGCCTGAATTGGCTGCCGTGCAAGGTTCCGACGCGGACTTCGCATCCTGCCTGTCGATTTGCGCGGCCTCAAATGAACAGCGTGCCGGTACTTTGCAGCAGACGTGGCGGTGTCGAAATATCCGTGAAAAGCGGGAATCTGTATGAGGAGACGAAATGAAGCGCGTAAGCAGGTGGGCGATGGCGGTGGTGCCGGCGGCACTGGCGTGTCAAATGGCGCACGCTCAGTCGAGCGTGACGCTCTACGGCGTGATCGACGAAAGTGTGCACTACCTGACCCACGCAAACCAGGCCGGCGATTCGTCGATCGGACTCGGTAACGGCGGCATGACGGAAAGCCGCTGGGGGATAAGGGGCGTCGAGGATCTGGGCGGCGGCTGGTCTACGTTCTTCAAGCTCGAAAACCGTTTCTACATGAATACCGGCCAAAGCGATCCCACCTTGCCGTTCTTCAATGAGGCGCAAGTGGGTGTGCGCTCGGATTCCCTTGGCCAGGTGATCTTCGGCCGTCAGTACAACGTGATGATCGAAGGCATTACCATCGGCGGCTACGGCAGCAATATCTGGATTCCGTACGATTTCAACTTCCAGCCGGAAGTGACGATGACAGGCGGTATCTGGACCAGCAACCAGGTGCAGTATCAGGCGAAATATAACGGTTTCCATGTTGCCGCCGGCTATGCATTCGGCGGCAACGCGGGCAATTCGTACGGCAGCCAGATCGGCATGGCACTGGCTTATGCGCCGGGTGGGCCGTTCACCTTCGGCGGCGCGTATCAGGAGTCGAAAGATTCGGTCAACGGCGCCGCCGCTAAAGCGTGGACCTTCGGCGGGTCGTACACGTGGAACCTGACCCGGTTCTCCGTCGGCTATATCGTCAATCAGAATGACGCCGGCTTTTCGAATTTCGCCAACGGGCCGTTCACCGCGCCCGCGTTGGCCGCGCTCAAATACACGGACTTTTCGCGGCGCCGCATGATCATGGGCGGCATCACGCAGCAGGTCAGCAACAAGTGGCACTTCGCAGCGAATGTCTGGCGCACGCTGCAGGATGGCAAAACCGCCGCGCAGAACGGTTCGGCATGGCAGTACCAACTGGTCGCCGACTACAACCTGTCCCTGCGTACCGATATCTATCTGGAAGGCGATTACTCGCTGTACCGGGGCGACCTGATCGGAGCGCAGTTGCAGGGCGTCAACGGTATCGGCCTTGCGCAGAAGGGTAGCCAGATCGGTCTGATGGCCGGCATGCGGCATCAGTTCTGAACCCTTACCAACTCCAGCGCGCGCCCAGATTGCCCTCTACCGTGCTGCGGTGTTCGCCGTTCACGTTCATGGCGTAACTCGCGGTGGCGAACACGCTGCCGCGCGCGCTCAAATGCGCGACCAGGCCGATGCCGAGCTGGGCGGCCGTGGCGGCGACATCGGTGGGAATCACGGTTGTGCCGGCGAAGGTCGCGCTATCGGTGCCATTGAAATAGCGCCACAGATTCGCGCGCAGATAGGGTTGCCATTGCGCACCCGCGCCTTCGAAGCTGCCTTGCAGGCGTAGGCCGAGCCGACCGACGAGGCCGTTTGCCGCGTGAAACGATACGCTCGAAATGCCGTCGTTGAGATCGTTGATCGATGCGTGCTGCCAGATCAGTTGTGCTTGCGGTTCGAGACTGAGACTGGCGCGCAGTGGAATCGGCAGGCCGCCTTCCAGCGAGGTCGTCACGGCATGCCCATGCGTGCTCGCACCGATGCCCTGATTCGACGATGGATCGAGCGTGAGTGAGCTACCCATCACGACCGCATCGGTGTACCAGCCGCCCGGACCGATGTGCGTCCAGTAGGCGCCTGCGCTGTAGGCATTGATCGACAGCCGCCCGGCCGACAGATCGGGGAAACCGAGCGCGAAACCGTTCACGTCGCCTTGCGCGCGGGCAAAGCCGATGAAGAAGCCGTAGTGATTGCGATGGCCGCTTGCGCTGCGATCCGCGTAGATATCCTGGCCCACTTGCACGCCGGCCATCGTGCCGCTGAATTCGGGGTTGGCGGCGCCACTGTTGCTCTGTGAGGTGTGCTCGCCCCAGACACGCGACCATGCGGCGGCGAGCGGGCCGCTTTCGTTCAACAGCAACTGATCGCCCTGGCGGTCATGGAAGGTACCCGCCCGGACGAGACGGACTTGCTGCGGCTCATTGATAATTTTGTATGGTTACCGGGACACTCACCTCTACGAGCAGAACCATGAGTGCAACCTGCGATTTCCGACCGAAGTAATGCACCAGATGGCCGAGTTCACCAAGCTATTTGCGCGCGCCTGGTCGCTGGAGCCACGCGTTTACGCCACCGCGGTGGGTCGCGGTGGCGTACGCTCTAGAGTGAAAGACTAGCCGTCCTGCTGGCACGGGTTACCCGTTGGTGTTCAGCGCTCGCTCGGCCTGATGGCAGGGTCGTTTTCCACCACTTCATGGGTCGCAGACCAGTACGGCTGCCGGTTATAGTAGCTGTACGTTGACTCTCCCCACTTCGCATCCGCCATCGTCGGCCAGTGGTCCTTGTCGAAACCCGGGTCGTCCTTGAGGCGCTGTGCGGCAATGTCGACGACGAAGCACTTCTCGTCCGTGTCGAGAGTTAATGCACTCCACGGGATGGCGTGCAGGTTAGAACCCATTCCGAGGAAACCGCCCTCAGAAAGCACGGCATAGGCGATGCGTCCATTCCGGACGTCCAGCATGATGTCTGAAATCTTCCCCACGTGTTCGCCGTCAGAAGACATGACCTTGTTCCCATCGAGCGTTGCTGCGGCCATGACATCCGGCCCCGGCCCTTCGCCCATACCACCGCCGACGATGCCGGCTCCGAGTTGGGTGCCACCTTGCGGGTTGATTGAGCCCATGATTTACCCCCTTCGAAAAAGGTACTGCAGTGGCGCGCAAGCGGTGTTCCCGAGCCGGCGGCGGCAGAAGTGGGGTCATTGCGAGAGTTTCGAGGGGGCGGCGTTGCTATCGCCATCAATGGGTTGCCCCCAGGTGAAGAGGACACCCCACTTCAATCCCGATGCTGGGGGCAACTTACTTGTCAGCGTTTTTTGTTGAGCGCAACCTGCGACAGTCTGTCGTTCAGATGCTTCCCGTTCAGGAGGTGACCATGCACGGCGTCGTTGTTGACGTGCGTTTCGACAATACACATCTGTTTCTCAACCTGTCCGACGGTCAGGCCGTGCGATTCCCACTGAACTGGTTTCCTGTTCTGAAGGTGGCGACGGCAACGGAGCGCGAGCATTTTGCCATTTCGCTGGACCGACAGCAGCTGTTCTGGCCTGAAATCGATGAGGACCTGAACGTTGCCGCGCTGCTTTCATTCCTGTCCAATACGATAAGGCGCGAGCGCTTCTACACAAGCTTCCGGCTTCGGGCTCACAGACCGCTCGGTTGATGGACGGGGCAAAGCGTGTCGAGCGGGGGCTCTTTTCCACGGAACCGGAAAATCAATGCCTGAGCGTTTGCCCGATGACATCTCGTGCATCGCAATTGCGTCCGCACCCGTTCCTTAGTCTGCGAAAAAGCGACCCGCCGCCTCCGCGGTAGAGGGTCAAGCGACGACGCCGGTTCTTCGTCTGTTCTCTTACGCCATTCCCCGTTGGCGTCGGCCCAAGCCTCTGCGGCTCTCATCGCAGCATCCCCTCAGGGAGTCGGTGTTGCGTCCATGTGTCTGCACATAGAATCATCTGATAAAGGTCGGACGAGCTCGGCGTGCAAGCAGGCTACGAAATGTTCGTCTATGAATTCGAAGGGCTGGATTTTCCAGTCGATGCCGCAACGTCCGCTGCTTAGCAGTTACGCGGGCGCCGGCTTGAGCCGGGAGTCCGGCATTGACGCTGGTCTGTCCGATGAACAACTTCGGGCGAATTATGCACAGATTTGCGAACAGATTTTGTGGATAACTCGTGCTTCCCGCAACGCAAGTGGATAAGTCTTGACTCCCATGTGTACGGACCAATGGCCAACTCTGCCCAGAGCTTTCCTGTGGATTCTCGAATCACATTCGTTCTTGAATGCCGCTCGGCCGCGACCTATCTTTGTGATGATTCCGCTTTCAGGAGATAACCATGAACCGCGCTGCGGTGGACGTGCATTTCGACAGCATGCACCTGTTTCTCGACATGTCCGACGGTCCGGCTATTCAATTTCCACTGGACTGGTTTCCGGTGCTGCAAGCAGCGACGGCAGCCGAACGCGAACACTTTGCCATTTCCCTCGACCATGAGCAGATATTCTGGCCTGAAATAGATGAAGACGTGAACGTTCCCGCGTTGCTTTCATATCGGCCCGAGAACGCGGGTCGCTAGCGTTCGACGTTGTGGTTTCAGGTAGCCCGCAGTTGCGTTGTTGGTTGACTGCTCCCACATGAGTTGGTGGCGGGCGCCGCGTACTACGCTGAACCATGTCCAGTGAAGGTAGCTGTCCCGTGTTGAGCAGGAGCAGTTGTGGCTGCGGTCGTGTTGAATTCCACCATCCTGTGTCCAGCGTGCGGACACAGGAAAGACGAGACGATGTCTGTCAACGCCTGTGCGTGGTTTTACGAATGCGAGCACTGCAAGTCGGTTATCCGGCGGAAACGCGGGGACTGCCGCGTGTACTGCTCGTATGGCACCAACAGGTGCCTCCCGATGCAGCAGTCAGACTCATGCCGCTCGGGCTAGGTCAGATGAAGTGTGTTGCTGCGACTCGAGAGCGTCGAGTCGCGCTTGCGCAATCTCGTCCGGGTGTTCGCAGTGGTACGCGTTGAACAACTGTGAGCATAGCTGAGCAAGTGAAGCAAGGTCTAGGGACTGGTCTGCATGCTCGACTTCGCGCGCGTTGAGTACGTCATCGAGAACCGGAGCGAGACGGCGCAGTCGCACAAACGTGCTGGCGTCTAGTTTCATGTTGAACCTCCTGTGGCCAGACTGTGCAGTTCACCGAGTCGGCCAGCACCAAGGCGATGCTCACCATCCGTATGCCTGGCTCGTTAAAAATGTCGTTTGCATGCAACGAGTTTCATGATGTCTCTACCCGGAAGGGGTAGCAATGCAGGACCGGCATAGGTCGGCACCCCCAGTCCACAAGGCAATGTCCTTATATTGACCTTTTAAACTGACCGTGTGCTGACCGGCAGATTACGATTCTGTCATCTGCGCCTCCGCGGTCACTCCTCGATGGGACGCGCGGCTACCCGCATCGCTGCGAAAAAGTGAATGGTTAGCCTTAGTTAGTGGCCAAGAGTGAGAGCTAGACCTGGCGGTGCGCGTATAGACCTAGACGGTAAAGCCGACAAACGGTTTTCCCATAGCAGGACAAACCGTTCTCTACCGGAGCCTGCGTTGTTCGCGCGCGATGCTTACCCGTGCGAGCGCTCGTGATGGTGAAGCTGATGATGGGGAGGTTGATAGTGGTGCCGCACAGAGGCGTGCCGGTCGTCGCGGTGCTCGCAACGCCAAGGGTTTGATGATGCGTGTCTGAGTTCAACGTTTAACTGCCAATAACGGTCCCACAGGGTTTGCCGGCGCAATTGAATGCCCATTGTACGGAATGTCACTAGCGGTTCGGGAAATCGCACCTGGGAACGCGACACGCTCGTAAGCCGTTGGCTCGCCAGCGCGCCATTCCGGGTTGCGGCCAGGTTGGACGTAGTGGGCGGTGGAACACCGGTGCTGGTCCATCGGTCCCGAGTTATAGCGTACTTCACGGATTGGGCTGCTCCCCGGGCAACTCAGCACCATGCGCACGAATCGCTGCAATCAACTCTGCGGCAGTAATCTCGTAGCGTATTTCGCGATGAATGCCAGGCTTCCGTTGGTCGACGTCGATGAGCAGGACGGCCTTGCCGTCTGCCGCTGCTTCCAAGCGCAAGACGCGCACGTCTTGGCCGGTCGTGTCGTCTCGCTCAGTCATCAGAATCATCGTGCCTGTCGCACCGTTGATACGCATGAAACATCTCCCATTGCTTGCATTTCATCGGGGTTCGATTGCCCGGCCGAACATTCGTCGCGGCGTCGGCTGCACCCACCGGCCAAGTTGAGCTACGACGCTGCCTGCTGCGGGACGTCACAATCAACGGGTGAACCGGTGACGAGCTGCATGCTACAGATGCGTCGCTGTCGAATTTTCGCCTGACGTGCGGGACATGAGGATGTCAAACGCTTCGCGCGCGTCTTTCAGTTCTTGCATCGAGACTTCGAACGCCACCAGCTCCAGCGTCGACGGCTGTCCGTCTCCATCCGAAGCAAAGCGCGGTTTAAGAGCGGTCAGCGCAGCTTGCACTGCGTGAGCCGCATTCACCACTCGTTCCAGCGCAAGTGCTTCATCAGTTGGCTTCCTTACTGTGAGCATATGGCTCCTTGCGACAAAATAGCGCTACCCAAGGCGCGATTCCGGCCGCGTGCACCTCCAGCGCCGAGAGAACGCATACATGATAAACACCCGGTAGTATTAGCACCGCTGTGGCTGGGCGCGGCCGCTCGGTCCGGGCGGAGCGAGCGGCGACGTCTAACGCAATCACACGGCACTTGTGTAAGCACGTATTGTTAGCTCCTGCTCTCAGGCGGGAACACGCGCCAGGTACCGTCATCGTGCCGGAAGAAAAAGAGTGCAACCGGGCCTTCGGGTCGCAGTGCCTCAACGCATACATAACGTCTCCCATTAGAGGCTGTGCGACCGAATCGGGTTACCCGAACTGGCGTCGCGGAAGTTGGCGTCAGCCATTTTTCAACCAGCAAATGCAAAGACTTTTCTGCGGTGGTCATCCGCTTCTCCTTCAACCTCGCTCCCGTTGGTTCGGTCGTGCCCCATTGGACTTGGCATGACGAAGTTTCGGCCACAAGGAGTCTGGTCAAATCGCATGATTGACAGTGGAAGCAACGCAACGAAGCAACGGTCGCTACCCGCGCAACCATGCCTGCAAATTTTTAGCTCAGGCCACTGCTCCATGACGCCGTCCGAGGCGCGCTGGACGCCGCCGTGCTCCAGAAGGCCGCGCGCAAAAAAAAGCGAGCAGGGGCTCGCTTGAAGAATTAGACGACGGTGGCCGACGTCAAAAACGCTGTTACTCCTCAGCGGCGGCGACTGGTACAACGGCCTGTCGAGTCCGCTTGGCCGAGGCCGACGACGCAGCGCTAACATTGCTTTCGGCAATCTCAACCGCTTGCTTCGTAGCGTTTTTGGCAGCTTCATACGTCGTGCTGGCCGTTTCGCTGGCCGTCGTGATGAATGTCTTCCATGCTGCCACGGCGGTTTCGCTTCCGGCCGGTGCGTACTTCGCGAACTTGTCGACGAACTCTTGCGTCTCGCGATAGTACTGCTGGAACTGCGCTTCAGCCGCCGCCGCGAATTCACCTTGCGTGCTGGAGATGATTTCGTACACGTTACGGCCGTACGACTGCGCTTTATCTGTCACGGACTGCGTATAGCTGGCCTGCAGAGCGAACAAGTCCTGTGGGTCTTTAACCGAAAGCGCCTTGGCCGTGATTTCCTGATTTTCGGTGAGCGTCGATTTGACCGCTTGCAGGTTCAGCTCAACCAGCTTTTCAATGCCACCGAAAAACTTGCTCAGGAGTCCGGATATTGTTTCGAAAACGACCTTCTGCGCCGCGAAAAGTTGTTCAGGGGCGAGACTGCTCATCACTAACTCCATAAGGGTGGACGTGGCAAGTCTTCGGAACACCGCCGAACGGCATTACAAACGACGAGCCACGGAGTAGGAAAGTTGGTGCGATGCAACATGACTCATTCTAGGACTGGGTGTGCGAATGTCAATCGTTTGCTGCGTTGCGGTGACGCGCGGCGTGTACCGGAGACGCTGAATGCCCCGTTGGTATTGGCGCACAACGGTGAGCCAGGGAAAACCCGGCCAACCCTTGGAGCCTTGCCTGGAGGTAATACATGAACATTTACCTGGGTGTGTGCAACGCCGCAAAAAAGGGTTGCAGTCAGCCGGCCGAAGCCGTTATGGAGTGCTGTCTAACTCGAAGCGCAAAGTCGTTGGCGGCGCGTGCGTCTAGGTGTGAGTGAAGACGACGTGCAATATTGGCGACGCGGAATCACTGTTCCGCCGCTGAACGCCTGTACGCGTCTCGCCGCCGTTCTCAATCTCGACGGTTACTGGCTTTGCAACAGGGCAGACCCATGTCGCCTAGTCCGCTCTTCGTGGGAATCTTTGGCTCACGAGTTGGTACCCTGTGAGTCCAGATGCGTCCTGGTGCTCGCACCTCGGTCGGCGTGGCGCCCGCGACGATTCATCTGCGGTCCTTCACGCGAACATAGATGGCAGGGGAGTCCAGGTCGCCAGTGAGTTTGGTGCTCCACTGCTTCGTAGCGTTCATCGGAAAGTCCTCCGATATTGGGGACGATTGTTGCCAACCCCAGAGTGGCGCTCGCCGATGCAATCTCCCCTCGACCAGCGTTCATTCGTAGCCATGACGCGCGAACCAGTTGTCTTCCGTGTCGGCACGAGCATGTCGAAGGCAGAGCATGAAGGAGTCCGCCGTGCAGATTCTGGTTGCATCCGACCGCGGCCCCGCCCATCTGGATTTTAGGGATATGCTGCGTCTAAATGACATCGCGACTCGTGTCTTTAACCTCTTCACTTGAAGTGAACTTCGTCGGACACGTTAGCCCCAGTTCTTACGGGACTCTTTTATTGGGACGGCCCGCTCGACGCAAGCGTCTCGGATGCCTGGTAACCCGATGGATTGGCAACGAGAGACAGCGCATTGATATGCATTGGATTAGCTCATGCAAAATGTTCTCGGAGCAGAGAGAGGCAATCTCGTGTAGCGTTGACTGCGCCCCGTCGGCATACAATGTCCGCCGAGTGTTCACTTCCTAATGAGGACGCGATGGCCGACAACATTGAGTCGAAGGTCATGCAGGGCGGCGAAGCTGCCGGACAATTTGATGCCGCGTGCAATCACGTTCGGCAACTGATGGGCGCGCGCTGCGCTGCCGTCATCGTTCTCGACAGCGACGCCGGCTCGGGATACTCCGTTGTGGGACCACTGGACGCACAGGTTTTGCTGCCTGACATTCTGCAACAGCTAGCGGTCACCCTCCGGAGACAACTCACGAAGAACTTGCAGTGAGAGCTATGAGCAAGAAGACCTATCGGGAGCTCTCGGCCGACCTGGCTGAGCTTGAGAAGCGCATTGAAAGCGCACGGCGTATCGAACGCGATGCCGCCATCCAGGAAATTCGCACATTGATGCGCGAATATGGTATCGCGCCGAGTGAGTTGGTTGGCCGGAAGCGTGGACGGCCTCCCGTCCCACCGCGATACAGGAACCCAGAAACCGGGCAAACCTGGACCGGATGGGGCACACGCCCCAAATGGCTG
Organism: Paraburkholderia sp. WS6; assembly: GCF_030464835.1. NCBI lineage: Bacteria > Pseudomonadati > Pseudomonadota > Betaproteobacteria > Burkholderiales > Burkholderiaceae > Paraburkholderia > Paraburkholderia sp. WS6. The sequence continues at coordinate 74,226 of NZ_JALQCK010000044.1, forward strand.
GATGGTAAGGACTCGCGGGAATTCCTTATCGTCAGGCCATGGTCTACAAGCACTCTGACGCAAACGCCCGAGTCAACGGATGGAACCCACGCTTACAACAAACGTCGCGACGTCACCGCGACTTAGACAACCAACTGCATTACGACGTGAGACGATGGCTCGAATTTCCGCAACCTCAGCTAAACGTGGCCATCGATTCTTCAATGCGCCCGAAGCCGCGGTTCTGACGACCGAAGAGCGTCTCAGGGTCGGCACGGTCCTCTACCGGTGTTTCGCTGAGTTCGCGGAATGTCGTGACAAGGCTATGCCATGAAGCGGCCCACCTTATCTCCCTTAAGCGGACACCAGTGGTGTCGGTAATTCGCAAGACACCAGTGTCAGGGAAGAATGTGAGCGTGACGGCTATGCCGTCAATGACGCAGGTTGCAGTGCACGATTTCGTTGCCAGCACGTTTGTCTCCAGTGAGATGTAGTCTGAGCGCCACTCGAGTGACGGGCTGTCACAACGACGCAATGAGTATGCCCGGCAATCACCGCTCGCTCGTCTCGCTTGTGACACAAAGGCTTCATTGCGCTGCACCGGCGGGACCCGGTAAGCGGAGGGTGGAAAGGATGCCGCAGTGTTGGGCCCCGGCTAACACCATGAATCATGGTTGCAGACGCGAAGCCAACACTTGCAAATAGCCTGTGTTGCCAGGCGTGCAAAACATCGATATCCGTTCGCCGCAGCGCAAATGTGGCAGAGCTGGTCACCGCTGCACAGCGTCTAGAGCCGCATTGAATGTTCGTTGAACTGCAACGCTGGAGACCTATAACAGAGTGTGATGTGCGGACCCGTCGCGGCCCCTCGACGGGAGGTCTGACTTTCACCCTGAAGATGACCGAGCACGACATGCTGGTCCGACATCGTTTTGTGCGAGCACGACGAAGCGTGGAGATGCTGAAATGGAACAAGACGATTTCAGTGCTTTCGAGCACCAAGGTTGGGAGAAGGTCGCGCAGCCCTACCATGCGTATTTCGGCAACTTGACCACACAATCCAATAGCGCCCTGCTCGATGCACTGGAAGTCCGCCCGGGGGGCCGTTTCCTGGACGTCGCATCGGGCCCTGGCTATCTCGCTGCCGCGGCCGCGCAACGCGGCGCCGATGCTGTTGGTGTCGATTTCGCGGAGGCGATGGTCAAACAGGCCGGGCGCATGTATCCCGGGCTCACGTTCCGTATTGGCAGCGCGGAAGACCTGCCTTTTCCCGACGAGAGTTTCGACGCCGTTGGCATCAGCTTCGGGATGTTGCACTTCGCCCATCCGGAGAATGCACTCACCGAGACGTTTCGGGTGCTCCGCCCCGGCGGCAGGATTGGCTTCACTGTGTGGGCGACACCGGACAAAGCCGTCGGATTCGCGATGGTGCTCAAGGCAATCGAGGCGCACGGTCGACTGGATGTTCCACTACCCCCTGGGCCGCCGTTCTTCCGGTTCAGCGACTTGCACGAATGTGAACGCGTATTGGTCGCAGCGGGATTTGACGAGCCCCACGTCCAGGAAATCAGCCAGACGTTGCGTATCTGCATGCCGGAAACGCCTTTCGACCTGCTGATGCGCGGCGGCGTGCGCATCGCCGCAATTTTGAAAGCTCAGTCGCCGGAGGCCTTGGCTTTGATTCAAAAATCGGTGTCCGAAGACGCGGCCGCGTATCAAAGCGACGGAGAGATTCGAGTACCGATGCCGTGTGTGCTCGCCTCAGCGAGGAAGCCCTGAACAGTCGTTGGTGGGTAGCGAAATCCGGGTTATGTGGGCCGGTGCAAAAAAGGAGAAACTTTCGTTAGAGAGGAGGACCCTTAGCGGAGCTCGTACGTGGTTATCCGCCGGAAGTCGGGTCAACGGCGAGCCTGGTAAATTATGGCCATGGGCTCGAAGGAGGGCACTGTAGAGGCAGCCAACTTGGAATACGTTTGCCTGGTCGCACCGGCACCTTAGAAGGCAGGGGACACAGTCCTGAACGTCTTGCAAAGAGTCGTCACGTTGGTGTCTTGTAATCCCCTCATCGCCGGACTATAACAAATCTTGCAACTCAGTCTTAATGCGGTTGCAGACTCATAAAGTCACCACGGGCAGACTTCAGTGCGACGCTTCAGCACCTATCTGCCAGCACTAAACCGCCAAGCAATGGCTTAGTGACGCAGTCCTCCCTCCTATAACGTTGGTCCTGGTTGCGGCAATCGCGCTTTGAATCAAAGACATTGCTCCGCGTTCTCGACCAACCAACCGACTCGATAGATTTCTCCCCGTCTCAATGAGGACGGAGGGCGCAACTCGCTTTTCGGATTGGCGGATGTGCCGCCGCAAGTATCCCCGAAACACTGCGGAGGAATACTTGGTCGCAATCAAGGGGTGAACATGAAAATGCGTCTGATAGCAGGAGTCGGCAGGAATTGGTTGCAGCAATGCGCGCAGCGCAGTATCGCGTCGGCGACGGCAGGAACGCCGAGCAGAACCTCGACCGTTTCCTCGCGCGTTGCCCGTGAGTTGAGACCGTACCAACTGCAAACACGTCGGCTCCGTTCGCGTGAGCCATTGGCTTGCGCGGCTTCCGCTAGGGAAAAGGCAGGCTAGGCCACCTGCCTTTTCTTCGATAGCCACGCGACTCGGTCCCACTCGTCAACAGAGCATTGCGGGCATTGACAATCGCGATGTTGGTTACATCTGCATTAGCGGGATGCGGGGGTGGCGAGAGTGCCGGTGCGGCCGGCTCCGCAACGACCCATGATTCGGTTTCGTCGACATCGGCAAACGGCGGATAGGACGCCTAAGGTAGCCGACGCCGCACTGACCGCGACGTTTGTGTCGTCACACGCAGTTAACAACGTATTGAATGGAGGCACCAAAATGATTGCAACTTCTCTTGTCTCTTCGCGCCGCGGCTTCCTGCAGCCAAAACATCGGTCAACTTATCGCAATGTATTGCGCTCCATCCTGCTGTCCGCAACGTTGGGGTTAAGTGCCTTGTCGGTCGGCCAATCCTCAAGGGCGCAGGAACTGTTCGTTGGCGACGTCGGGGACAGCTCAGTCAAGCATTTCGATGCCTCGAGCGGGACATATCTTGGCGCCTTCATTGCGCCGAAGACTGCCGGGCTGAAGGGACCCATGGGGATGATTTTTACGGGTGGGCAACTTGTGGTTGTCAACCAGAACCTGGGCACCGGCAAAAGCGGCGAGGTTCTGCAGTTCGACAGTGCGACTGGCACTTTTGTCGGCAAACTTGTCGCCTCGAGCGACCGAAACGCACCCTTTGCGCCGCGCGGCATCGTTCGCGGAGGGCGGGACAACGGCTTCTACGTGGCCGATATCGGTGACCAGGCTGGCAAGTGTGCCAACCAAGGCAACGTCAAAGAATATGACGCTGCGGGCGCCTTTCTAGGCAATCTGGACCGAAGTGCGTTTACCAACGAGTTCCATCCGCGCGGCGTGGTGTTTGGGCCGGACGGTCTTCTGTATGTCTCGGCAGTGGGTTGCCTCGACCCGAAGGACCCGCTCTACAAACCGCTCATAGGATACATCTTGCGCTTCGATGCCCGCACCAAGGCATTTGTTGACATGTTCGCATCTAACACCAGTGTCCCGGACTTGCACCGCCCTGAGGGCCTGGTCTTCGACAGCGCAGGCAACCTGTGGGTTACGAGCTTCCGCGCAGCTTCCAGCGATAGCGATAAAATCCTCAAACTTGATGGCCGGACCGGCGTCCTTCTCGACGAGCTCATTTTATCGGCGCCGGGTGCCGCCAGGGCCTTCGCACAGGCAATCATTTTCGGGCCGGGGGGCAATCTGTTCATCCCCATCACTGGCGGCGATGCCACGACAGCCGGTCAGGTGCGGCGTTGCAGCCCCACGACCAAGCTATGTGACGTCATCGTGCCGGCCAACTCCTCTGGTGGCGCACTTCAGCAACCGTTTTACTTAATCTTCAGGAACACCAATCCCGCGACACTTAACTACGAAGACTAGAAACTGCGTGAGGTATGGGCAGGGTTGGCCTGGCAGCTTGCCAGGCCTTGCGCCAGGCAGGTCAAAATGCGCTGGTAGCTGCAGCCAGGAGTGCAGCGCGCGAGGGTCCTCGGCGTTACAGCAGTACGGACGCCGGGAATGACCCCTCCTCCTGTTGCTTCAACTTCCTGCTGCTTCAATTGCAACCAACGATACGGTTCAAAACAACGCGGGGGAAGGCGGCGTAGATGGGCTCTATGACTTGTCGTTCCATGGAAACAAGTTTAGGAGTGGAAACGAAAATCTGATTGAGCGAAACGAGGGGCGTTCGGGGGGCAGTTCGGTGGATTGCGCGGAGGTTAGGTGCCAGCGGGTCGCTTCGGGCGACCAGAAGAAATGACACGCGCGGTCGTGTGCCTGGCGTCGGATGAGTCGGCGCGGACGGTAGCGATGCTGTCCGGGCTGAGCGTCATCGAAAATGGACGATGCCCGGCGAACCGGGCATCGTATGCTGCAGTGACGCGGATTTTCTCTTAAACCGGCGTGATGTTTGCGGCCTGCTTACCTTTCGGGCCCATCTTCACGTCGAAGCTGACCTTCTGGTTTTCCTGCAATGACTTGAAGCCCGCTGCCCTGATTTCCGAGAAGTGGGCGAACAAGTCCGCACCGCCATCGTCCGGCGTGATAAAGCCGAAGCCTTTCGCGTCGTTGAACCACTTTACTGTACCTGTTTCCATCATTCAATCCAACAAAGTGTAAAGAGCGCACCGAATTCCGTACGCCTGAATCTTGTACATATTGCAACAGCGGAAGTTACTGCCCGGCGCTCAACCACAGTGCTGAAACCGCTATCCAAGACTCCGACACCGAAGTTGTAGCCGATTGCGCAGTACGGGTCAATTCGGGAGGCGGTCTCAAATGTGAGGTGCATCACCTTATCTCGTATAAAGTATCGCCGTACACGAAAGGAAGCGCTACCAGCACGCTGGATGATTCAGGATTGCGTTCCCGTTGTTGGGTAAGCCGTGGGGGGTGTCCGGACGAAGTATGTTACTGCGACTCGAGGGCGTCGAGTCGCGCTCGCGCAATCTCGCCCGGGTTTTCGCAGTGGTACGCGTCGAACAACTGTGAGCACAACTCAGCAAGTGAAGCGAGGTCCACGGCCTGGTCTGCGTGCTCGACCTCTCCTGCGTTGAGTACGTCATCGAGAACCGGAGCGAGACGGCGCAGTCGCACAAACATGGCGGCGTCTAGTTTCATGTTGGACCTCCTGTGGCCGGACGGCGGAGCACACCCTGAGTCGACCGGCCCCAAAGCGATGTTTCTCCTTCATTTGCCTGGCTCGTTGAATATGCCGGTTGTCGCTGCAACGAATTTCATGATGTCTTTCACCAGAATGCGGGCACACGATGCAGGACCGGCATGGGCCGGCACCGCGCTAGTCCGCATGACCGTGTCCCAATCCTACGCTCTATCAGCTTTCCTGGCGCTAACACGCCGGTTATGGTTCCTGTTGCCTGGCGCGCCGATGTGAACTGGCCTCAGCCAACGCCCTCGCACGCACACTTCTAGTGCAGTCGAGAGCCTGTTTCGGAACCGGGCAGGAGGTAGATTTCCGCCGACGAGCGGCGCGTCTCGTCGCGACGGATGTCTTTCGGCGAGGCCGACTCAGCAGCGGCTTCCTCCGTTGCCAGGCGCATCGTGTTGCGGGTGACGACCGCGCGGAGCGTCCTGCATTCATGGGCACGCTTGATATCGGACAGCAATCGTACGAGATGTCGCGTCGTGGTTCTCATCTCTTCTCCTTGCTGCAGTGCACAACAGACTTGAGAAACTACTTGAACCTTAGACTGTGAAGGGCTGCCTCGCAAGGAGATGGACGATTTCACCGCACACGTTCATGAAAATAGCAACAGCACGGCAACACCCATAGCCGGACGGGGGCAATCCACTGGCAGAGGTCACATTTTGGCTTCATCGGGATGTGGCCGACCCATCAGGTAAAGGACGAGCCGGGCTCGCCGCCTGTCCGAAAACGAACGCGAGTCGGTTCGCCGCAATCCCGCCTGGACAAAACCGAGTGATGCCAGCTTCGGCCGTGAAAGCCGCTTGAATGTTGCATTGCACACATAGATAATTGTTAAATCGCGGCAGGAGGGTATACGCTTAAGTACCTTCCCCGCGAGAAGCTCATGGACGTATCTCCTCTCCTGGACTGCAACGGATTGCTTACCACATGGCGTCACCTGACCACAGCGGTGGAAGCTGACTGGCAGGAGTGGTATGAGCTGGACGGGCGCGGTGAAGTGGTGACGGATTCGCGCCCATCGGCGCGGCGCCAGATAGCGCTCACGGACATCTACTGTCAGCTCACGGAGCAGATTGGACATCTTGCGGCCATGTCGGTGACCGTTACGACCCTGTCATTTGGCATCAGGGTCCCCGATGTGGTCTGGATGCCGTGCGAAAGATGGGAAAGTTTCGACCGCGACGAGCCGGTGCCATTCGTGCCCGACCTGTGCGTTGAGGTCCTTCTTGATAGCGATAGGGCGCAAGATATCGGCCGGAGGGTCAATGCCTATCTGGAAGGTGGCGCCCGCGAAGTCATGGTCGTTGGCCAGCACGGACAGGTTGAAATCTGGGGAACGACGGGTCGACGCCGAGCTTCAATCTTCGGCGTGACACTATTGCTTGACCCCATGTATTTCGAAGAAATTGACGTGCCCTCCGTTCTCAGCGTTCGTTGTTGAGAACGTATCATTCTCATGAGGTCCACAGACGGCGAACGTCACCAGCATTTCGACACGGCGACTCGTTCGCTTATATACCGCGCAACCATCATTCGACAAAGCCCTGGAGCGGGACGTGAAATTAGCTGCTGGTCGAACCAGCGAACGGACTGTTTCATTCCAACGCTGGCGCGTGCCTTCTTTCCGGCATTCATTCTTGAACGCCGCTCTGCCGCGGCCTATCTTTAAGTTGATTCACTTCAGGAGATGACCATGAACCGCGCTGCGGTGAACGTGCATTTTGACCGCGTGCACATGTTTCTCGATATGTCCGACGGTCCCGCCGTTCAATTTCCACTGGACTGGTTTCCCGTGTTGCAGGCCGCCACGGCAGCCGAGCGCGAACACTTTGCCATCTCCCTAGACCATGAGCAGATAATCTGGCCTGAAATAGATGAAGACGTGAACGTTCCAGCGTTGCTTTCATATCGGCCCGAGAACGCGGGTCGCTAGTGTTTCGCTGTTGAGCGTATTCTGCCTGGACCAGCAGCGTACGCGTGAGCGTTCCGATATCACGGCTGTGGGGCGATTCGTCACACCCCACATACACACGCGGCTCGGGCGTCAATGCCGCGAGTCAAAGGCTCTTCCGGCCTGCCTCCTTGCGCATTCCAGGCCCCAGGTAAACAACTGGATACGACTGGCAGGTGGTGAGGGCGTTTCTGCCCGTTCAGGCCGACGCCCCCAAGTTCAGCCGATTTTTCGTAGCCCTGAACTCGTGACCAAAGGCCCGCCAATCTTAGACAATGCCCCGTAACTTGCCATCGGCACGATTCGCCAGGATGTACTGCAGCTTGTCGAGCGATAGTGGCTTGGTCAGATGGAAATCAAAGCCGGCCGCCAGTGCCCTCGACTTGTCTGATTCGGATGCATAGCCCGTGAGCGCTACCAGTATGACGTCGTCGAATCTGCGATTCAGGCGAACAGTTCGCGCAACTTCGAAGCCGTCAATTTCCGGCATCCCCACGTCGATGATGGCAACCTCAGGGTGCTTTTCAGACATCAGCCGTATGGCATCGCGCCCGTTGTCCGACGTTGTTACTTCATGACCTTCAAGCTCGAGCAAAACGCTCAGCGCCTTGAGCGCATCCTGATTGTCGTCAACGAGCAGGAGACGTGCCGGCTCGGGAGCTGCAGCGGTCGCGCTGGGGGCGCATGCGTCTGTATCTGCTGTCGTCCGGGCTATCGGCAAACGGAGTGTCACAACCGTGCCTTTGCCCGAGCCTTCACTCTGGATTGAGATTGTTCCATGGTGAAGCTCGACCATCCGCTTTGCCACCGCGAGTCCGATTCCCAGGCCGCCTTCGGAACGCGCCTGGCCAAGGGCAGACTGCGCGAATAACTCAAAGACGTGCGGCTGGACCGCGCTATCGATGCCCATGCCGTTGTCAGTGACGTCAATAACAATCAGCCCGGGTGCTTCTTCGCGCGAGTTGTTTGGCTCGACGCGGACGTTGAGCTCGATGGTGCCTCCGACAGGTGTGTATTTCGCCGCGTTCGAAAGGAGGTTGCCCAGCACCTGGCTCAAGCGGACATGGTCAGCACGCACGGGGACGGGCTCGTCCAGCCCAGAGATTTTGAGTGTGTGCCTGCGGGATACGATGTGATGTCTGATGGCTGTCACGGCATCAAACGTAATGTCGCTGAGTGACGTGTCGCTGTGCTTGATAGCAAGCTTGCCATGTTTCAAACGGGCGGCGTCGAGCAGGTCATCGACCAGCGTGCGCAGATGCCTCATCTGGCGTTGCGCGATAGTCAGCACTTCGACGGCTCTTTCGTCTTCGGCGCAAAGTCGTTTTGCTGCACTTATGGCGCCATCGATTGGCGTCATCGGATTTCGCAACTCGTGACTCAGCATGGCGATGAATTCGTTATGCCGCCGGTCGCTCTCTTCACCGCTGTCGCGCGCATTGACGATGGTCAACGCCGAGCCGGCGAAAACGGCGAGGTTTGAGAGCAGTCTGACGTCTTCAAGGTCAAATCTGCAATCCTCTGTGTGTGACATCACCCATATCGCTCCTAGCTCTGCATTCTCAGCCGTGATTGGAACGACTATTCCTTCCGGAAGGTCGACTCCCGGAAACGCAAGACAAGGGAACCGAGCCTGAGGGTTGACGAATAGTTGCGGTGTCTCCGCTTCCAGGGTTACCGCGCACGGGCACTCGTCCCATGCGGTCGTATGGCCGCGCAGGCCAGCGCAGAGCCCGGCAACTGCGAGCCACCTGAAGACCCGATTGTCGTCAGGTCCTTCGACAAGACTGATGCCAGCGCTGCCAGCATGGCAAAGTGTCAGAGCCGTATCCGCGATGGCCTGGAGGAATTCGGAGCGCGGGCCGGCCTGAGCTCGAGCGAGTGCCACAAGCGCCCGGTTCTCGGCCGCATAATCTGCGGCGCGGACCGGCCTGCGGGCGAGCTCATCCGTTTGACTGGGCGCGCGATTGCTTTCCATGGCTGACAGAGCGACTGGAGAAATAGAGAAAGTTCGAAGGTCGGGATGCCGGGATGCTGCCAGCTCGACAGACGGGCGCCAGAGCGACTTTCTTCACGGCGGCGAATTTCACATTACGGGAGGGGCGGCGCAAAGTCAACGAGGGTTCGTACCTGCTTGCCTGCTGGCAAAGGTGGGCTCAGGCCACAAAGGGCAGCGACTTGAAATTGTTTATGGCGTCGCGATGGTCGCCTGCATAAGAGGTTGCTTTGCGGCCAACTTCTGTCTGTTGGCAGTCGGCGGAAATACGCACCAACTGCCGTCATCGTGCCTGAAGAAGAACAATGCGCGCGCTCCGGCTGGTGACGACGTCTCAACGCACACGTAGCGTCGCCCATTCCATCCAGTGCTACTGAATCTGGTCACATGAACAGGTGTCGCGGGAGCCGGTGCGAGCCACTTTTCGACCTGACAACGCAGGGACTGCCCGCTCGTGTTTTTCATGTTCCGCTCCAGCAGTTTTCCCGTTCAGGTAACGGGACGGCTTCGCACCATTCACCTCCTTAACGCCGCAGACACCCACAGTGTTGACCAAGGGGTTGTGAGTTCTGAAACCGAATATTTCGAGTTAAGTGAGCTTTAGAAAATTGCCCGGAGGTGCACGGCCGAAAGCATAGTCTGGTTTGTACCCTGAGTATCGAATCCGCACGTGGCTGCTCAAAGCGACGTTGTGAAGTCCGTCAGCCACGGGGGGCTTGCAGACAGCAGCGCCGTCTCCAGCGTCTTGTCCAGCCCCGTAAGCACGAGCATGCCGACGGCGATGAACACCGCTCCGAGGATGGTTGTCCCTGCCGTTCCCACTGGGCCAAGTCGGCGTCGCAGCTTCTGCGTCGAGGTCCGGGAAAGGGAACCGAGAATCGTAAGCGGAAGGCTGGCTCCGATGCCAAATATGCCCATCAACAGCGCGATACTCCCGAGACTCCTGCTTTGCGAGGCGAGTGTAGTGGCCGCGCCCAATGTGGGGCCGACGCAGGGACTCCAGACTGCTCCCAGAATCAGTCCGACCGCGAACTGGCCTGACAGGGTGTCGCCTCGTATCTTGCTCAACCAATTTTGACCCGAGCCACCGATTCCGGCGGCCGCGCGGATGAAAATGGCCTGCAATCGGTGGGAAAACATCGCGAGCCCAAACAGAATCATCAGCACGGCGGCCACGCGACGAAAGAGTTCACTATCCACACCCAGCGACGCGCCGACGCTGGCCACGAAAATCCCGATGACCGAGAACGACACGCCTAATCCAGCTGAGAGTGCAACGACCCCCAGCCGATGTGCCGCCAATGCAGACGCAACGAGTACGGGAACAAGGGCGAGCACACACGGTGACAGCGTCGTCAGGGCCCCGGCCAGGAACCCGAGCGCGTACGTACCCGGCGTGAAGTCCATTACAGGGCTTTGGCGAACGTGTTTTTGATGTCCTGTTCGCGCGTCTGCCCCGTAGAGCGCGCAACTTCGTGGCCGCCCTTGAAGACAACGAATGTCGACTGTTGGCTCACTTTCATTGCCCGTTTCAGGGCAACTTCCTTGTCGTAGTCGGCCACGAAAATGGTCACGTCTTTCATTTCCGGGCTCGCTGCCAAACGGTCCACAATGGGTTGTTGGACCTTGCAGGTCGGGCACCAGGTCGCGTGGAAGTAGACGACGGCAGGCTTCCCGTCGGCGTTCAGCCTGTCGAACCGGGCCTGGCTAAAAGGCTGCTCGCCAGCGAAAGCGATACTGACGACCAGTAACAAGCTCGTCGCGAGCAGATATCGGCGAAAAACGTTCAGCATTACGGTCTACCCAGAGATAAGCACAACCTTATTGTTAGACGTTCGAGAGACGAAATGATTGCGCCTCTTGCGTTACGATTGCCGGTAAACCGCAGGTAGCCTGCCGACCGCCGGCCCCGTCACACAGGTGAGCACTGTCCCGGTTGTGTCGGTGGCGGTGTGTGCTACCGGCACGCGTTGCGCTAACGCGCTCACTGGGTCAGCTCATCGCCGTTCATGAGTGTGTCGATGAGTGGGCACGACACCGTGCCTTTCGACGTCGAGCAGCGCTGTACCAGTGTTGCCAACGCGGCTTCCAGCATGGACAAATCCTGGATACGCTGGCGCACATCGACAAGCTTGTGTTCGGCGATAGCGCGCGCGGCGTTGCACGCCTGACCATCGT